>CANPXW010000011.1 GCA_947587025.1 uncultured Oscillospiraceae bacterium
TTCGCCGTGGACGCCACGGTGGCGGCCTTCACCCAGTGCGGCCCCTGGCTGGACGAGATGCGGGCCTATGTGGCGGAAAATAAGCGGCGCGTGCAGACATTCCTGGAAAAGGAGCTGCCCCAGGTGAAGGCGGTGCCCTCCCGGGCTACGTATCTTATGTGGCTGGACTGCTCGGCCCTGCCCGGTGACAAGGGGGACCTGGCCCGGTTCATCCGGGAGAAGACGGGGCTTTTCCTGAACGCCGGCGGGATGTACGGCGGCAACGGCAGGGACTTTCTGCGCATGAACTTAGGCTGCGCCCGGTCGCTGGTGGAGGACGGGCTGCGGCGGCTCAAGGCCGGCGTGGAGGCATGGGAGAGGGTGCGCTGATATGGAATACACGCTGAAAAACGAGAGATTCACCGCCGCAGTCACCACCCATGGCGGGGAGCTCGTCAGCTTCCGGGAGGGGGAGACGGAGTACCTCTGGCAGGGCGATGCGGCCTACTGGGCCGGGCGGAACCCCATCCTGTTCCCCATCGTGGGGGCCTTGAAGGACGGGGCGGTGGAGTCGCCTAACGGCCCCTGCCGCATGGCCCGCCACGGCTTTGCCAGGCACAGCGAGTTCACCCTGGTCCGGCAGCGGCCGGACAGCGTGACCCTGGAGCTGACGGACAGCCCCCAGACCCTGGCGCAGTATCCCTACCCCTTCCGGCTGCGGGTGAGCCACACGCTGACGGCTACGGGCTTTGAGACCAGCTGCGCGGTGAAGAATACCGGTGCGAGCCCCATGCCCTTCTGTATCGGCGGCCACACCGCCTTCAACTGCCCCATGCGCCCGGGGGAGGCCTTCGAGGACTACCAGCTGGTGTTCGACCAGAGGGAATACGCCCACTCCGTGGCGGTGCACCCCGGCGGGCTGCTGGGTGGCTTTCTGGAGCCGGAATACCTCTTCCACACCGACACTATCCCCCTGCGCCATGAGATATTCGACGCGGCGGACACGCTCATATACAACGAGCTGGACTCCGCCGGCGTGGCGCTGGTGCATAAGGACACCGGCCGGGGCCTGCGGATGGACTTTCGGGAGTTCCCCATGCTGGGCATCTGGACCATGCCGGAGAAAAACGCCCCCTACATCTGCATCGAGCCCTGGCAGGGCTGCGGCGCGCGCCTGGACGAGACCGGCCGGTTCGAGGACAAGCCCCACGCGGTGATCCTGGCCCCCGGCGCGGAAAAGGTTTTGAGCTTCTCCGTGGACATACTGTGAACTGGATAAAAAAGCCCCGGCTCGGCGAGCCGGGGCTTTTGCTGTGTGTTTTTACAGGTACTTGATCAGGTTGAAGGCCACGATCAGGCCGGAGAACATGATGGACACGGTGGAGCACAGCTTGATAAGGATGTTCAGGCTGGGGCCGGAGGTGTCCTTGAAGGGATCGCCCACGGTGTCGCCCACAACGGCCGCTTTATGCTGCTCGGAGCCCTTGCCGCCGTGGTTGCCCCGCTCGATGTACTTCTTGGCGTTGTCCCAGGCGCCGCCGGCGTTGGACATGAACACCGCCATGGCGAAGCCGGTGACGGATACGCCGCCCAGCAGGCCCACCACGCCGGTGGGGCCAAGGATGAGGCCCGTGGCGATGGGCACGATCACGGCCAGGCAGGCGGGCACGACCATCTCATGCAGCGCGCCCTTGGTGCACAGCTCCACGCAGCGGGAGTAGTCGGGGTCGGCCTTGTATTCCATGATGCCCACGATCTCGTGGAACTGGCGGCGGACCTCCACCACGATGGACTGGGCGGCCTTCTGCACCGCGCTCATGGTGAAGGCGGAGAACACGAAGGTCAGCATAGCGCCGATGAACATGCCCACGAGAACGGTGGGACTGGTGAGGGTGAAGTTGAGGACCTCGTCGGTCTTGTTCTGGACCATGTTCACGTAGTCCACCAGCAGCGCCAGCGCGGTCAGGGAGGCGGAGCCGATGGCGAAGCCCTTGCCGGTGGCGGCGGTGGTGTTGCCCAGGGAGTCCAGCGCGTCGGTGCGCTCGCGGACCTCCTCGGGCAGGCCGCTCATCTCGGCGATGCCGCCGGCGTTGTCGGCCACGGGGCCGTAAGCGTCGGTGGCCAGGGTGATGCCCAGGGTGGACAGCATGCCCACGCCGGCGATGCCGATGCCGTACAGGCCCTGGTTGAAGGCCACGGAGAAGGCGCCGGACTCGTCCAGAATGGTGGTGGAGCCGCCGGCGGCGAAGTAGCTGATGAGCACCGCCGCGCCCACGATCAGGATGGAGGTCATGGTAGACTTCAGGCCCAGGGAGATGCCGCCGATGATGATGGTGGCGGAGCCGGTCTCAGAGGCGGCCGCCAGCTCCTGGGTGGGCTTGTAGTTGTCGGAGGTGTAGTACTCGGTGAAGTAGCCGATGGCGCAGCCGCCGATAAGGCCGCTGAGGATGGCCACGTACACGCCCCAGCAGTGGTTGCCGGTGCCCAGCACCCAGTAGCACAGGGGCAGGGCCAGGATGGCGCTGAGGACGGCGGCGGTGTATGTACCGGTGCGCAGGCTTTTCAGCAGGCTCATCTGGGTGGCGTCTTCCTTGGTCTTTATCAGGAAGGAGCCGATCAGGGAGCAGGCGATGCCCACAACGGCCAGGGCCAGAGGCAGGAACATGCCGCTCCAGCCGTACTGGGCGGCGCCGGCCAGAGCGAAGGTGGCCACGATGGAGCCCACGTAGCTCTCGAACAGGTCCGCGCCCATGCCGGCCACGTCGCCCACGTTATCGCCCACGTTGTCGGCGATGGTGGCGGGGTTGCGGGGGTCGTCCTCGGGGATGCCGGCCTCCACCTTGCCCACCAGGTCCGCGCCCACGTCGGCGGCCTTGGTGTAGATACCGCCGCCCACACGGGCGAACAGGGCCACGAAGGAGGCGCCCATGCCGTTCATCACCATGATGTTGGCGATGGCGTGGGGGTCGTTCATGCCCATGCCGTACTTGAGCACGAAGAACCAGATGGTGATGTCCAGCAGGCCCAGGCCCACCACCACGAAGCCCATGACCGAGCCGGCGGAGAAGGCGATGTTCAGGCCCTTGTTCAGGCTCTCGCTGGCGGCGTTGGCGGTGCGGGCGTTGGCGTTGGTGGCGATCTTCATGCCGATGAAGCCGGCCAGCACAGACCAGATACCGCCGGTCAGGTAGGCGATGGGGGTGACCTTAGGGAGCATCTGCCCGTTGGTGCCGAAGGCCATGATGAGCAGGATGACGAACACCACGCAGAACACCTTGGCCACGGTGGTGTACTGGGCCTTCAGGTAGGCGTTGGCGCCCTCCCGGATGGCGGAGGCCAGCTTCACCATCTTGTCGTTGCCCTCGCTGGCGCGCATGACCTTGTTGCGCTGCATCAGCGCGAACAGCAGGGCCACGGCGGCGCCGGCAAAGCCGATCCAGAACAGGTTTTCAAACATAGAACGAAACCACTCCTTCATTATGTTATTTCTTGCCGAAGCGTTTTTGTATTACAATAATATACTTCTTGGTCCGCATTTTCAAACAAAAACTTTTCGATTTTGGCCCGGCCGTCACGATTTGTAAAGTTCCTACAAATTTGCGGACATTTTCGCCGCGAAAACGTCGGAATGTCCAAGGACGCCGGGAACGTGCCGGGAATATTTTATGCAAAAGCGCAAAAAGGTACGGGGCTTGGAGGATATTTTCCGGATATGTGCGTTTTTTTGCGTTCCCGGGGCCGGACGGGCCGATGAGAAATAAGCACAGTCCCGCGCGGGAGCACGGGGCTCTTCCCTGTGCGCTTTTTATATTGAAAAACGGAATTGGATATATTATAATAAACTGATCAAAAATAGCCAGATCATGCGGTTTCTGCGGAAATGGAGGCGCGAGCGGATGGACCAGGCGGTACAGACCCTCAAGCAGTGGGTGCAGGAAAGCGACGATATCGTCTTCTTCGGCGGAGCCGGCGTGTCCACGGAGAGCGGCATCCCGGATTTCCGCAGCGTGGACGGACTGTATAACCAGCAGTGGGCCTATCCGCCGGAGACCATCATCTCCCACAGCTTCTTCGAGCATGACCCGGCGGAGTTCTACCGCTTCTACCGGGCCAAGCTGGTGGCCAAGGACGCCAAGCCCAACGCCGCCCATCTGTGGCTGGCCCGCATGGAGGCCGAGGGCAAGCTCAAGGCCGTCATCACCCAGAACATCGACGGGCTGCATCAGGCGGCGGGCAGCAAAAACGTGCTGGAGCTGCACGGCTCCACCCTGCGCTGCTACTGCGCCCGGTGCCGCAAGCCCTATCCTGTCAGCTTCATCAACGACGGCACAGGCGTGCCCCGGTGCGACTGCGGCGGCATCGTCCGGCCGGACGTGGTGCTCTACGAGGAGGCCCTGGACCAGGACATCCTGCAAAAGAGCGTGCGGTATATCCGCGACGCGGACATGCTCATCATCGGCGGCACCAGCCTGGCGGTGTATCCGGCGGCGGGGCTGATCAACTACTATCGGGGCCATAAGCTGGTGCTGGTGAACCGGGGCGCGACGCCTCGGGACGCCGAGGCGGACCTGATCGTCCGGGGCAATATAGGCCAGGTGTTCTCCCAGCTATGAGGCCGTCCGTCCTGGGCGTCTGCTACGACGGCCTGACCATGGACCAGGCGGTGGACCGGGCCCTGGCGCTGGCGAGCCAGCGCCGCAGCGCCTATGTGTGCACCCCCAACCCGGAGATCGTCTGGGAATGCCGGAAAAACGCCGCCCTGCGCGCCGCCATCGCCGGCGGGGATATGACCCTGGCCGACGGGGTGGGCATCGTGTGGGCCAGCCGGGTGCTGGGCACGCCGGTGCCGGAGCGGGTGACGGGCTATGACTTCCTGCTGGCGCTGCTGGCCCGCTTCCAGGGCCGGATATATCTGCTGGGCGGCAAGCCCGGCGTGGGCGCGGACGCCGCCAGGACCATCGCTGACCGCTTCCCGCAGGTGACCGTGTGCGGCTGCCGGGACGGGTACTTTGAGGATAACGAGGCGGTGCTGGCGGACATACGCGCCGCTGCGCCGGACCTTTTGATGGTGTGCATGGGCTCGCCCAGGCAGGAGATATGGATGGCGGACAACCGCCAAAAGCTGGATGTGGGCCTGATGGCCGGTCTGGGCGGGTGCCTGGACGTGCTCAGCGGCCGGGCCAAACGGGCGCCGGACGGGTGGATACGCTGGAAGCTGGAATGGCTGTACCGCCTGCTGCAGCAGCCCAGCCGCCTGGGCAGACAGCTGCGCCTGCCCGCCTTCGCGCTGGCGGTGCTGGCCCAGCGGATAAAAAAAGGATGGGGCTCCGGAGAGCCCCATGGGTGAGTCTGGCAGAGCTGTGTATCAGTTGCCGCAGCCGCAGCCACAGCCGCAGCCGTTGTTGTTCTCGCCGCAGCCGCAGCCGCAGCCGTAGCCGCCGGCCACGGAGAACAGCAGGATCAGGATGATGATGAGCCAGAGCCAGCTATAGGAATTGTTGCAGAACATTTTGTAAGACCCTTTCCCCGCGCTTTTTGATTTCGCAGCCGCCGCCCGCGCGGAGAGGCGTGGGGCGCGGGTGCATCCGAGACATACTATGAAGCCGCCGCCCACGGCGTGACGGCTAAGACGGCAAAGGAGCGGTCCCATGGCAAAGAAAAACACCACCGACGAATACCGGCAGCCCATGCCCGAAGAGCAGGATGTCCAGCCCGATGAGCAGGACGCCCAGCCCGAGGAGCAGGATGCCCAGCCCGAAGAGCAGGATGTCCAGCCCGAAGGAGCCGAGCAGGAGCAGATCCACACCTTCCAGGAGGAATACGCCGGCCAGGAGGAGCAGCCCGCCGAGCCCGCGCCGGGCAAAATGAGCCTGCGCCAGCGCCTGGCGGCCAAACGGTCCGGCCGGGAGGAGAAGATCTCCGTGGAGGGGCAGGATCTGCGCACGGTGAAGCTGTCCAAGCTCACCCGCAAGCAGAAAAAGCAGCTGCGCCAGCTGCCGGAAAAGGTGCTCCGTGAGGACCCGGTGGTGGGCAAGCGGCTGCGCGGCAGCCAGATGCTGGTCTACGACTCGGAGCTGGACGAGGTGGATTACACCGACCCGGACGACCTGCCGGAGGTGCGGGACTATCTGCCCATCCGGTTCCGCCGGTACGGCCGGCTGGGCATCGGCGGCGGTATCCTGTACGCGCTGTGCGTGATAAGCATCAGCATCATCCTGGCCTGCTTCGGCTGGATGTGCGCGGTGGACGTGCTGGCCCTGAACAAGGAGCCGGCCACCGCCGTGGTGGAGATCACCCCCTATGAGCCCACCGGCGACATGCCCGTCACCGTCCAGCGGGAGAACAGCGACGGCGAGATGGAGGACGTGGAGATCAAGGTGGACATCGACCAGGTGGCCGACGCGCTGAAAAACGGCGGCATCATCGAGTACAAGTGGCTGTTCAAGATCTTCGCCGGCATCTCCCACGCCAACATCAAGATGGACCCCGGCACCTACAGCCTGAGCACCTCTCTGGACTACCGGGCGCTGGTGACGAAGATGCAGTTCGGCTCCGACAGCCAGGAGACCGTCAAGGTCACCTTCCCGGAGGGCTTCTCCATGGACCAGATCTTCACCCTGCTGGAGCAGAGCTTCGTCTGCCGGAAGGACGATCTGTACGAGGCGGCGGCCAACTACGACTTCGACTACGACTTCCTCAAGGAGATCCCCCTGGGCGACGCACAGCGGCTGGAGGGCTTCCTGTTCCCGGATACCTACGAGTTCTACCAGGGCGAGAGCGCCGAGACCGCCATCAGCCGTTTCCTGGACAACACCAAGCGCAAGCTCACCGACGAGATACGCAACGGCTTTTCCGAGCACGGTCTGACCCTGCGGCAGGGCGTGATCATGGCGTCCCTCATCGAGAAGGAGGCCGGCTCCGCCGAGGGCGAGCGGGAGAACATGGCCTCGGTCATCTACAACCGCCTCGGCGCCGGCTGGAACCTGCAGCTGGACAGCACCATCAACTATATCAAGGACACCAGCACCTTCGAGCTGACTTACGACGATCTGGAGATCGACAGCCCCTATAACACCTATCTGTATCCCGGCCTGCCCGTGGGGCCCATCTGCAACCCCGGCGCGGCGTCGCTGCAGGCGGCGGCCGATCCCAGCTACACCGATTACTGGTACTGGTACTCCGTGGACGGCGTGTCCTCCTTCTTCACCAACGAGGCGGACTTCAACGCCTTCCGCGCGGCCCATCCCTATTGACGCGCATGACCAATTCAAGCATAGAGGTTTAAGGATATGACGAAAAAATACGGCGTGAACGAACTGCGTGAGATGTTCCTGGCCTTTTTCGAGACCAAGGGCCACCTTCGCCTGCCCAGCTTTTCCCTGATCCCCCAGAACGACGCGAGCCTTCTGCTGATAAACTCCGGCATGGCCCCCATGAAGCCCTACTTCACCGGGGAGCAGGAGCCGCCCCGCCACCGGGTCTGCACCTGCCAGAAGTGCATCCGCACCGGCGACATCGAGAACATCGGCAAGACCGCCCGCCACGGCACCTACTTCGAGATGCTGGGCAACTTCTCCTTCGGAGACTACTTCAAAAAAGAGGCCATCCCCTGGGCGTGGGAGTTTCTGACCAGCCCGGAGTGGGTGGGCCTTGACCCGGACCGGCTGTACCCCTCCGTGTTCGCCGGCAACGAGACCACCCCCGCCGACGACGAGGCCTTCCGCATCTGGAACGAGGTCATCGGCATCCCCGCCGAGCGCATCTACAGGTTCGGCAAGGAGGACAACTTCTGGGAGCACGGCTCCGGCCCCTGCGGCCCCTGCTCCGAGATCTACTACGACCGGGGCCCCAAGTACGGCTGCGGCAAGCCCACCTGCACCGTGGGCTGCGACTGCGACCGGTACATGGAGGTCTGGAACGTGGTCTTCTCCCAGTTCGACAACGACGGCCACGACAACTACACAGAGCTGAAGCAGAAGAACATCGACACCGGCATGGGCCTGGAGCGGCTGGCGGTGGTGTGCCAGGACGTGGACAGCCTGTTCGACGTGGACACGGTGATGAACATCACCAACGAGGTCTCCCGCCTCACCGGGGCCACCTACGGCCAGAGCCACAAGATGGACGTGTCCCTGCGGGTCATCACCGACCACATCCGGGCCTCCGTGATGATGATCTGCGACGGCGTGCTGCCCTCCAACGAGGGCCGGGGCTACGTGCTGCGCCGGCTGCTGCGCCGGGCCGCCCGCCATGGCAAGCTGCTGGGCATGAACGAGCCGTTCCTTTATAAGATCGTGGACATGGTGGTCCACGAGAACGAGGGCCACTACCCCGATCTGCGGGAGCGGCAGAGCTACATCACCAAGGTCATCCGGGTGGAGGAGGAGAACTTCGCCCGCACCATCGACGGCGGCATGCGCATCTTCGACGAGATGCTCTCCGGCCACAAGGAGCGGGGCGAGAGCGTCTTCTCCGGCGCCGACGCCTTCAAGCTCTACGACACCTACGGCTTCCCCCTGGACCTGACCATGGACATGGCCGAGGAGCAGGGCATGACCGTGGACGAGGCCGGCTTCCAGGCCCTCATGGAGGAGCAGCGCCAGCGTGCCCGGAAGGCCCGGGAGGCCCTGGGCGACCTGGGCTGGGCCGGCGTGGAGTTCGGCAAGGACGTGCCCGAGACCGTCTTCGACGGCTACGAGCACACCGTCATCGAGGGCGCCAAGGTGGTGGCTCTGGTGGTGGAGAACGAGCAGGCTGACCAGATGATGCCCGGCGTGGAGGGCATCGTGGTGCTGGATAAGACCCCGTTTTACGCCGAGATGGGCGGCCAGGTGGCCGACCACGGCGTGCTGACCGCCGGCGAGACTGTGTTCACCGTCACCGACGTGCAGAAGAACAAGGGCGGCAAGTACATGCACTACGGCAAGGTGTCCGGCGGCGTGCTGAAGATAGGCGACGCGGTCACCGCCAGCATCGACACCGACCGCCGCAAGGCCATCATGCGGGCCCACTCCGCCACCCATCTGCTGGACAAGGCCCTGCGCACGGTGCTGGGCGAGCACGTGCACCAGGCAGGCTCCCTGGTGGAGCCGGACCGGCTGCGCTTCGACTTCACCCACTTCTCCGCCATGACCGCCGAGGAGCTGGCCCAGGTGGAGGCGATGGTCAACGACGCGGTGCTGGAGGGCTACGCCGTGCACACCGACGTGCTGCCCATCGAGGAGGCCAAAAAGCGGGGCGCCATCGCCCTGTTCAGCGAGAAATACGGCGACACGGTCCGCGTGGTGGACATGGGCGAGGGCTACTCCGTGGAGTTCTGCGGCGGCACTCACCTGGACAACACCGCCAAGGTGGGCGTGTTCCACATCATCAGCGAGTTCTCCGTGGCCAGCGGCGTGCGGCGCATCGAGGCCGTCACCGGCAAGGCGTCCCTGGATGGGATGCGCCGGCTGCAGCAGCGGCTGGATCAGGCGGCGGCGGTGCTGAAGGTGCGGCCCACCGAGCTGGAGAGCCGTGCCGAGGCCATCATGGGCGAGCTGAAGGGCCTGCACCAGACCGTGGAGAAGATGAAGGCCAAGGAGACCGCCGGCGAGACCGAACGGCTGCTGTTCTCCACCCGCGAGCTGGGCGGGCTGCGCATCCTCACCGCCGCCGTGCCCGAAGCGGACGCGGCCCGGCTGCGCCAGATGGGCGACATGCTCCGGGACAAGGCGGCCAATATCGTGGCGGTGCTGGCGGCCAACAGCGGAGAGAAGGTCACTTTCCTGGCCGTGTGCGGTCCCGAGGCGGTGAAGGCCGGCGTGAAGGCCGGCGAGATCGTCCGCCAGGTGTCCGCCGTCACCGGCGGCAAGGGCGGCGGCAAGCCGGAGTCCGCTATGGGCGGCGGCAGCGATGTGACGAAGATCGACAACGCTCTGGCCATCGTGGACGACCTGGTAGAGAAAAAGCTGGGGCTTTGACCCGGCACGAACATAATAACAGGAAGGAGAAGCGCAACATGCTCATCAATTTCCCCAACATCGACGAGGTCGCCAAGCCCCATCTGCGGGGCGGCGAGAAGGACACTATGATGAAGAAGGTGGAGTTCGGCCCCAGCCGGGTGATGACCATCCGCCTGGTGCCCGGCGCGTCCATCGGCGAGCACACCCATGAGGAGGACTGCGAGGTGTTCTACTTCCTGTCCGGCTGCGGCAAGTGCCTGTACGACGGCAAGTGGGAGCCGGTGGAGCCCGGCACGGCCCACTACTGCCCCAAGGGCCACAGCCACAGCCTTGTAAACTCCGGCGACGAGGACCTGGTGCTGTTTGCCGCCGTCATCGCCCAGTGAGGCCTGAACCATGAGCGACTGCCTTTTCTGCAAGATCGCTGCCGGGGACATCCCCTCGGCCAAGGTATACGAGGACGAGCTGTGCTGCGCCTTCCGGGACATCGCGCCTCAGGCGCCCACCCACATCCTGGTGGTGCCCAAGGAACATATCGGCTCCTGCGCGGAGATCACCGACGCCAACGCCGCCCTGGTGGGCCATATCTTCACCGTGATCGCTAAGATCGCGGCCGAAGAGGGGCTGACGGGCGGCTACCGGGTCATCTCCAACGTGGGTGCGGACGCGGGCCAGAGCGTGCCCCATCTGCACTTCCACATCCTGGGGGGCAAGCGGATGCCGGACCAGATGGTCTGAGAGAAAAACGATGCGAAAGCTGGCGTGGGCGGCGCTGGGCTTCACCGTGGCGGTGGGGCTGAGCGAGTATGTCCTGCCGGCGGGAGGGCTGCCGTATATCGCGGCAGCTCTCGCCGTTTTATGCCCCCTTGTCCGGCGCTGGCGCAAGCACGGCCGGCAGATGGCGGTGTGCCTGCTGGCGGGCGCGGTGGGCGCCGCGCTGTGGTGGGGACAGTATACCCTCTGTGTCCGGCCTGTGCTGGACATGGTGGGGGAAGAAGTTGAAATAACGGCGCGTATCACCAACTATGTGGAGATAAACGACGATTATGAGCGGGTCTCCGCACGCGTGGTGGAGGGCGCGCCCAAACGGAAGGCGCTGCTGTATCTGTACGAGGGCAGCCTGCCGGCGCTGGAGCCGGGGGACCTGGTCCGGGTACAGGTGCGCCTGAGCGACCCGGTGACGCGCCAGGGGGAGCGGTCCCATCTGTACACCAGCCAGGGGGCGTTCCTGCTGGGGTACGTCCAGCCGGGGACCCTGTCGATAACAGGCCGGGCGCCTCTGGCGGGACTGCGGTACTTCCCCCAGCGGCTGTGCCGGACCATCCAGACGCTGTGTGAGCGCTTTTTTGACCCCGATACGGCCCCGCTGGCGAAGGGCCTGCTCACCGGCGACACCAGCCAGCTGGAGCGGGATACCGAAAACTACGCCGCCATGCGCATCGCCGGCGTGCTGCACATCGTGGCGGTCAGCGGCATGCACATGTTCGTGCTGGTGGGCTTTTTGCAGCTGCTGCTGGGCCGGAGCCGCCGGACCAGCCTTATCTGCCTGCCGGTGATATGGTTGTTCGCCCTGACGGCGGGCGGCAAGCCTTCGGTGGTGCGGGCGGCGGTGATGCAGACGCTGTATCTGGCCGCGCCGCTGGCGCGCCGGGAGGCGGACGAGCTCACATGCCTGAGCGCGGCGCTGCTGGCGCTGCTGCTGAAAAACCCCATGGCCATCGGCGGCGTGGGTCTGCAGCTGAGTTTTGCCTGTATGGCGGGATATGTGTTCCTGCTGCCCAGGGTGATGCGGCGGCTGAGCCGAATGGTGCCGGGAGACGGCTGGCTGGCGGGCGCGGCGCGTTCCAACATCGGCGGCACCGTCTGCGCCAACGTCTTCTCCGTGCCCTTGGCCGCGCTGTACTTCGGCCAGCTGCCCCTGTGGGGCCTGGCGGCGAATCTGCTGACGCTGCCGGCGGCGGAGCTGACCTTCGGCGGGGCGTGGGTGTGCTGTGCGCTGGGCGCGGTGTGGCCGGCGGCGGGCCGGGCGCTGGGCTGGCTTTTGAGCTGGGCGGTGCGCTGGTGCCTGATGATATACCGCGCTATCGCGTCCCTGCCGGTGGCCAGCCTGGCCATGAATACGCCCCGGGCCTGGGCCTGGTTGGCGGGGACATACGCCCTGTTCGCCCTGTGGTACTGGCTGCGGCACAGGCGGGGCAGACGCCGGGCCGTCCCCCTGGACGTGCCGGTATGCCTGGCGGCGCTGGGGCTGTGCCTGGTGCTGGCGGCGGGCAAATGGGCCGTGGGCCCCGGCGAGGGCGTCGTCACCGTGCTGGATGTGGGCCAGGGCGAGTGCGTGGTGCTGGCTGGGCAGACGGGCACGGCGGTGGTGGACTGCGGCGGCAGCAGTCTGGACGACGCCGGGGATATTGCCGCCGACTATCTGCAGAGCATCGGCCGCAGCCGGGTGGACGCGCTGGTGCTGACCCATCTGCACGCCGACCACGCCGGAGGCGTGCGGACGCTGCTGTACCGGATACCGGTGGGGCGGCTGATACTTCCCGCGTCGGCGGACGACGGCGACGGGCTGCTGGCGGACATCCTGGACGCGGCGCGGGATAGGGACGTGCCGGTGATGCGCCTGGCCGAGCCCGCCCGCCTGACGGCGGGGGAGCTGACCCTGGAGCTGCTGCTGCCCCAGGGGGCGGAGGAGAACGAGCAGGGCATCGTGGCCCTGGGCGAGGTCGCCGGACACAGCGCGCTCATCATGGGCGACGCGGGCATGCGGGCGGAGATGAGCCTGCTGCGGGAGGGCTCTCTGCCGGCCGCAGACGTGCTGGCGGTGGGCCACCACGGCTCCAAGACCGCCACGGGCCGGCTGATGCTGCTGGCGGTGCGGCCGGAGACGGCGGTGGTGAGCGTGGGCTACAACTCTTACGGCCAGCCGGCGGAGGAGACTCTGGAACGGCTGACGGCGTGCGGCGCCCATGTCCGGCGCACTGACCTGGAGGGCGACGTGACGATACGATTCGAGCAAGAGGAC
Source organism: uncultured Oscillospiraceae bacterium (assembly GCA_947587025.1). Taxonomy (GTDB): domain Bacteria; phylum Bacillota; class Clostridia; order Oscillospirales; family Oscillospiraceae; genus CAJOIG01. Next base: position 12,943 of record CANPXW010000011.1, read on the forward strand.
GATGGATGATGGCGAGACAGGAGAAGAAAAAGCTGGATTACGGCGCGGAGATAAAAAAGCTCCGCCAGGAGGGGCCCGGGCGGGTATATATCCTCCGGGGGGAGGAGGACTATCTGCGGGACAGCTTCCTGGCAGAGCTGAAAAAGCTGTGCCTGGACGAGGGGACCGAGGCGTTCAACTACCACCGGCTCCAGGGGCCCGGTCTGGACATGGCGCGGCTTTCCCAGAGCGTAGAGGCCATGCCCTTCATGGGCGAGCATACCCTCGTCGAGGTGCGGGACTTTGACGTCAACCGCACCTCCGGCTACGACCCGGAGGCGCTGAAGGCGCTGCTGGCCGACGTGCCGGAGTGGGCAACGATGGCGTTCGTGTTCGCCCCGGACTATGCGCCGGACATGCGCCTGGGGGCGGTGAAGGCCATGAAAAAGGCCGGAACGGACCTGGAGTTCACCAGGGCCGAGGGAGCCGCGCTGGTGCGCTGGGTGACGCGCCGGGCGGAGGACCTGGACAAGACCATCGACCCGCCCACGGCCAGCTATCTCATCTGGGTCTGCGGCGAGCGGATGAACAGCCTCATCCCGGAGATCACCAAGATCGCCGGCCACGCCGCCGGCAGGGCCATCATGCGCGCCGACATCGACGCGGTGGCCAAAAAGGCCCCGGAGACCACCATCTTCGATCTGACCGACGCGCTGGGCGAGGGACGATATGACAAGGCGGCCGGCCTGATGGCGGACCTGCTGGCGGACAAGGACGAGCCGCCGCAGAAGCAGATCGCCATGATCAGCGAGCAGTTCCGGCGGCTGTACGCGGCCCGGCTGGCCGCCGACTGCGGCAAGGGCGAGGCGTACATCACCGCCTGCGTGCCGGAGCTGACGGGCAGGCCCTACTTTATCCAGCCCCTGCAGCGGGCGTGCCGGAAGTACTCCACGGACCGGCTGGCCCGGGCGGTGAGCCTGTGCGCCGGGTGCGACTACGCCATGAAGGACACCGGCGGCGAGCCGGAGGCGCTGCTGCGCGAGCTGCTGCTGCAGCTGGCCCTGGACCGGTCATGATACGCATCCGGGAGGCGATCGTGGTGGAGGGCCGCTACGACAAGGCGGCTCTGGCCAATGTGGCGGACACGGTCATCGTGGACACCGAGGGCTTCGGCGTGTTCTCCGACAGGGAGAAGCTGGCGCTGCTGCGCCGGCTGGCCCAGGCGCGGGGGCTGATCGTGCTGACGGACAGCGACGGCGGCGGATTTCTCATCCGCAATTTTTTGAAGAGCGCCATCGACCCGGCGCTGGTCAAGCACGCCTACATCCCCGATGTGCCCGGCAAGGAGAGACGCAAAAAAAGCCCCTCCAAACAGGGACTTCTGGGGGTGGAGGGCATGCCCCCCGCCGTGCTGGAGGACGCTCTGCGCCGGGCAGGGGCCACGGAGGTGGGCCAGGAGCAGGCCGGACCGGCCGCCGCGCCCATGACCAAGGCGGAGCTGTACGCCATGGGTCTGGCCGGCCGGCCGGACAGCGCCAGATGCCGGGCGCGGGTGAAAAAGGCCCTGGACCTGCCGGCGGGCCTGAGCGCCAACGCCCTGCTGGACGTGCTCAACGCCCTGTCCAGCCGGGAAGAGGTGGAGCGGATACTGTCCGACGCCGGGGCGGAGTGACCGTCCCGGCTATTTCTTTGCGCCCGGGTCCTCCAGAACGATGAGGCCGATGCCCGCCGCCAGCAGCACCCCCGCCGGGGCCTCCGCCATGGCCCTGGCCAGACGATAGGCCCGCCAGTTGCCCAGGGTGGGCTCCCCGGCGAACAGGCACACCGCGAAGGCGGCGAACGCCATGGCGCAGCACAGCGCCATCACGATGCGCACGCCCAGCAGGCCCGCCGGGGATATTTTTTTGAAGCTATGTAAAAACCTCTTCATGGGGTTATCATACCGTGCATTTTCCCCAGAGACAAGGAACAGTTCCCACCAAATTTGGTAAATACATTATGTCGCGTAAAAAAGTACGGAAAAACGCAAGTTTTTGTGGAATTCTCCCGGAAGTCGTGCTATAATTATGTAAATCATATTTGCATCTGAGTACAGATCGGGAGGATACGCGCTATGAAATGCCCCTATTGCGGTTATGCCGAGAGCAAGGTCATCGACTCGCGCCCTGCGGACGACGGCAGCACCATCCGCCGCCGGCGGGAGTGCCTGATGTGCTCCAAGCGGTTCACCACCTATGAGAAGGTGGAGCGCATGCCCCTGGTGGTGGTCAAGCGGGACGGCAGCCGCCAGACCTTCGACAAGGTGAAGCTGATAAACTCTATGGTCCGGGCCTGCGAGAAGCGCACGGTGCCCCTGGACAAGATCGAGAACATCGCCACGTCCATCGAGACGGAGCTGCAGAGCGCCCTGGAGCGGGAGATCACCACCGCCGAGATCGGCGACATGGTCATGGAGCAGCTCAAGGCTGTGGACGAGGTGTCCTATGTCCGCTTCGCCAGCGTCTACCGCCAGTTCAAGGACATCAACACCTTCATGGAGGAGCTGACCAAGCTGCTGGGCGACAAGACCAAGCAGGAATAAGGTCATTTCTTTTCTCTGGGGGACAGGAATATGCCCCCCGCCATGTCCACCGTCATCATATATACGTCCCTGGGCGAGGACAGCCCCTGGCTGCGCAGATGCTTTTCCAGCCACTTTTCGTCCTTGCCCAGTATTTTCAGGTTCTCCGTCAGCACCCGGCCCTCGTTGACGACGATCAGCGGATAGCCCGCGTCCTGGGCCGGGATGTTCATCTGGGCGGCGGTGACCGGCCGGCTGCCGGGGGCGAGGATGACGTTCAGCCGCCCGTCGGTCTCCAGGATGGCGTACTGCACCTCGTTCAGGTCCAGCGCCCCCTGGCTGCGCAGCGCCTCGGCAAGCTCGTCCGGGGTGAACCGGTTGCGGCGCATCTGGCTCTGGTCGATGCGGCCGTGGACCACCAGCAGCGCCGGCTTGCCGGCCAGTATGCCCCGCAGGCGCACGCTCCTGGCCGTGAGCAGCGATACCGCCATGTCCAGCGCGAACAGGGCCGCAGCCGGGGCGATGCCGTAGTACAGCGGCTTTTCCGGGCTGGAGATGGGCGTACCGGCCACCTCGGAGATGAGGATGGTCACGATCAGCTCCGAGGGCTCCAGGTCCCCCAGCTGACGCTTGCCCATCAGACGCATAAATAAGATCAATACGGCATATATGACGGCCGAATTGAATAGAATTTCTTTCAGCATAGGGATAGTATCCCGCATCTTGCCCGTTCTATTATGAACGGGCGGGATCATTATCACTGTCAAGAGGAGAAGATCATGGGTAAATATTTCGGCACCGACGGCTTCCGAGGCGAGGCCAACGTGGACCTGGACCCGGTCCACGCCTTCCAGATAGGCCGTTACCTGGGCTGGCACTTCAGCCGCCAGCACAAGGGCAAGATCGTCATCGGCAAGGATACCCGCCGCAGCAGCTATATGTATGAGAACGCCCTGGCGGCCGGCATCGTCGCTTCCGGCGCGGACGCGTACCTGCTGCACGTGACCACCACCCCCTGCGTGGCGTATATCACCCGCAGCGAGGGCTTCGACTGCGGCGTGATGATCTCCGCCAGTCATAACCCGTTCTACGACAATGGCATCAAGCTGCTCAATTCCGAGGGCGAGAAGATGGACGATGCGCTGCAGGACGCCATCGAGGATTACATCGACGGCAGGATACCCGAGCTGCCCTACGCCACCCGGGACCAGATCGGCTGCACCGTGGACTTCTACTCCGGCCGCAACCGCTACATCGGCCGGCTGACCGGACTGGCCGACTGCCCCTTCGAGGACCGCACCATCGCCCTGGACTGCGCCAACGGCTCCACCTGGATGATCGCCCGCAGCGTGTTCACCGCCCTGGGCGCCAAGGTACTGGTCATCAACGACCGGCCCGACGGGGTGAACATCAACCGGGGCTGCGGCTCCACCCACATCGAGGGCCTGCAGGAGTTCGTGCGCCAGAGCCGGGTGGACTGCGGCTTTGCCTTCGACGGCGACGGCGACCGGTGCCTGGCTGTGGACGAGCGGGGCGAGGTGGTCAACGGCGACAAGATCATGTACATATGCGCCAAGGACATGAAGAGCCGGGGCCATCTGCCCAGCAACACCGTGGTCACCACGGTCATGTCCAACCTGGGCCTGTATAAGGCCCTGGACGCGGCCGGCATCGGCTACGAGAAGACCGCTGTGGGCGACCGGTACGTGTACGAGAACATGAAGGCCAACGACCACCTGATCGGCGGAGAGCAGTCCGGCCACATCATCTTCCGCAAGTACGCCCGTTCCGGCGACGGGCTCATCACCGCCATCATGCTCATGCGGGTGCTCATCCGCACCAACCTGCCCCTGTCCGCCCTGGCCGCCCCGGTGACCATGTACCCTCAGGTGCTGAAAAACGTGGTGGTCACCGATAAGGAGGCCGCGCTGGCAAACGATGCAGTGCAGGCCGCCGTGGCCGCTGTGGAGGCCGACCTGGGCGACGACGGCCGGGTGCTGCTGCGCAAGAGCGGCACGGAGCCGGTGCTGCGTGTCATGAGCGAGGCCACCACCCGGGAGCGCTGCGAGCAGAGCGTGGACGCTATCATCGCCGCCATGGACAAAGAGGGCCTGCTGGTGGAGGTGCGCAAATGATAAAGACTGCCGACCTTTATGACCTTTCCCACACCGCCGCGAGGCCCCTGCTGGAGAAGGCCGAATACCCCTGGGAGGCCCTGGCGGGCATCAGCGGCTTCATCCTGCAGCTGGGCGCCACCCTCTCCCCAGAGGAGTACGACCATCCGGCGGAGGATGTGTGGATAGCAAAGGACGCCACCGTGTTCGCCACCGCCTACATCAAGGGCCCCTGCATCATCGGCCACGGTACCGAGGTGCGCCAGTGCGCCTTCATCCGGGGCAACGCCCTGGTGGGGGAAAACTGCGTGGTGGGCAACTCCACGGAGCTGAAAAACGTCATCCTGTTCGACAACGTCCAGGTGCCTCATTATAATTACGTGGGCGACTCCATCCTGGGCTACAAGTCCCACATGGGCGCGGCCAGCCTGACAAGCAACGTGAAAAGCGATAAACAGCTGGTGGTCATCCACAACGGCAGGGAGCAGATCGAGACTGGCCGGAAAAAGGTGGGCGCCATGATCGGCGACCGGGTGGAGGTAGGCTGCGGCAGCGTTCTCAACCCCGGCACTGTCATCGGCCCGGACAGCAACATCTATCCCCTGTCCTCCGTCCGGGGCGTGGTCCCGGCAAACTCCATCTTCAAGGCCCAGAACAACATCGTGCCCAAGACCCTGGCGTGAAAGGAATATGAGAAGCGGGCTGCCGTCAGGCAGCCCGTTTTTCAGTTGTTGTTCCCGCTGCCCCGGGGGTCCACGGCGGGGGAGGGGACGGTGTTCAGCGTCTGGATGGCGGAGCGGTAATCCTCCGCAGCCTCGATGCTGTCGGGCGGGAAAAATTCTTCGACGGGAAAACGGATTCTACTGAACAGCGTGCAGGGGTCGTCCTCCGAGCCGGACACGCAGTCCTTGTCGGGCAGGCAGTAGTCGTACACCGGCACCACCAGCTGGCTGTCCCGCTCCAGGCGGATGATGGAGAACTGCCCCAGCGTCACCAGCAGCAGCCGGGAGCCGTCGGTGAGCACCAGGTCCTCCCCGAACCGGGCCAGGATGCCCGCCGGGATGGCCGATACGTCCGCCGTCAGCCCCGTGGGGCAGGCGTCCACCACCTTCATGTTCAGGGCGATGGGGTCCACGCACTCCACCACGGCGATGGGCTGGGTGTAGCTGTCGGCAAAGGCGCCGTCGGAGCTGAACACCTTGGCGGAGCCCTCGCTGCCGAAGAGCATGACCCGCTTGTTGAACACGCACAGGCCGGTCACCGGGTTCTCGCCGGGGAAGGTGGTGCCGGTGACCTCATAGAAATAGGTCACGTCCACGGTGTAAAAGCCCCGGTTGAAGCTGATCTCGTCCACGTCCACGTCCGCATACAGCAGCGTGGCCCCGGTGGGCCGCACGCTGAACGCGCTCTCTATGTACGGCTGGGAGCTGACGGTGGGGTACACACGCAGGTCCTCCACGCAGTCCTTGTCGCGGCAGCTGTCGTATATCTTCCTTGTATGGATGCACACGGCTTCGGTGCATTCCTGGCTGTCCGCCATGCTGATACCTCCTTATCCTGTGAGCCGGAAGCGCTCCGGCGTTTCAGTACAGTGTATGCGCCGGCGGGGAGAATGTGAAATTTTCCTGTACGGGCCCGGCGTTTTGTGGTATCATAGGGGAGAAAGCGAGGCGGCGCATATGGAGCACCTGGGATTCATACGGGACAAGCTGGACATCAAGATATTGATACTGTACATCCTGGAGAAGCTGCCCAAGCCGGTGGAGGCGGTGACGCTGTCCGACCTGGCGCTGTTCGACGGGGGTTTTACCTGGTTCGACTATACCGACTGCCTGGCGGAGCTTATAAAGACCGAGCACGTGACGGAGAAGAACGGCAGATACGCCATCACGGAAAAGGGCCGGCGGAACGTGGACACGGTGTACACCAGCCTGCCCTACACCGTCCGGGCAAAGGCCGAGCGTCTGACCGCGCCGGTGGCGGCGGCCATGCGCCGGGCCAGCATGATCGAGACGGACATCGAGCCCGGCCCCAAGGGCGGAAAGAGCGTGAGCCTGCGGCTTTCCGACGGGGTGGGAGAGATCGTCTCCATGCGCCTGGCGGTGCCGGACGAGGCCCAGGCCAAAGCCATCGAAAAGCGCTTTCGCGCCGACGCCGAGGACATATACAATCAGCTCATCGAGATACTGACCACGGAAGGATGAAAAACGGGACGCGCCAGCCGCGTCCCGTTTTCTTTTCATGCATTCTCGATATTCGCCTGCCGTGGACGTCTTGCCAGGAGAGAGATAATGTGTTAAAATAACATATTATCTTATGCCCCGGAAGGGGCGCGGAGGAAGTATGGACGTAACGCTCGTGGTCCTGGCGGCGGGTATCGGGGCCCGGTACGGGGCCGGTATCAAGCAGCTGGAGAAGGTGGGCCCCACCGGGGAGATCATCATGGATTACTCCATCCATGACGCAGTCCAGGCCGGGTTCAACAAGGTGGTGTTCATTCTCCGGCGGGACATTTACGACGACTTCATGGAGGTCATCGGCAGCCGCCTGGAGGCCCGCTTTCGTCACCGGGATGTGAAGTGGGAGTACGCCTTTCAGGATATGGACGATCTGCCCGCCGGGCGCACCAAGCCCTGGGGCACCGGCCACGCCATATTGTGCTGCAAACAGTACCTGGACGGCCCCTTCGCCGTCATCAACGCCGACGACTACTACGGCAGGCAGGCCTTCACCGAGGCGTACAAATTCCTGTCCGGCTGCCGGAGCGATGAGAAGGGCCGGTACGCCATGATCGGCTTCGTGCTGAAAAACACCCTGTCCGACGTGGGCGGGGTGACAAGGGGCGTGTGCGCCATCGACGCGGCCGGCGTGCTGACGGGCATCACCGAGACCCACGGCATCGTCAGGACCCCCGGCGGCGCGGCGGTGCAGGAGGAGAACGGCCTGCGGCCCCTGGACCCGGAGAGCCTGGTGTCCATGAACATGTGGTTGCTGACGCCGGACTTTCTGCAGGCGCTGGAGGAGGGCTTTGCTCCCTTCAAGGCCGGGTTGCAGGACCCGACGAAGGACGAGTATCTGCTGCCGGAGATCGTGGACGGGATGCTGAAAAAGGGCGAGGCGACGGTGCAGGTCATCCGCACGGGGGACTCCTGGTTCGGGGTGACCTACCAGGAGGACAAGCCCCTGGTGGCGGCGGCCTTCCGCAAGCTCATCGACGAGGGCGTGTACCGGGCGGACCTGTTCAGCGATATGTGAGGTGCGAATATGACAAGGGCGCGGGAAGCTTCCCGCGCCCTTCTGCTGTGCTTTTTTACCCGCAGTGCTCCAGCAGGTATTCGATGGCCATGCGGTAGCCGTCGAAGCCGTGGCCGGCGAAGGTGGCCTGGCAGGCCATACCGGCATAGGAGACCTGGCGGAACGCCTCCCGGGCGGATACGTCCGACAGATGCACCTCCACCGCCGGGATGGACACCGCCTTGAGCGCATCCAGAATGGCCACGCTGGTGTGGGTGTAGGCGGCGGGATTGATGACGATGCCGTCCACGTTCCCATAGGCGGCCTGGATGCGGTCCACGATGGCCCCCTCGTGGTTGGACTGGAAGCACTCGCATGAAAGGCCGTGGCTGCGGCACACCTCGGTGACGAAGTCCACCAGGGCCTGGTAGCTCTGGCTGCCGTAGATGCCCGGCTCCCGGATGCCCAGCATGTTCAGGTTGGGGCCGTTGATGACGAGGATGTTCTTCATGGGAGCGCCTTTCTGATCTGCGCGACGGTGTCCGCCAGCGCGCCGTCGTTGTCTGCGGTGATGTCCGCAAAGGCGGCGTACTTGTCCCGCCGCTGGGCGTAGAGGGTCTGGAGAGAGTTTTGCTGGGACAGGGGCCGGCCGGCGGTGGGGAGCTTGGAAAGGTCCCGCCGCAGCCAGACGATGGTCCCGTTCTGGTGCAGGAGAGGATAGTTCTCCTCCCTGGTGACGCAGCCGCCGCCGGTGGCGATCACCGCCCCGGAGCCCTGGCCCAGCCGGGCCAGTACGGCAGTCTCCCGGGCGCGGAAGCCCGCCTCGCCCTCCCTGGCGAAGATGTCCGGGATGGACATGGCCGCGTCGCGCTCGATCTCGCTGTCCGCGTCGATGAAGGGCCTGTCCAGCGCCGCCCCCAGCGCCCGGCCCACTGCGGACTTGCCGCAGCCGGGCATGCCGATGAGCACGATGTTGGACATCTGTCGGGATAAGGTTGACATAATTTGTTCTATCAAAGCCCGGTCGATGGGATGGCCGGCGAACTGCTCGGCGCTGCGCCAGGCCTGGGCCACCAGCATCCCCAGCCCGCCGGCGTGGGGGATGCCCAGCGCCTCGGCCCGCAGCAGCAGCGCCGTGCGCTGGGGGTTGTAGACGATGTCGAACACGGCCTCGCACCGGGGAAAGTCCCCCGGGTCTGCGGGGCTGACGCCCGCGTTGGGGAACATGCCCAGGGGGGTGGTGTTGACCAGTATCCTGCCGTCCCGGTGGCGGGAGAGGTTCTCATAGTTGTCCGGACCGGAGCGGGAGATGGGCACGATGGGCCCGGCCCCCAGGTCCTCCAGAGCGGTCCGCACCGCCAGATAGGCCCCGCCGGTGCCGAATATCAGGGCTTTTTTGCCGCACACATCCACACCGGTCTGCTCCACGAGATAGCGGAACCCGGTGTAGTCTGTGTTGTCGCCGTACCAGCCTTCGCCGGTGCGGACAAGGGTGTTGACGCTGCCGATGCGCCGCGCCGTGTCGGACAGGGCGGCGCAGAACGGGACCACGTCCTTTTTGTAGGGGATGGTCACGTTCATGCCGGCCAAGGGCGTGGCGGCCAGGAAATGCTCCAGCGCCTCCGGTTCCGTCTCGTACAGGCGGTAGTCGTACCCGGCCAGCATTCGGTGGATCTGGGGCGACCAGCTGTGGCCCAGCTTACGCCCCAGAAGGCCGAAGGCGTCAGCCATCCTTTTCGATCATCTCGTTCTGGTAATCCCGGCTGGTCTGGAGAATGGTGTCGTACATCAGCATCATCATGTCCACGGTCTCGGGGCGGACCAGATAGCGGATGTTGGCCTTCATCTGCTCCTCACGGGCCTCGTCGAAGGCGGGCAGCCCATGGGCCTTCTTGTAGGCGGCCATCTCGGCGGAGACGTCCATGCGCTTCTCCAGCAGGGCGAACAGCTCCCGGTCGATGGCGTCCATTCTCGCTCTGAGCATCATCAGTTCCATTTTCAGTACCTTCCTTCCAATAATAAGTCATATATGGCCGCCGCAGCGGCTGCCTCCACGCAGGGCGCGGCCCGCAGTACGATGCACGGGTCGTGTCTCCCCTGCACGGAGAGTTTTACATTTTCATGGGCGTCCAGGTCCACGCTGTCCTGCTCTATGGCGATGGAGGGGGTGGGCTTGAAGGCCGCCCGGAACACGATGGGCATGCCGCTGGTGATGCCGCCCAAAGCGCCGCCATGGTGGTTGGTGCGGGTGCGGACCACGCCGTAGTCGTCGAAGTAAAAGGGGTCGTTGTTCTCGCTGCCCCGCATGGCGGACGCGCCGAAGCCCGCGCCGAACTCCACGCCCTTCACGGCGGGGATGGCGAACACCGCCTGGGCGATGCGGTTCTCCACGCCGCCGAACATGGGCTCGCCCAGCCCCGCCGGCACGCCCTCGGCCACGCACTCGATCACGCCGCCCACCGAGTCGCCGGCCTGCTTGGCCGCCTCCAGGGTCCCCTGGATGGCGTCGGGCTCGGTCTGGCCGCCGATGGACAGAATGCGGGCGGAAACGGATATGCCCTCCTCCGCCAGCAGCTGCAGGGCAAGGCCCCCGGCGATGCACAGCGGCGCGGTAAGCCTCCCGGAGAACTGGCCGCCACCGGCCACGTCCCGGTTCCGGCCGTACTTCACCGCTGCGGAGAAGTCCGCGTGGCCCGGCCGGGGCACCCGGAACAGGTTTTCGTAATCGCCGGAACGGGCGTTGGTGTTGCGGATGATGGCGGTGACAGGCGCGCCGCAGGTGTGCCCGTCCACCAGGCCGGAGACGAATTCCGGCGCGTCGGCCTCTTTGCGGGTGGTGCTGTATCTGCCCTTGCCCGGCGCGCGCCGGTCCAGGAACGCCTGCAAGGCCTCCATGTCGGGTGTGAAACCGGCGGGCAGGCCCTCGATGGTCACGCCGATGGCCGGGGCGTGAGACTGGCCGAAGATGGTAAAGCGATAGCGTGCGCCGAAGCTGTTGCCCATTACTTGTCCTCCAGGGTCACTTTGCCGCCCAGCCGGGCGTAGTCGGCCCAGAAGGCGGGATAGGATTTGTTCACGGCCTGGGCCCCGTACACGGTCACGGGGCCGTCGCAGGCGATGGCGGCCACGGCGGCGCTCATGGCGATGCGGTGGTCGTTGACGCTGTCCACCCGGCCGCCGGAAAGACGCTCTTTGCCGGTGACCACAAGGCCCTCGGGCAGCTGCTCGACCTGGCCGCCCAGGGCGGTGAGCATGTCCGTCACGGCGGCGAGCCGGTCGCTCTCCTTGATGCGCAGCCGGCCGGCGTTCTCGAACCGGGTCACCCCCGGCGACACCGCCGCCAGCACGCTGAGCACCGGCACCAGGTCCGGCACGTTCTGGCAGTCCACCACCGCGCCGCCCTCGGCGATGCGCCCGGCAAGCTCCACGACCGCCCGGTCCCCCTGGGGGGACGCCGGGTCCAGACCCGAGACGGTCAGCGTGCCGCCGGAGAGCTTATCCGCCACCACCCAGAAGGCGGCGTTGGACCAGTCGCCCTCCACTGCGGCCGTGCCGGGGGAGACGAGGAGCCGGCCGCCGGGCAGGCTGAACGCGCCGTCCGTCAGCGGGCAGTCCACCCCGAACAGAGCCAGCGCCCGCACGGTCATGGTGAGATAGGCCGCCGACTCCAGCTTTCCCGTCAGGCGGATGGCGCTGTCCCCCGCCAGCAGGGGCAGGGCGAACAGCAGGCCGCTGATGAACTGGGAGGAGATGTTGGCGGCGATGGTATAGCCGCCCGCCGAGAGAGAGCCGTCCACGGATATGGTGTCCGGGTCGGGCTTTGTCAGTATGGCCCCGTGGGCGCAAAGCTCCTCCCACAGGGGGGACAGAGGCCGCGCTCCCAGCCGGCCATGCATTTTGATGGCGGCCTTCGCCCCCAGCGCGCACACCACCGGCAGCAGGAACCGCAGGGTGGAGCCGCTCTCCCCGCAGTCCAGCACGGGCCGGTCCGGGACGGAGACGATGGGCTTGACGGCAAAAACGCCGTTTCCGTAGGATATATCCGCCCCCAGGGCCCGCAGGCACGCCGCTGTGGCGTCGATGTCCGCCGAGAGGGTGGGGCAGGCGATGATGGTCTCTCTGTCGGCCAGAGCCGCGCAGATGAGCAGCCGGTGGGCCTGGCTCTTGGAGGCGATGGCGGGGATAGTCCCGGCCAGGGGGGCGGGGGATATGGTCGCGATCATCTCACAGCCCCGCTTTCATGAAGTCGTGCAGCGCCGCCCGGTCCATGGGCCGGATGGCGCACCGGCCGATGGCCTCCGGCACGATCACGCTCACCGTGCCGCCGGCGCGCTTTTTGTCCGAGAGCATCCGCTCCATGAGCCCGTCCAGAGGGTAGTCGGTGTGCGTGGGAAGGCCGAACTTTTCCAGAAGCGCATCCACCCGCGCCGGCACCTCCGGGGCGCAGAAGCCGTATTTTGCCGCCGCCCGGCAGACGACGGCCGTGCCGATGGCCACGGCCTGGCCGTGGGTGAGGGCAAAATCGCTCTGGGCCTCCACAGTGTGGCCCAGGGTGTGCCCCAGATTGAGAAGGGCCCGGCGGCCGGTGTCGCGCTCGTCCTCGGCCACGATGTCCCGCTTGTGGGCCACACACCGGGCGATCAGCGCCGGGCGGTCAAAGTCCGCGCCCTCCCGCTCCAGCTGGGCAAAGAGCTCAGGGTCGAAGAGGATGGCGGTCTTGATGACCTCCGCGCAGCCGGAGAGAAAGTCCGCTGCCGGCAGGGTGGAGAGGGTATCCGTATCGCACAGCACGGCCCGGGGCTGCCAGAAGGCGCCCATCAGGTTCTTGCCCGCGGGCAGGTCCACCGCAGTCTTGCCGCCCACGGAGGAGTCGATGGCCGCCAAAAGGGTGGTGGGCAGCTGGATATAGGCTACGCCCCGCATGTAGCAGGCCGCCGCGAAGCCGGTCAGGTCCCCTACCATGCCCCCGCCCAGGGCCAGGAACACGTCGGAGCGGGTAAAATGCTCTGACGCGGCGGAGTTCAAGAGCTTTACCAGGCTGTCCGCCGTCTTGCTGGCCTCCCCGTGGGGGAGGGTGTATACAGCGGCGGCAAGGCCCGTTTTTTCCAGGCTCTCCAGGGCTTTGGGAGCCCACAGGGGGCCTGCGGCGTCATCGGTGACCAGCAGACAGCGGGTCGCCTTGGGGCACGTTTCTCCGATCACGGCGCCCAGCAAGGCCAGAAGCCCCGGCCCGATCTGCACATCATAGGGCGTGGAGGCGGGGATATGGACCGTGTTCATCCGTCGATCTGCTCCTTCCGCTCCTTGCCCTCCTGCAGCAGGGCCCGGAGAGCGTCGAAATCATTGGCCGCGATGGCGCTGCGGTAGGCGATCATGCTCTCGATGAAGGCGTCCATCTCCGCGAGCATATTGTCCCGGTTGTCCAGGATGAGCTCGCTCCACATGTCCGCGTTGAGCCAGGCGACACGGGTCAAGTCCTTGTAGCTGCCGGCGGAGAAGCCCCGGTGCCGGGCGGCGGTGGGGCTCTTGATGTAGCCGTTGGACACCACGTGGCACATCTGGGATGTGAAGGCGATCATCTCGTCGTGCTCGGCGGCGGTGGTGACGCTGATGCGCCCGAAGCCGGCGGGCTTGAGCAGCTCCTTCACCCGCTGGAGGAAGTCCGCATCGTCGAATACCGGCGGCACGATCACCATGGGGGCCCGGTCATAGAGGTTGGCCCGGGAGTACTTGTAGCCGGAGAACTGGGTGCCCGCCATGGGGTGGCCGCCCACGTAGGTGAAGCCGTGCGCCGCCGCCAGGGGGAAGGCAAAGTCGCATATCTCGCGCTTTACGCCGGCGCAGTCCATGACGACGCCGGTCTTGGAAAAATCGTCGGCGTGCTCGGTCATGTAGTCCATGGCCGCCTGGGGGTACAGGGCGATGAGCACCAGGTCGCAGTCTTTGAGGTTCTCCGCCGTCAGAGGCCCGTCGATGGCTCCGTCCAGCTGGGCGAACTCCAGCACGGAGGGACTGCGGTTCCAGCCAAGCACCTTGACGGAGGGGTCCCGCTTGTACGCCTTGGCCAGGGACCCGCCGATGAGTCCCAGCCCCACGATGCCCACGGTCATCCCCGCACGACCTCCAAAATGCGCTTCATCTGCTGCATCAGCGCGTCGAACTGGACGGGAGTCAGGCTCTGAGCCCCGTCGCACAGGGCGTGCAGCGGGTCGTTGTGCACCTCCACCATGATGCCGTCCGCGCCGGCGGCGGCCGCCGCCAGGGCCATGGAGGGCACCAGGCTGGAGTGGCCGGTGGCGTGGCTGGGGTCCACCACCACGGGCAGATGGCTCAGCTCGTGCAGCACCGGCACGCAGCTCAGGTCCAGGGTGTTGCGGGTGTAGGTCTCATAGGTGCGGATGCCCCGCTCGCAGAGTATCACGTTCTCGTTGCCGCCGGCCATGATGTACTCGGCGCTCATGAGAAGCTCCTTGAGGGTGTTGGCCAGGCCCCGCTTGAGCAGCACGGTCTTATTGGTGCGGCCCAGGCCCTTCAAAAGCTCGAAGTTCTGCATGTTCCGGGCGCCCACCTGTATCACGTCCACGTCCTCGAAAAGCTCCAGGTCCCGCAGGTCCATGATCTCCGAGACGATGGGCAGGCCGGTGGCCTTCTTCGCCTCGCTCAAAAGCTCCAGGCCCGTGGCGTGCAGGCCCTGGAAGTCGTAGGGGCTGGTGCGGGGCTTGAACGCGCCGCCCCGCAGCAGCTTCGCGCCGCTGGCCTTCACGGCCTCGGCGATGCCGATGATCTGGTCGTGGCTCTCCACAGAGCAGGGCCCGGCTATCACGGCGAAGTGGCCGCCGCCGATGGGCACGCCGCCGGCGTCCACAACGGTATCCTCCGGATGGAATTTCCGGTTGCATTTCTTGAACGGCTCGCTGACCCGCTTGACGGACTGGACGATCTCCAGGCTCTCCAGCAGCTCCACGTCGATGTGGGCGGTGTCGCCCACCAGGCCCAGGATGGTGTACTCGTCGCCCTGAGAGACGTGGACCTGGACCTTCTGGCCCTCCAGCCAGTGGATGAGGTGGTCCCGCTGCTCGTCGGTGGTGTTGGGTTTCAGAACGGTGATCATAGGGGGAACGCTTCTCCTTTGCAAAAAAGCTGTGCAGCAGGTGTGCCGCACAGCTCGTGGTCTATTTCATGGGGTCGTTTCCGGCAACACAGAACGCTATTACTTTTTGGGGAAGTAATAGGAAAAGTAGTAGAAGCCGAAAAAAGAACGATCCATGGTCTTGCTCCTTCATTTTTTACACAGAGATTATATAGCTTTCCGCCTCCGTTGTCAATGATTTTGCGCGTTTTCCGCCAAAATCCGGCCGGCGGCCGGCGCGGTGTGCCGGCGGCGGGCCCGAATGGCCGAAAGGACCCGGTCCGCCAGCCGGTACAGCCGCCACTTCACTGGCCGCCAGGCGATGTACGCCGCCCGGCCTCCGGTCCGCCAGCCCAGGTTCTCCAGGGCCGGCAGGACCGCCGGCGCGTCCGGCCCTGTGCGCAGGGCCATGGCGTTATACTTCCAGGCCAGCAGCTCCGCGCCTTCCGTCAGCTGGCGCAGCGCGTCGGCGTCCCCCTGCTCGCATACCGGGCCCAGGGGGCTGTACATCAGGCAGCCGAACAGGGGCAGCCGGCGGATGAACACGTCCATCCCGCCGGTGATGTTCCCCTGGGCGTCCTCGGCCAGGATGAGCTGCTCCTCCCCGAGAGCCCCGGCCTGGGGCGGCCGGGAACCGCTCTGCCCCCGGCGGGCGAGGAACCGTGCGTATTGCCGTCTCGATCTTTCATCCGTTGCGTAGCGCATGCTTTGACCTCCTTGCGTCGGTGTGTCTTCGCCATCCTATGCGGGACGGCCCGTCCAAGGGAAATGTTACAAGAAATAACAAAGGTGATCGTTTGACGTTCGCCGTGCCGGAAAAGTTCCCGGAAAAAGGGAGGATTCCCAGTCAGCGTTCGTAACTTTTGTAACTGATGGCATTATGCCCTACGGATGTGAACAGAAAATGAACGCAATATTAGGACTTTCTTAAGAATAAAAGCGCCTCCCTCGGAAGGAGGGAGGCGCGTAAGGGGGACGAACGTTCAGAGGAAGGTGTCGTATATCACCTTGACGAAGAAGATGGCCAGCACGGTGACGATGAGGGGCTTGACGATCTTCGAGCCCTTGGCGGTGAAGGAGCGGGCGCCCAGATAGTTGCCCGCGATGCCGAACAGCCCCGCCGTCAGACCCAGGGGCAGCAGCACCTGGCCGTTGGCCAGGTAGGTGACCAGGGCGGCGATGTTGGTGGACAGGTTGATGACCTTCGTCGCGCCGGCGGCGTCATTGAGGCTCATATGGGCCAGGCCGGTGAGCAGCAGCAGCAGAAACGTGCCGGTGCCGGGGCCGTAAAAGCCGTCGTACACGCCGATGACGAGTGCCAGGGCGCAGGCGATGGCCAGGGTGGCACCGAAGGAGCGGGGGTCCCTGCCGGCGGTGTCCAGCCCTTTGCTGCGGAACACGTACACCGCAGTCAGGGGCAGAACGAACAGCAGGATGATGCGGAACACGTAGTCGTCCACCAGCAGGGCCAGCTGGGCCCCGCAGGCGGAGCCGGCCAGGGCGCACACCGCGCAGGGCAGGCATATCCGGGCCTTGATATAGCCCTGCCGCCAGAACTTGACGGTGGTCAGGGTGGTGCCCATGGCGGAGCTTATTTTATTGGTGCCGATGCTCATGTGCACCGGCAGCCCGGCGATCAGGTACGCCGGCAGGCTTATCAGCCCGCCGCCGCCGGCGATGGCGTCCACGAACCCGCCCAGAAAGATGAGCGGGCAGA
The DNA here is from genome assembly GCA_947587025.1 of uncultured Oscillospiraceae bacterium. Lineage (GTDB taxonomy): Bacteria > Bacillota > Clostridia > Oscillospirales > Oscillospiraceae > CAJOIG01. The sequence goes on from CANPXW010000011.1 coordinate 29,676, forward strand.
CGATGAGATACGTGGCGATGTTTCCCATGGCTGCTCCTTGACGGCGGTTGACAGGGACCGACGTTTTCATTATAATTTCATCAGTAATATACGCGCTCAGCGCGGCAAATGCAAGGAGAAACCACATGATCGTGAAGTATAAGGGGAAAGAGCCCTCCATCGACAAGACCGCCTTCGTGGCGGACAACGCCACCCTCATCGGGGACGTGCGCCTGGCTGAGGACAGCTCCGTCTGGTTCGGCGCGGTGATCCGGGGGGACAACGAGCCCATCGTCATCGGCCGGGGCTCCAACATCCAGGACAACGCCACCCTCCACTGCGACCCGGAGCACCCCCTCACCATCGGCGCGGACGTGACCGTGGGCCACAACGCGGTGGTGCACGGCTGCACGGTGGGCGACGGCGCGCTGATCGGCATGGGCGCTGTGGTGCTGGACGACGCGGTGGTGGGGGAGTGCTCCATCGTGGGGGCCGGGGCCGTGGTGACCTCCGGGATGGTCATCCCGCCCTACTCGCTGGTGGTGGGCCTGCCCGCCAAGGTGGTGCGGACCGACCGCTTCGGCCAGAAGCAGACGAATCTGGCCAATGCCCAGGGCTACGTGGCCCGGAAGAACGCCTATATGGCGGGGGAGTAAGGGGGTCGCGCCTATGAAAGGCATCATTCTGGCCGGGGGCATGGGCACACGCCTGTACCCCATGACCAAGGCCACCAGCAAACAGATGCTGCCCATCTACGACAAGCCCATGATCTACTATCCCATGAGCGTGCTCATGCTGGCGGGCATGCGCCAGGTGCTTCTCATCTCCACTGAGACGGACCTGCCCCGGTACAGGGAGCTGCTGGGCGACGGCAGCCGCCTGGGCATGGAGATACAGTATAAGGTCCAGACCAGGCCGCGGGGCCTGGCGGAGGCGTTCATCCTGGGGGAGGCGTTCATCGGCGGCGACACGGTGTGCCTCATCCTGGGGGACAACGTGTTCTATGGACAGGCCCTGTCCGACTATCTGGCCCGGGGCGCGGCCTTGAAAGAGGGGGCCATGGTGTTCGGCTACCCGGTGAAGGACCCCCGCCAGTTCGGCGTGGTCCAGTTCGGCAAGGACGGACAGGCCGTCTCCCTGGAGGAAAAGCCGGAAAAGCCCAAGAGCCGCTATGCCGTGCCGGGGCTGTATTTCTACGACAACACCGTGGTGGACATCGCCAAGGCCGTGCGGCCCTCGGCAAGGGGCGAGCTGGAGATTACCTCCGTCAACAACACCTACCTGGAGCAGGGCCGGCTGAAGGTCATCCGGGTGGGCCGGGGCATGGCCTGGCTGGACACCGGTTCCCCCGACGGGCTGCTCAGCGCCTCCCAGTTCGTGCAGACGGTCCAGGAGCGGCAGGGGTTCTATATCGCCTGCCTGGAGGAGATCGCCTGGCGGCAGGGGTGGATCAGCAGCCGGAAGCTGATGGAGCTGGGCCACCAGCTGCGCATGACGGACTACGGCCAGTATCTGCTCAGCCTGCCCGAGGAGCTGTGAGCCGGCCGTCCGGCGGTTTGGGAATTTTTACCGTATTTTAACCCTTTGTTTTTTGACACGTACATAGCCCTCAGTTATAATGGATGAGGAGACCACTTTAACAAAACCTTATTAAGGAGGACGACTATGAAGAAGCTCTTTTCCCTGCTGCTGGTCCTTGCCATGGTGCTGGCGCTGGGCGCTCCCGCCTTTGCCGACGAGGCCGAGGGCGAGACCGTCACCGTGCTGTACACCAACGATGTACACACCTACATCGACAAGGACCTGAACTACACCGTGGCCGCCCAGTACCGGGACACCCTGGACAACGTCCTGCTGGTAGACGCCGGCGACCACATCCAGGGCACCGCCTATGGCTCCATGGACAAGGGCGAGTCCATCATCACCCTGATGAACCTGGCCCGCTACGACGTGGCGACTCTGGGCAACCATGAGTTCGACTACGGCATGGAGGGCTGCATGAACGCCATCGAGTGGGCCCACTTCCCCTATGTGTCCTGCAACTTCTACCACGAGAAGGACGGCGAGAAGGGCGAGAACGTGCTGGACCCCTACAAGGTCTTTGAGATCGGCGGGCAGAAGATCGCCTTCATCGGCGTCACCACCCCCGAGTCCTTCACCAAGTCCACCCCCGCCTACTTCCAGGATGAGGACGGCAACTACATCTACGGCATCGCCGGCGGCGAGGACGGCTCCGAGCTGTACGAGACTGTGCAGGAGGCCATCGACGCCGCCTCCGAGGAGGCCGACGTGATCATCGGCCTGGGCCACCTGGGCGTGGACCCGGCCTCCCAGCCCTGGACCAGTGAAGAGGTCATCGCCAACACCACCGGCCTGGACGCTTTCATCGACGGCCACTCCCACACCGAGGTGCCCATGGAGGAGGTCGCCGACGCCGACGGCAACACCGTCATCCTCACCCAGACCGGCTCCTACTTCAACAACCTGGGCCAGATGACCATCGCCCCCGACGGCTCCATCACCACCCAGCTGCTCACCCCGGCCGAGGTCAAGGCCAAGGTCTATGACAGCTACGTGGCCAAGCTGTACGCCGGCGAGCTGACCGCCGACGCGCTGGAGCCCGAGGTGGAGGCTGCTCAGAGCGGCTGGATCGGCCAGGTCAATGACGAGCTGGGCGAGGTCATCGGCACCACCGACGACGTGCTGAACAACTACGCCGAGGACGGCACCCGCCTGGTCCGCAGCCAGGAGACCAACTCCGGCGACTTTGCGGCGGACGCGCTGTACTATCTGTTCAGCGAGACCACCAAGGTGGACGGCCACCACGTGGATATGGCCATCATGAACGGCGGCGGTATCCGCAACGAGGCCATCACCGGCGATATAAGCTACCTGACCTGCAAGAACATGCACACCTTCGGCAACGTGGCCTGCCTGATCGAGGTCACCGGCCAGCAGATCCTGGACGCGCTGGAGTTCGGCGCCCGGGGCGTTGGCACTGGCGAGGAGATCGGCGGCTTCCTGCATGTGTCCGGCGCCAAGTACACCATCGACACCTCCATCGAGTCGTCCTGCACCATGGACGACAAGGGCGTGTTCACCGGTGTGGACGGCGAGTACCGGGTCAAGGACGTGCAGGTGCTCAACGCCGAGACCGGCGAGTACGAGCCTCTGGACCTTGAGGCCAAGTACGACCTGGCCGGCTACAACTACACCCTGCGCGACCTGGGCGACGGCTTCTCCATGTTCCAGGGCGGCGCCAACATCATCGACTACGTGATGGAGGACTACATGGTCCTGGCCAACTACGTGCAGTCCTTTGAGGACACCGACGGCGACGGTCTGCCCAACGTGACCGGCTACGGCGAGCTGGAGGGCGAGGGCCGCATCACCATCGAGTGAGCTTATCCCGCTGAAAAGAATATAGCAAGCCGCCCCGGACCATCGGTCCGGGGCGGTCTTTTATCATGTGTCGGTTCAGCTCTCCTTGAAGACCCATACCCGCTGGATCTGGTAGCTGATGAGGAACAGCACGCTGTCCACGATGGCTTTTTCCAAAGTCTTGTTCCAGCCCAGCAGACTGTTGAGCAGTACTACCAGGCCCGCAGAGAGGGCCAGCTGCACCACGCACAGCGCATAGTAGCGCACCATCTGCCGGGGAGCGCTGCCACGGCTGCCGAACACCGCGCTGCGGTTGACGAAGAAGTTGTACAGCGAGGAGATCACCCGGGCGATGACGGTGGCGGCCACGATGGCGGTGCTGTCCTTCAGCGAGCCCAGCGGCACCAGTGCCAGGCGGAACACGGCCAGGTCCAGCAGCGCGGAGGACAGGGAGGCCAGGATGTACTTGAAAAAGCCGGCGAAGATCAGCCGGTATATCTTGAAGGAGTCAGCGAAGGGGCGGAAGTGGGTCTGGCTGTTGTTGTCGAAATAGACGGTCCGGATGGGTATCTGCACGGGCACGGGGGCGTGCCGGGCGTTATAGATCAGCATGTTCATCTCGTACTCAAACCGCTCTCCGCTCAGCGCCATGTAAGGTCCAAGAAAGGACTTGGGGATGGCCCGCAGGCCCGTCTGGGTGTCCCGCAGATACTGCCCGTACAGCAGCCGGAACACGCCGCTGGTGATGCGGTTGCCCTTGCGGCTTTTAAAGGGGACGGCCGGGTCGGAGAAGTCCCGCGTGCCCAGCAGCAGCACGTTCTGCCGCTTTTCCAGCTCGTCCTGCAGCCGTATCACGTCCTGGACGGTGTGCTGGCCGTCGGAGTCCACGGTGATGACGCCGGCGTAATCGTCCTCCCAGGCGGTCAGCACGTAGTTGAAGGCGTCCTTCAGCGCCCGGCCCTTGCCCAGGTTGACGGCGTGGCGCAGCACGGAGACCTCCTGCCGCGCCGCCAGAGCGCCGAACACGCTGCGGCGGTCGGCGCGGCTGCCGTCGTCGATGAGCACGATGCGCTCAAAGCCGCTGCCGATCAGCTCGCCGACGTAGTCTGTCAGACTGTCCGGCGGGTCGAGGGCGGGGATGATGATCGGGTCTTTATACATGAGAGGATTCAGCTCCTTCCATACACAAGATAGGCGTCACATGGGATCGTAGTCCAGCTGGACCACCTGCAGATCAGGGTCACCGAAGGTCTGCTCCATGTAGGCGCGGCAGGCGTCCGTCTGCTCCAGCACGATGAGGTAATTGTAGTTGGACAGCAGAAAATCCTTGCCGGTCATGAAATCCACCGACTGGAAGGTGAAAAATTCCGGCTGGAGCAGATACTTGCATATCTCGTCGTAGAACTTTATCCCAAAGTCGTCGCTGGGCGTGAGCACCAGATAATTCTGCCCGGAGGGGACGTCGTTGGCGGTGAGGATGGACTCCAGCTTCCAGCGCTGGCTGTCGGACCAGTCCTGCCCCCGCAGATACTGGGGGTTGGGGGTCAGGCAGAGCGGGCCCAGCGCCGCCATGACCACGCAGAGCGCCGCCGCTGTCCAGCGGCGCCGCGTGACGGGCGGAGCGTCCAGTGCGGCGCAGGCGGCGATGAACGTAAGGCCGGCCTCGAATATCAGGATGGTCATGATATACCGGTCGGCGCCGCCCAGGCGCATCGCCTCGGACAGAGGCATCGTGAGCAGGAACATGGCCGCCAGCAGCACCAGGTATACCGCGTAGCTGGCCAGGCACAGCACCGCGATCTGCAGGAAGGAGCGCCGCTCGCCCCGGAGCACGAAGCGGCGCAGCAGATACACCAGCACCAGCGCCGCCAGGATATACAGTATCGGGTTGGACAGGGAGAATATCCTGTCCCGCAGCAGGCCCAGGATGGCGCGGATGTCCTCCGGGGTCTTGTCCCCGAGGATCTGCTGGAAGTTTTCCAGGCTCATAGAATGCTTGGTGGTCATGCCGTCCGGGAAGACCAGCGTGACATGCCGCTGCCACAGCAGCAGCGCCGCCGCCGAACACAGCGTACATCCCAGCCAGCGGCCCATGTGCCGCCGCCGCTCGCCCATCGCGGCCAGAGCGTAGAACATCACCACCACGGAGAAGAAGATGCCGCTGTTTTTGATGCTCATCACGAACACGGTATAGGGCACGGTCCACCAGAGCATGTCCGCCAGCCGATCCCGGTAGAAGATGCAGAAGGCCGTGGCGCTCAGCGCCGCCGAGGGAAGAAGGATGTCCACCAGCAGGGAGTACAGCAGCTGCTGGTCGCTCGGCTCCGCCGCCAGGATGCAAACGCTCATCAGCGCCGTCAACGCGACGGCGTACCAGCGCCGCACGAACACGAACAGCCCCGTCAGCATGCCGGCGATGAGCAGATTTTGGATGTAGACCTCCAGCCATTCGGGATGCACGCCCAGCAGATAGGTGAAGCAATAGAGGAAGGAGGTGCTGCCCAGGGGGTAGGACTGGAAGTAATAGAATTTGTCGTCGGCGAGGACAGGAAAGCGGTCGTAGCGCAGCAGCTTCTGCAGGGCGATGGCCCAGTGGGTGTAATTGTCCGGCTGGACGAACTTGCAGCCGTACAGCGCCACGGGCAGCACCACGGCGCATCCGAGGAAAAAGACGATGCCCGGACAGAGCAGCGCCCGGAAGCTCTCCCGCCTGTATACGGCCCGCGCCAGCAGCAGCAGGCCGCCGACGCATATGGCCCAGGCGGTATGGGGCAGGATGTTCAGGATGCCGGCGAAAAACATCGCGCTGCCGATGGACGCGAAAACAGCGCCCAGAGCCAGCTCCGGGCGCAGCTTTTTCGATACGGCATGCACCCAGCCCAGCAGGGACGCCAGCACCATAATCGAGCGCGCGGCGGTGATGAAAACGCTCATTCTTGTCCTCCCGAGGCGACGGTCGTTCGCCCGTCAGCTATTATATAACGAGGCGCGGGACTTGTCCACAAAAAGTCAGTATACCCGTACAGAGCGGCCCAGAGCGGGGCAGACCACGGCGCCCTTTTCCAGCGCCGGCTGCCCGCCGATGAACACGTAGTCGATGCCCTCCGGCGGGGCGATGGGGTCGTCGAAGGTGGACCGGTCGCATATCCGCTCCGGGTCGAACACCGTCACGTCCCCGTCCGCGCCCACGGCCAGACTTCCCTTGCCGGCCAGACGGTACCGGGACGCGGGCATGGCCGTCATCTTGGCCACCGCGTCGTACAGGCTCAGCCGGCCCGTGCGCACATACCCCGCGATCAGCCGGGGGAAGGTGCCGGCGGCCCGGGGATGGCCCTGGCCCCGGTGCATGGTGGCGTCGCTGGCCAGCATCACTGCCGGGTGGCACAGAGCCATGGCCACCTGCTTCGGGTCCATCACGTGGCACACCGTCCGGCAGTCGGGCATCTCCCGGCGGACCTTGCGGAAGAGCTCCTCCGTGCAGCGCCGGCCCTTGTATTCGCCCTCGCACAGCTCCAGCACGCCGTAATCGCAGCCGTAGCGCTCCAGCCAGCCGTCGTCGTAAGTGGCCGAGCCCAGACCGGTGGAGAAGGCGTCGTAGGGGTAGCAGTCGCACGTCACGTCCAGCCCGCTCAAGCGGTACCGGCCCACAGCGGCCAAAAACTCCGCCATCTGGCCGAAGCCGGCCATGCTGCCGATGTGGGACACCTGGGCGGGCAGGCCTAGGGTCCGGGCCGCGCCGAGAAACTCGTCCAGCGCGGAGAACACGTTGGCCGCGTCGTCCCGCAGATGGCAGGCCAGGGGCTTTCCCGACGGCACGCACGCCTGCGCGCAGGCAAGCAGCTCCCGCTCGTCCATGCCGGGGGTGTAGCGGATGCCGAAGGATACCCCGGCGCAGCCGGCACCCAGCGCCCCCGCCAGGCCCTCCGCCATGGCGGCTGTCTGCCCGTCGCCGGCGGGCGCGTACCGGTCCGAGGCCCCGGCCTGGACGCGGAAAAACTCGTGCCCGGCCAGCATGGCCACGTTCACGAAGGCCCCGTGCCGGTCCACGATGTCCAGATACCCGGCCGGGTCGTATACGTTCTCGCCGCAGTTGCCCGCCACCACCGTGGTCACCCCCATGCGCAGCATGCAGGAGAACACGGACCGATCCCCGTCGGCGTACAGCCGTCCGTCCGGCTCCACCGGGTCCTCGTGGGTGTGGCAGTCGATGAAGCCGGGGCAGACCACCTTTCCGGTCACGTCCAGCGCCCGGTCCGCCTGCACGGGCCCCGTGCCCGCCCAGGCGACCTTTCCGTCCTCCAGCAGCAGATCCAGCCGCCCGTCCACGCTGTTGGCCGGGTCGATGACCCGACCGCCGTAAAGCAATGTGCGCATACCGCACCTCCAAAAGCACGTCGTATGGGCACATTGTATCCCTTTTGTCCGGAAATGTCCAGCCAGGGTCACGGCGCATTGCCTTGCGTCCAATCGAAAAATACTCTATAATGCCGTTAAGGGGGTATGGGCCGTGAAAAGAAGAGCAAAGCCGAAGATGCAGACGCTGAAGGAGACCGCACGCCGCAAGCCGGCTGTGGTCGCAGTCTACTTTGTGCTGCGGGCGCTGGTCATCCTCACCATGATCCGGCAGTTTTTCAACGGCGACTATGAAAATGTGTTCCTTTGCGCGCTGACGCTGGTGCTGTTCCTGCTGCCGACGATCATTGAACGGCGGCTGCGCATCGACTTTCCCGACACCATGGAGATCATCATCCTGCTTTTCATCTTCTCCGCAGAGATACTGGGGGAGATACGCTCCTACTACACCACGTTCCCCGGGTGGGACACGGTCATGCACACCCTCAACGGCTTTCTCTGCGCGGCGGTGGGTTTCTCCCTGGTGGATATGCTGGACCGCAACGAGCGGTTCTCCCTGTCCCTGTCGCCGGTGTTCCTGGCCATCGTGGCGTTTTGCTTCTCCATGACCATCGGGGTGCTGTGGGAGTTTTTCGAGTGCGCCGCCGACACGTTCCTGCTCAAGGACATGCAGAAGGACGCCATTTTGAACACCATCTCCACCGTGGCCCTGGACCCCACCGGCGGCAACACGCCCGTCATCCTCCGGAACATCGAGGACGTGATCGTGGTCTCCGGCGGGGAGCAGATACCCCTGGGCCTGGGCGGGTATCTGGACCTGGGGCTGCGGGACACCATGAAGGACCTGTTCGTGAACTTCATCGGCGCGGCGGTGTTTTCCTGCATCGGCTGGTTCTACCTGATCGGCCGGGGCAAGGGCCGCTTTGCCCGCCGCTTCATCCCCCAGGTGCTGGAGGATGAGGCACCGACAAGCCAGGAGAATGTATCCAAATAAGCGTCATTTTGGGACACATAGCGTTTTTTGTCCAAAAACGAGCGTCCCCTTTTTGTTGAAACAACGACGTTTTTCTGGTATTCTTAAAATACACCAGGGTGTTTCGGCGACAGAAAAGGGGGCGCGTCATGTCTGATTCCAACGTCACAAAAAGGGCGCTGGCCGCCGCGCTGCGGGAGCTGATGGAGACCGAACCCTTTGATAAGATCAAGGTGGCGCAGATATGCCAGCGGTGCGGCATGAACCGCAAGAGCTTCTACTACCACTTCCGGGACAAGTACGACCTGATGAACTGGATATTCGACACCGATTTTATCGCCTTCACCAAAGAGAGCGCCAG
>CANPXW010000012.1 GCA_947587025.1 uncultured Oscillospiraceae bacterium
TGATATAGGGGGTCAGGTCGATGAAGGTCTCGTCCTCGCCGTACCGCATCAGGTCATAGTTGGAGAAGCCCACGCCCTGGAAGGCGTCGGGATAATCGCCGCCGGCGATGCGGATGTTGACCTGCTCGGCCAGGGAGTCGCTCATGGTGTCCCAGGTGATGTGGATGCCCACGTTCTCCTGCAGCTGGTTGAGCACCTCGTTGTCCTGATAGCCGGGGCTCATGGCGGACATGCCGCCCATGATGGTGAACTCGGTCTGGGTCTCGGCCTCGCCCTCGGCAGCGTCGCCGCCCTCGCTCTTGGAGCCGCCGCCGCAGGCGGTCAGGCTCAGGACCATCACCAGGGCCAGCAGCAGCGCGGTCAGTTTCTTAGCCATAGTATCTTACCTTTCCTTTCTGAAAATGTCCAGTGTTTTTAACCCTTCACGGCGCCGGCCATGAAGCCTTTTTCAAAGTATTTCTGCACGAAGGGGTAGATGATCAGCATGGGAGCCGCCGCCACGATCATGGAGGAGAACTTCAGCATCTCGGTCAGCTTGTTCAGCTCGGCATAGCCGCCGGAGATGGTGCTCGCCTGACTGGCGCTGGCGGAGCTCTTGATGAGGATGTTGCGGATGACCAGAGGCATAGGCGCCTGCTCGGCCCGCAGATAGATCAGGGCGGTGAACCAGTCGTTCCAGTAGGCCACCATGGAGAACACCACCATGACGGCCAGGATGGGCTTGGACAGGGGGATGACGATGCGCACGAAGGTACGCAGCTTGGTGCAGCCGTCTATCTCCGCCGCCTCGATCAGGTCCCGGGGGATGTTGTTCTGGAAGTAGTTGCGCACGATGATCATGTTGCCCACCGCCACGCCGCCGGGCAGGAACAGCGCCCACATGTTGTACAGCAGGCCGGTCTGCTTCACGACCAGGTAGGTGGGGACCAGACCGCCGCCGAAGTACATGGTGATCAGGAAGAAGATGCTGAAGAACTTCCGGCCGGGCAGGTCCTTCTGGGCCAGGGGGTAGGCGGTGATGTACAGCATCACCACGGAGAAGATGGTGCCGATGACGGTGTACTTGACGGAGTTGAGAAAGCCACGCAGCAGGCTGTCGTCGGCGAACACGGCGGTGTAGCCCTTGAGGGTGAACTCGCTGGGCAGCAGGAAGGTCTTGCCGGCGTACACGTCATAGGGGTTGGACACGGAGGCCACCACCACGTAGTACAGCGGGTAGGCCACCAGCAGCATGATGATGGTGCAGAAGACCACCAGGATGATGTCGCTGGTCTTATCGGAAAGTCCATTCGACTTTTTCACAGCGTCCACCTCCTTAAACGATGCCCACGTCCGAGGTCTTGGACGCGATCTTGTTGACGACGAACAGCAGCACCAGGTTGATGACCGTGTTGAACAGGCCCACGGCGGTGGAGTAGCTGTACTTGGCGTTTTCGATGCCCTGCTGGTACACGTACACCGCGATGACGTCGCTGGTGGCCTTGTTCAGCTCGGTCTGCAGCAGCCAGACTTTTTCAAAGCCCACGTTCATCAGCGAGCCCGCGCTCATGATGAGGTTCAGGATGGCCATGGGCATCAGCGCGGGCACGTCCACGTTCATGATGCGCTGGAACACGGAAGCGCCGTCCACCTTGGCCGCCTCGTAAAGGCTGGTGTCCACGTTGGACAGGGTGGCCAGATAGATGATGCATCCCCAGCCGGCGTCCTGCCAGATACCGGAGGCTATGTATATGGTCCGGAAGGCGGAGGACTGGGTGAGGAAGTCCACCTGGGTGCCCATGATCAGGTTGATCAGGCCGCCGGAGGGGCTCAGGAAGATGCGCAGCATACCGCAGATGACCATCGTGGAGATGAAGTGCGGCGCGTAGAGCACGGTCTGCACCACCCGCTGGTAGCGCTTGAACCGCAGCTGGTTGATGCACAGGGACAGGATGATGGGGACGGGGAAGCTCCACAGCAGGCTGTACAGGCTCAGCAGGATGGTGTTTCTTATCATCCGGCCGAAGGTAGGGGCGGCGAAGAACCGCCGGAACCAGTCAAAGCCTACCCACTCGCTGCCCATATAGCCCCGGCTGGCCTTGTAATCACGGAAAGCGATCTGGATGCCGTACATGGGGATGTACTTGTAGATCGCCGTGATGACCACCGGGATCAGCAGCAGCAGGTACAGCTGCCAGTTGCTCGCCAGGCGCGTCTTGAGCGGCTTGCCTACGCGAGCGGGTTTTTTACTGATCGCTTCGTTCAATTGGGATCTCACTCCTTTCTAAATATAGCGGGAACGCGTCGATGTCGTACTGTCTCACCCCTTTATCTGCGATATTGTCGTGTAACGTTTCACAAAAGAGACCGAAAAAATCCGCGAAAAGCGCGGATAGCCGGCGTTATGAAACGTTTCATATAGAAGATACGCCTATAATATGCCCACTTCTGTCCCTGTGTCAAGACAATTCTTTGTGAGATTTTCCGGTTTTCCCTATTGCCCAAAATCGGCAATTTCTTTTTGTGCAAACCGCCGTATCCCGGCAAATTTCCCACTTTTTTTGGTTTCCCTCTTGAAAAATAACGTTTCACGGGCTATCATATGAACAGGACAGTGAATATTCCATGAAACATTTCACAGAACAAGAGGCAACTGTATGAAGCGTGGCACGATGCCAACTATGAAAGACGTGGCAAGAGAGGCGGGCGTGGCCCTGGGGACGGTGTCCAAGGTGTTCAACGACATCCCCGTGGGCGAGGATTACCGCCGGCGGGTGCTGGACGCGGCCCGGAAGCTGGGCTACCAGGTCAACAGCTACGCCCGGGGCCTGAAGGCCGGCAAGACCGGCACGGCGGCCCTGATCCTGCCCAACGCTTACGACCCCTTCTTCGCCGCGCTGGCCGACAGCGTCTGCCAGGCCCTGGCCCGGCGGAACTACCGGATGCTGATGACGGTCACCGGCTCGGACCCGGACGCGGAGCAGCAGTGCATCCGCATGGTGGAGCAGAACAAGGTGGACGGCATCATCGGCCTGACCTATAACCCGGCGCTGGAGATACCCGCCGCCATCCCCTTCGTCAGCATCGACCGGTACTTCAACCCGGCGGTGCCCTGCGTGGCCTCGGACAACTTCGGCGGCGGGCAGCTGGCGGTGGAGAAGCTGGCGGCGCTGGGGTGCCGGCGGCTGGTCTTCTTCCGCATCGGCACGGACGTGCCCGGCGAGGCGGACAAGCGTATGGGCGGCTTTCAGACCGCCTGCCAGGCCCGGGGCATCGAGCACACGGTGCTGGCCCTGAACGACCGGGACGGCTACGAGCCCTTCCGGGCCTTTCTCCGGTCCCACATGGACGGGGAGCGCCTTGCCTTCGACGGCATATTCTGCAACACCGACCGGCTGGCCTTTTACGTGCTGGACATGCTGGCCGGGCTGGGCCTGCGGGTGCCGGAGGACGTGCAGCTGGTGGGCTTCGACGGCGCGCGCCGGTTCGGCAACGACGGCTTTTACTGCTCTACCATCGTCCAGCCGATAGGGCAGCTGGCGGAGACCAGCGTGAACATCCTGCTGGAGGAGGACAGGTCCAGCCTGCCCAGCCTCATCTGCCTGCCGGTGAGCTACGCCCCCGGCGGCACCACAAAGGACTGCTGACTGTGGCCAGCGAGTATCTGAAATGGAAATACCGGGACGTGAAGCCCGATGAAAAGCCCGCGCCGCTGACCGGCCGGGAAAAACGGGCCAACTGGTGGGATTACCACAAGTGGCACGTGGCCATCGCGCTGGTGCTGGCCCTGGCCCTGGGGGACATCCTCTGGCACGCGCTGGGCATCGGCCAGGTGCAGCCGGACTATCAGATCGCCTATGTGGGCCGGGACATGCTGCCGGAGGACACCGCCGCCGCGCTGGAGCGGGCCCTGGCCGGCCTGGGGCATGACTGCGACGGAGACGGCCGGACGGTGGTCCGGCTGGAGCAGTACGTGACCGGCGGCGAGGACGGCGCCGACTACGCCAGCGCGTCCGCCGCCCGGCTGATGGGCGATATGGAGGCGTGCGAGAGCTATTTCTTCCTGCTGGACGACGCGGAAAAGTTCCAGCGGGACTATCAGGTGCTGCGGCTGCTGGACGGCTCGCTGCCCGACGACCCCGGCCGGACCGGCGGGGCCTTCGCCCTGGCCTGGACGGACTGTCCGGCGCTGACCGGGCTGGAGCTGGGCTCCTATACCCATACGGTGCTGGGCGAACAGGTCACCGGGGACAGTCAGGAGCTCCTCTCCGGGCTGTATATCGCCCGGCGGGGTTTCTGGACGGAAAAGACCGCCGCCTTCCTGCCGGAATGCGACGAGCTGTGGGAAGTTCTCACGGAGGGAGCCATATCATGAAAAGGAAGACGACCATCTTACTGCTGGCGGCACTGGTGCTGGTGTTCGGCGCCCTGGCGGCACTGTATTTCACGGCGGGGAAGGACTACCCGGACCGGGCGGCCGACGGCGCTGCCTGGGACGAGAGCTGGGAGATGCTGGGGCCCGTGCTGGGCGTGGAGGAGCCGGGAAACGGCTTTGCCCTGGCGGACAACAGCGCCATCCTCACCGCCGACGACATCTTTTACGCCACCTGGACCGCCGGGGACAGCGAGAAGTATACCAACGAGGACGGCGACGAGGTGGACGTATACGACGCCCAGCTTTATATGCTGGCGGTGGGCTGTGCCGACCCGGAGAACGCCGCCCTGGCCGTGCAGGAGTGGACGGACCGGGAGACGGCCTCCTACGATGTGCGCCAGACCGGCACGGAGACCTATAACGGCCAGGAGTACAGCCTGCTCTATTACGACTGCGCCTCGGAGAGCAACCCCTACGAGCGGGGCGTGACCGCCTTCACCGTGTACGGCAGCTACGCCGTCAGCGCAGAGCTCAGCTGCCGGGAGCGTTTTTCCGGCGACGAGGCCGCCATCCTGGCGGACATATTGGGCCGCTGCCACTACAGCGCCGACATCCAGTAAGGAGGCTTTGCCATGGGACTTTTCACCCCGGACGACCCCAACTATGACGAGAGCGTGCGCCAGACCGGCTTCAACCGCTACAAGCAGCTGCTGAGCCTGCACTGGGCCGACTGGGCCAAGGTGAACTTCCTCACCGTGCTGGGGGCGCTGCCCCTGGCCTTCGCCGTCAGCGCGTCCATCGTGGCCTCCAGCGTGGTGGTGCTGCTGCCGGCGTCCGTCGTCGGCGGGATGATCTTCGGGCCGTTCCTGGCTGGGCTTTACGACGCCGTGTACCGGGGCCTGCGGGACGCCCCCGGCAAGTGGTGGCCGGCGTATAAGAAAAGCTGGCGGCAGAACTGGAAGGACAGCCTGCTGCCCGGCGCGGTCACCGGCCTGTTCCTGGGGGGGTTCTCCTTTATGAGCGCCCTGTTCTGGTGGGCCCAGGTGCCGCCCAGCGCCGGCACCGTGGCGCTGTACCTGTTCTCCGGACTGCTGTTCCTGGTCCTGAGCACCCTCTACTGGCCCCAGCTGGTGCTGTTTCGCCAGACGCCGGCGGTGCGGCTGCGCAACATCATCCTGTTCACGTCCAAATACCTGTGGCGTGTGCTGGGAACGGCGCTGCTCCAGGCGGCCTACTGGGCCATATACGTGCTGTTCGCCCCCTGGACGCTGGTGCTGGTCCCCTTCCTGGGCTTCTGGTATATCACCTTCCTGGCCCAGCTGCTGCTCTACGAGCGTCTGGACCAGGAGCTGGAGATAGAAAAGCGCATGGAGCAGACGTAAAATACAATAAAAGCGCACCGGGACGAAGATCCCGGTGCGCTGTATTTTTTTCGCCGTCAGGATGCCTGGAAGGATATGCAGGCGTACGTGCCGTCGCGGTTGCCAAGGCTGTAATTCTTCGCGGACATGGGCATGGCGCTGTCCAGCATGCCGTCGCCGCCGCCGGAGGGGTCCACGATGAGGCACTCGCTGTGGCTCTCGTCCGCCCAGCCGATGGCCAGCACGTAGTGGGTGCCGGAGGTGGATGCGTTGTTCACGGAGATGATGATGGGGCAGTTGCTGCCCAGAGCGCTGTCGATGGCCGCGCGCAGGCTGTCCAGGGAGGAGCCGCCCCAGACGGGGGAATAGGTCCTGCCGTCGGTGCCCTGGAAGGAGGTGCCGCCGGGGACGCTGAGGGAGTCGCTGCCGCTGGCTGTCCAGTCAAAGGGGCCGTACTGGTTATATCCCAGGATGAGGTTCGCCGCCATGGAGAAGCTGGTGGCCAGGCAGCAGGCCCGGTCGCCCTGGCTCAGATGGCTGACCAGCGAGGCGTTGGCCAGCACGCCGCCCGTCGCCGGCGGAGCGGAGGGCTCCTTCTCCGTGCTGGGAGGCGTGGTCTGTCCGCCCTGCTGGCCGGAGGGAGGCTGGACGCCGCCGCTGGGAGCGGCGTCGAAGCGCTGGATGATGGCGGCCGCCTCGGCCCGGGAGGCGCAGCCTCTGGGGTCAAAAGCGCCGGTGTCCCGGCCCTGGACGATGCCGGCCCGGCTCAGGGCGTAGACGCTGTCCCTGGCCCAGCCGCTGATGCTGCCGTCGTCGGTGAAGCTGACGGAGCTGGAGCCGCCCAGGGATATGCCCATGGCGGAGGCAAAGCGGGCCAGGATGGTGCACACCTGCTCACGGGTGATGCTCTTGTTGGGGGAGAACACGTCTGAGGAGCCGTCCCCCTCGATGATGCCTCTCTCATAGGCCCAGGCGGCGTAGCCGGCGTAGTAGCTGCCCGAGGGCACGTCGGAGAAGGCGTGGCCGCCGACCCAGCTGCCGGCGTCCACCCCGGCGTACCGGCCCAGCACCGTGATGAACATGGCGCGGGTCATCCCCACGTTGGGGGAGAACACGCCGTCGGAGGTGCCCTGGAACAGGCCCCGCCGGGTGACGAAGTCCACCGCGCTGTAATACCAGGCGGAGCCGGACACGTCCCCGAAGCTGCCGGCGCCGGAAGCCATGGCCGGCGCGGCCATCGTCAGGAACAGACTGACCAGCAGAAGCAGCAGCGCCGCTCTGCGAATAAGATACGATACCTGCATCCTTCGGCCTCCTTTTCAAGTGGTCCCGTCAGGGAAGAAAACGCAAGATGTTGTATGACCTTTATAATATAAACAAAAAATTACAATTTGTCAACAAAAAGTGAAAAGATAAGTCTCATCTCTTCCGGCCAGGCCGGTCGCTTTTTCTATTTCCTTTTTTGGCCAGGCGTGTTAGAATAAACAAAAATGGTATGGAAAGGGACGGCGCATGGGCGAGACGGCATCAAAGTGCATCATGATACTGGACGGCAACTCCATCGTCAACCGGGCGTATTTCGGCATCCATATGCTCAACGCCCCGGACGGCACGCCCACCAACGGCGTGTACGGCTTCATCGCCATCCTCCAGCGGCTGCTGGATATGGAGCAGCCGGACGCGGTGTGCGTGACCTTCGACGTGCACGCGCCCACCTTCCGCCATAAGATGAGCAGCGCCTACAAGGCCACCCGCAAGCCCATGCCGGAGGAGCTGGTGGTGCAGATACCGCTGCTGAAGCAGCTGCTGGACGCCATGGGCATCCACCGGTACGAGCTGGCCGGCTGGGAGGCGGACGACCTGATGGGCACCATGGCCGCCCGGTGCGAGCGGGCCGGCTGGACCTGCCGGCTGGTCACCGGGGACAAGGACAGCTTCCAGCTGATCACCGACGACACCCACGTCATCCATATCAAGACCCGCATGGGCAAAACGGAGACCATAGAGTACGACCCGGTCCGGTTCCGGGCCGAATACGGCATGGAGCCGCCCGCCATCGTGGACCTGAAGGCCCTGATGGGGGACAGCTCCGACAACATCCCCGGCGTGCCGGGCATCGGTGAGAAGTCCGCGCTGGATCTGCTGCACCGGTTCGGCTCTCTGGACGGGGTATATGAGAATCTGGCCGACCCGGCCATCAAGCCGGGCCAGCGCAGCAGGCTGGGGGCGGGAGAGGACAGCGCCCGGCTCAGCTATACCCTGGCCACCATCCGGCGGGACGCGCCCATCGACTTCGACCCGGCGGAGGATATATGGGCCCTGCGGCCCAGCGGCGAGCTGTACGGGCTGTGCCGGCGGCTGGGCTTTGGCCGGTTCATCGAGCGCTGGGGCCTGCAGGCGGGTCTGGAGGACGCGCCGGCGGAGGCCGAGCCTCTGCCCCAGGTCCGGGGCGACGCCGGGGCGGCCCTGGCGGCGGTGCTGGCGGCGGACGCGGTGGCGGTGCTGCCCATCGAGGGACTGGACGGGCTGACCGTCTGCGACGGGAAGGCCGTTTACACCGTGACCTGGGCCGCCGGCGGCGAGGATTACGACCGCCTGCTGCGGGCGGTGTTCGACGGTGAAAAGAAGAAGATCGGCCACCACGTCAAGGAGCTGATGAACGCCCTGCTGGGCGAGGGGCTGCCCACCGGCGGGTTCGTGTTCGACACGGCCCTGGCGGGGTATCTGCTGGACGCGCTGGCGGGGGATTATGCCCCGGCGAAGCTGAGCCAGAAGTACCTGGGCCGGGACCTGGACGGAGCCCAGGCGGTGTGGGAACTGTACGGCGTGCTGCCGGGGCTGCTGGAAAAGCAGGGCATGGAGAAGCTCTACTATGAGGTGGAGCTGCCCCTGTGCCCGGTGCTGGCGGAGATGGAGCGCACCGGCTTTCTGGCGGACAGGAAGGCCCTGTACGACTTCGGCCAGGAGCTGACTGCGGGCATCGCGGACATCCAGCAGCGGATATGGGACCTGGCCGGCTGCCAGTTCAACCCCAATTCCCCCAAGCAGCTGGGGGACATCCTGTTCGACCGGCTGGGCCTGCCCGGCGGCAAGCGCAACCCCCGGGGCTGGAGCACCAACGCCGACGTGCTGGAGCGGCTGCGGGACAAGCACCCCATCGTGGGCCTGGTGATCGAGTTCCGGGAGCTGGCCAAGCTGAAGAACACCTACACCGACGGCCTGCAGAAGGCCATCGGTCCCGACGGGCGCATCCACACCACCTTCCAGATGACCGTCACCGACACGGGGCGGCTGTCCTCCCGGGACCCCAATCTGCAGAACATCCCCGTCCGGCGCAAGCTGGGAGCCGGCATCCGGCGCATGTTCGTGGCCGGGCCGGGCAGCGTGCTGGTGGACGCGGATTACAGCCAGATCGAGCTGCGGCTGCTGGCCCACATGTCCGGGGACGAGGTCATGCGCCAGGCGTTCCTGTCCGGGGAGGACTTCCACGCGGTCACCGCCAGCCAGGTATTCGGCCTGCCCCTGGAGGCGGTGACGGCGGAGCTGCGCCGCCGGGCCAAGGCGGTCAACTTCGGCATCGTGTACGGCATCTCCGCCTTCTCCCTGGCCCAGGACCTGGGCGTGCCGCAGGCGGAGGCTAAGCTGTACATCGACGCGTACCTGGCCCGGTTCAGCGGCGTGGACCGGTATATGGAGACCACCATCTCCCAGGCCAAGGAGCGGGGGTATGTGTCCACGCTGTTCGGCCGGCGGCGTGCGCTGCCGGAGCTGCACGCGTCCAACTACAATCTGCGCTCCTTCGGCGAGCGGGTGGCCCGGAACATGCCCATCCAGGGCACTGCGGCGGACGTGATAAAGCTGGCCATGATAAGGGTCCACGCCCGGCTGGCGAAGGAGCTGCCCCAGGCCCGGCTGCTGCTGCAGGTCCACGACGAGCTGATCGTGGAATGCCCCGCCGACCAGGGGGAGCAGGCGGCCGTGATATTGAAAGAGGAGATGGAGCGGGCCGTGGATTACACCGTGCCCCTCATCGCCGACGCCCACGTGGGCCACAGCTGGGCGGACGCCCATTAAGTCGTTTGAAAGGAGCAAGCTCCTTTCAAACGAGAGAAATGCGGCCTGCTGCAGCGCACTCGCTTGCGCTCGCACGTTTGCAGGCCGAGAAGAGTTTTTTCCGAGGTACACGCCCCCGGAAAAAACGATCCGAATCTATTCGCCGCTGCGGCGGCGAACTCTGCGAGGCTGGGGGGTGCGGGGCTTTGGAAACTGTGACTATCCGCAATGCCACAGCTGAAGACATCTCCGCCATCGTCATGCTGGAGTGCGCCTGCTTTCCCGACCCATGGCCGGAGGACTTCATCGCCCGGCGGCTGGAGCGGATACTGGTGGCGGAGCGGGAGGGCTTTTTCCTGGGCTACGCGGCCTTGGACGCGGTGCTGGACGAGGGGAGCCTGGACAGCATCGCCGTCACGCCGGAGCGCCGCCGCCAGGGGGCTGCAGACGCGCTGCTCACCGCCGCCGAGACCTGGGGCCGGCAGCGGGGACTGCGCTTCATCACCCTGGAGGTCCGGGCCGGCAACGGGCCGGCCATCGCCCTGTACCGCAAGCACGGATATGCCCAGGTGGGCTACCGGAAAAACTACTACGAAAGACCCAGAGAGGACGCCATTTTGATGACGCTGGTGCTGTGAATGAACATTTTAGCTGTTGAATCCTCCTGTGACGAGACCGCCGTGGCGGTGGTGGCCGACGGCCGGCGGGTGCTGGCCGACGAGATATTCTCCCAGGTGGCCCTGCACGAGATATACGGCGGGGTGGTGCCGGAGATCGCCGCCCGCAGCCACTTAGAGGTGGTGAGCCTGCTGGCCGACCGGGCGCTGAGGACCGCCGGCGTGACCCGCGCCGACATCGACGCGGTGGCCTGCACCTACGCCCCCGGCCTCATAGGCGCGGTGCTGGTGGGGGTCAACTTTGCCAAGAGCGCCGCTCTGGCCCTGGGCGTGCCGCTGATCCCGGTGCACCACATCCGGGGCCACATCGCCGCCAACTACCTGGCCTTCCCGGAACTGGAGCCGCCTTTCCTGTGCCTGGCCATCTCCGGGGGCAACACCATGCTGGTGGACGTGCGGGGCTATACGGACATGTCCGTGCTGGGCCGGACCCGTGACGACGCGGCGGGGGAGTGCTTCGACAAGTCCGCCCGTGTGCTGGGCCTGGGCTACCCCGGCGGCAAGCCCATAGACGATCTCAGCAAGCAGGGCGACGATGGGGCTTATGAGCTGCCCCGGCCGGCGGTGAACGACGGCAACCCCTACGACATGAGCTTCTCCGGCCTGAAAACGGCGGTGGTGAACATCGTCCACCACGCCCAGCAGACCGGCGCTGCTGTGGACAAGGCCGGTCTTGCCGCCAGCCTGTGCCGGGCGGTGAGCGAGACGCTGGTGATCCGGACCATGGACGCGGCGCAAAAGCTGGGCTATGAGCGCGTCGCCGCAGCGGGGGGCGTGGCCGCCAACTCCCGGATACGGGCGGATTTCCAGGCCGCCTGCGAAAAGGCGGGAAAGACCCTGTACGTGCCGCCCCTGCGGCTGTGCGGGGACAACGCCGCCATGATCGGCGCCCAGGGGTATTACGAATACCTGGCCGGCCACACCGCCGGTCCCGACCTGAACGCCTACGCCACCATGGAGCTGTGATATGACATACACCACCCATTCAGAGGAAGAGACCGAGGCCCTGGGGGCCGAATTCGCCAAAAAACTGCCGGCGGGGGCCGTGGCGGCGCTCTACGGGGAGCTGGGCTGCGGCAAGACCGCCTTCGTCCGGGGCATGGCCCGGGGCATGGGCATCGGCTGCCTGGTCAGCAGCCCCACCTTCACCATCGTCAACGAGTACCTGGGCGGGCCGGGGACCATCCCCCTGTTCCACTTCGACATGTACCGCCTGGGCGGGGCGGAGGAGCTTTACGACATCGGCTGGGAGGACTACCTAGGCCGTGGCGGCGTGTGCGCCGTGGAGTGGAGCGAGAACGTGCCCGGAGCCTTCGACGGGGACGAGATCGCCGTCCGCTTTGAAAAGACCGGGGACAACGACCGGACCATCACCATCGGGAAACAGGAGGACCTATGCTGACTCTTGCGCTGGAGAGCTCCGCCAAGGCCGCGTCGGCGGCCGTGTTCGAGGACGATAAGATGCTGGCCTTCGCCATCCAGAACGCCGGCCTGACCCACAGCCGCACCCTGCTGCCCATGGCGGAAGAGCTTATAAAGGGCCTGGACCGGACCATGGCGGACGTAGGGCTGGTGGCGGTGAGCCGGGGGCCGGGGTCCTTCACGGGCCTGCGGATAGGTCTTGCCGAGGCCAAGGGCCTGTGCTGGGCGCTTCAAATTCCTGCCGTGGGGGTCTCCACCCTGGAGGCTATGGCCTTCGGCGGGCCGGTGCTGGACGGGCAGATGCTCTGCTGCTGCATGGACGCCCGCCGGGGCCAGGTCTACAACGCCCTGTTCACCGTGGAGGGGGGCAGGCCCGTGCGCCTGACGCCGGACCGGGCCATATCCGTTGCCGAGCTGGAGAGCGAGCTGGTGGCCCGTCAGGAGCCGTGGATACTGCTTGGCGACGGGGCCGAGCTGTGCTATAATACTTTGGACCGGACCCAGGTGACGGTGTTCATGGCCCCGGAGCCCCTGCGGATACAGAACGCCAGGGGCGTGGCCCTGGCGGCCAGAGGGAAGGACCCGGTGTCCGCCCACGAGCTGCTGCCGGTGTATCTGCGCCTGAGCCAGGCCGAGCGGGAGCGCCTGGCCCGGATGGAAAAGTAAAAACCTTCTTACAAAGGAGAAACGGATATGAGCAACATTATGGTCTTCGACCACCCCCTCATCCAGCACAAGCTGTCCATCCTCCGGGACGAGAACACCAGCGTCAAGGAGTTCCGGGAGCTGGTCAGCGAGATCGCCAAGCTGATGTGCTACGAGGCCACCCGGGACCTGCCTCTGGAGGAGGTCAAGGTCAAGACGCCCGTGGCCGAGGCCACCTGCCGCCGCATCGCCGGCAAGAAGCTGGCCATCGTGCCCATCCTCCGTGCCGGCCTGGGCATGGTGGACGGCATGGTCGCCATGATGCCCAACGTGAAGGTGGGGCACATCGGCCTGTTCCGGGACCCGGAGACCCTGGCTCCGGTGAAGTACTACTTCAAGATGCCCCCCGACATCACCGAGCGTGACGTGATCATCGTGGACCCCATGCTGGCCACCGGCGGCAGCGCCATCGCGGCGGCCCAGTTCCTCAAGGACGAGGGCGTGAAGAACATCAAGCTGATGTGCATCATCGCCGCCCCCGAGGGCGTGGAGGCCATGCAGAGCACCCACCCGGACGTGGACATCTTCGCCGCTGCTCTGGACGACCATCTCAACGACCACGGCTATATCGTCCCCGGCCTGGGCGACGCCGGCGATCGGATATTCGGCACGAAATAATTCGTTTGAATGCAAGCATTCAAACGAGAGGGCTGCGGCCCGCTGCAGCGCAAAGCGCCCCCGTCCTACCGGATGGGGGCGTTCACGTTTGCGGGCCGAGAAGAATGATTTCCGAGGTACACGCCCCCGGAAATCATGATCTCACTTTATTCGCGCCTGCGGGCGCGAACTCTGCGAGGCTATGCAACTAACAGTTGACACATTTCCGGGTCGGATTGGTTGTGAAAATGGGCTGCAACCGGTATAATCAAGACCAAGGTGGACCACCCCTCATATCAAACAAAAGGAGGCGTTTTTATGCCTTTGGCCGATAAGATCATCGAGCTGCGGAAAAAGCAGGGCTGGAGCCAGATCGACCTGGCCGACCGGCTGGACGTGTCCCGCCAGAGCGTCAGCAAGTGGGAGATGGCCCAGGCCGTGCCCGAGCTGGATAAGATCATCAAGATGAGCGAGCTTTTCGCCGTCACCACCGACTATTTATTAAAGGACGAGGCTCCCAGGCCGGACAGTACCGGCGGCGCGCTCCCTCCCCCGCCGGAGGAGCCGCCTCAGCCCGCCCCGGAGCCGGAAAAGGATACGCCCCCGGCCAGAAAGCGCCGGAAAAAGCGGCCCTGGGTGCTGGCGGCCGCCCTGGCGCTGGCGCTGGCGGTAGCCCTGCTGCTATGGGCGGCGGGGGCAGGCCGCCCGGAGCCGGAACAGCTCGTCCAGCCCCCCTTCCCCTATGCGCCATCCCCCACCCCGGCACCCGACCTGACGGAGCAGACCGTGGTGGAGGAGCCCGCCGGCTCGCCCCAGGAGCAGACGGCGGTGTCCGACCCGGACGGGCCGGACGCCGGCATGACCGAGTACGCCTACGAGGGCAGCGCGGTGACCGCCGGCGGCATCGACCCGGAAGCGCTGCAGGCCGCTATCGCGGAATACGCCCCCTACGGTGTCACCTGCGAGTATGACGAGAGCCATTGCCAGTGGTATCTGGACGGCCAGCCCATCCGGGTGCTGACCGACGTGCTCTCCTCCAACGGGGAGAGCCTGACCAGCGGGGATTTTCAGGGCGTCATCCGCAATTTTGCCGGGGATGGCGACATCGACGTGCGCACGGTCCGGGACTATGCGCACTGCGACGAGCAGGGTCATGGCACGCTGCTGTACTTGGAGAGCTGCGACGCCCGCCTGGACAGCCCCCGCTGGGTGGAGCACCACGCCGCCGAGCCCCACGAGGAGGAACACCACGAGGAGATACACCACACCGCCGCCGGAGCCTCGGCTCCGGCGGCCCGTCTGGCGGAGGCAGCGGTGCAGACAGACGGAAAGACCGTCCTGCGCTACACCCTCGCCTATGAAAGCAGCGGCGATACCCTGCCCAGCCAGATGCGCATGCACGCCCTGGACGGGTCCGCGCCCGATACGCTGACCTACTATGAGTATGACGACGCCGGGCGCGTGGTCTCACGCCGGTACGAGCTGGAGGGTCAGGACACCTCTGTGGAGTTCTGGACCTATGACGAGGCGGGCCGTCTGGCCCAGTATGTCGAGACGGTATACATCTTCTCGGACGGGCCGGACGCCTGGGCCACCACCTATGAGTACGACGGCGAAGGCCGGCTGACCGCAGCCCGGGAGAGCCACAACGGCACGGACGCCTATGTGACCGAGTACGAGTACAGCCCCGCCCCCGAGCTGGGCGGCGGGACGCTGCCGTCGGCCCGGGTCCGGTACGATATGGCAGACGGCGGTGCGGCCGTAGAGGAGATACGCTGCACCTACCAGAACGACCTGCTGGCCACGGAGGAGCACTTCACCGACGGCGTACTGCGGCGGAGCATAGAGTACACCTACCCCATGGGCTACGGCTGCTTCACCGTCCGGGCGGAGGAGCAGACCTACGACGAGAGCGGCCCCACCGGCGACCGGACCGTCCGCCTCATCCGCCGGGACGGGGCGGGGCAGGATGTGCTCACCTTCACCCTGCCGGGCACGGAGGACCTTGCCTACGACGAGACCGGCTGCCTTCTCCGCGCCGCCGGCGGAGACAGGGCCATAGAGTTCACATATGAATAGCTCTGCGTTGGCATCTGTATAAAAGCAGCCCCTGATTTCTCGGGGCTGCTTTTCATCATGCCGCTGTGATCTATAAAACTTTATCAAACAGAATGACATAAACCTCTTGCAATACCTTTTTGCTCGTGCTATACTTGGTTTCGGGAAAAAACTTTCTGAATTTCCCGTTTATAAGTCAAACTAGTCGGAAATACTTACAGTCGTGTCACAGTCTTTGAAAAGCCGAGGAGAATGTCATGCTTCGTCTGTTTTCTTTTGAGAATTATAAGAGCTTCCGGGGTGAAGCGACCTTCAGCATGCAGGCGGCGGGAATATCGGAGTTTACAGATAGCGTCCTCCCGTCTCCCAATCCGGACAAATTCCCGGACCTTCTTCCCGTAGCGGCAGTCTATGGGCCCAACGGCGGGGGGAAGTCTACGCTCCTGGAGGCTCTGGTGTGCCTGATCTCCAAGGTGCTGCTGCCTGTCAGGACCCTGAAGGGCAGTCGGTTTCATCCCTTTTTGTCCTTTGTTGATAGGACCGTGCCCTTTCTGCTGGACAGCCAGTCCCGGGATGAGCCCACGCGCTTTGAGATCTACTTCAGGACGGAGGAGGCGGAATTCGAGTATATCCTCGCGCTCCTCAACGAGAAGATTCTGTACGAGTCCCTTTACCGCACACGCCTGGATACCAAGCGGATGACCCCTGTCATGATCTTTGAGCGCACTGCCGGAGAGGCCCCGCAGCTCGGCTCTCCATTCCGGCGCGCAAAGGTCCGCGCGCTGCCGTCAGTCAACGATACGCTCCCGCTCATCGCGTTTGCATACTGTACCTACCACATCCCGGAGATAATCGAGGCAGTAACATGGTTCGAGAACTGCTTTACCATAAACTATTCCTCCGGAAGAAAGGAGTCGTCCATCTTCACATTCGACAAAGATGACCCCCAGGGAAAGAAAGCGTTTCTGACGCTGCTGGACAAGCTTGGTATCCCCATCGCCGATTATAAGGAGGAATCCGTAGAGGTAGACGGGAAAGATCATACCCGCATTTATACGCTCCACCAAATCGGAGACGAGCAGTACCCCCTTCCCATCCAGCAGGAGTCCCAGGGGACGATAAAGCTCTTCAGCTTCCTGCCGGCGGCTATCTGTTCTCTCAATGTGGGCGGAGTGATGCTGGTGGACGAACTGGACGCCAAGCTCCACCCGCAGCTTCTGCGCGCCATCATACGTCTGTACACTGACCCGAAAACGAACCCAAACCACGCGCAGCTGATATTTACCTCTCAGGACGTGTCCAGCATGCGCAGCGAGTTTTTGCGCCGGGACGAGATATGGTTTGCCGCACGGGACGAGGAGAGCGCCAGCTCCCTGTGGTGCCTGTACGATCTGCAGGACGCCCGCGGCGAGCGCGTCAAGACCACGACCGCTTATGACAAGCAGTATTTGGAGGGGCGGTACGGCGCTGACCCCTATCTGAAGCGAATGATGGATTGGAGGGCCCCCAATGGCACAGTGTCCCAGACGGCCGAAGAAAAGTGACATCGGCAAGCGCGGCGGCTGGTGCGAGAGAAGGCCGGCGCCCCGTCTCATTCTTCCGGAGCGCCATATGTTCGTCACAGAGGGGACCAAAACAGAACCGCATTATCTGCAGGGCCTGATCGACGAGCTGGCACAGCTTTTGGGCAGCGGCGTGAAAAAACAGCTCACGATATGCCCGGAGGGCTCCAGTACGCTGTCTCTGCTGGAGCAAGCGGAGCATCATGTTCAATGCGCCTCTGACACCTACCAGCACGTATGGGTGCTGTACGATCTGGACGACTTCCCCAGCGACAGCTTTGATAACACGGTGGAGCGCTGCCGCGCCCTGACAGAGCGCAACACGGAGCAGGGCTATGGTCCTGCCTATCACGCTATATGGTCCAACCAGTGCTTTGAGCTGTGGCCGCTGCTGCATTTTGAGCTCTTGCAGTCCGATATTGATCGGACGGCGTATTGGGATAAATTGTCGCAGCAGCTTCAGGAAAGGAAGCTGTGCGATGCGTACAGAAAAAACGATGTCTGCATGTACAGTCTCCTGCGGCCCTATCTCAAGACGGCCATCCGAAACGCAAAATGGCTGGAGCGGCAGCACAGGGGCCAACCGCCCTCCGCAGCCGGACCGTGCACGATGGTCTATCACCTGTTTGACGACGAGGTGTTCGGGCAGTACATAAAATGCAGATAAACGCAGGCCGGGAGCTCTCGCTCCCGGCCCGTGCTATCTGCGTCATTTTACTCCGTGGCGGCCAGGTCCTCCGTGCGGCAGACAAGCTCGCCGTTTTCCTCGTCCACCACCAGGGTGGCCCCGGCGGAGACGTCCCCGGCCAGTATCCTCCGGGCGATGAGGGTCTCGGCGGCGCTCTGCAGATACCGCTTGAGCGGTCTTGCGCCGTACACCGGGTCGTACCCCCGGTCGATGATCAGCGCCGTGGCCCCGTCGGTGAAGCGCAGGCCCAGGTCCTTCTCCGCTAGGCGTTTGCGCAGCCCGTCGGTGAGGATGGCGATGATGCCGGTGAGGTTCTCCTTGGTCAGGGGCTTGAAGAACACCGTCTCGTCCAGCCGGTTCAAAAACTCCGGCCGGAAAGAGCGCTGCAGCTCGCCCATCACGGCGGCCCGGGCCTCGGGCGTGATGTCCCCGTCGGGCCCGATGCCCTCCAGCAGGTAAGGACTGCCCAGGTTGGAGGTGAGGATGATGACGGTGTTTTTAAAGTCCACCGTCCGGCCCTGGCTGTCGGTGATGCGCCCGTCGTCCAGCACCTGCAAAAGGATATTGAACACGTCCGGGTGGGCCTTTTCGATCTCGTCGAACAGCACCACGCTGTAGGGCCGGCGGCGCACCGCCTCGGTCAGCTGGCCGCCCTCGTCGTAGCCCACGTACCCCGGAGGGGCGCCGATGAGCCGGGAGACGGAGAACTTCTCCATGTACTCGGTCATGTCGATGCGCACCATGCTCCGCTCGTCGTCGAAAAGCGCCTGGGCCAGGCTTTTCGCCAGCTCCGTCTTGCCCACGCCGGTGGGGCCCAGGAACAGGAACGAGCCGATAGGCCGGTCCGGGTCGGCGATGCCGGCACGGGAGCGGAGGATGGCCTCGGTGACCAGGCGCACCGCCTCGTCCTGGCCCACCACCCGCTGGTGTAAAATGTCCTCCATGTGCAGCAGCTTCTCCCGCTCGCCCTCCATGAGCTTGGCCACGGGGATGCCCGTCCAGCGGGCCACGATGCCGGCGATCTCCTCCTCGGTGACCGCGTCCTGCACAAGGGTTCTGCCCTTTTTGGGCGACGCCTCCGCCTCGGCCAGCTTCTTCTGCAGGGCGGGGATGGTCTCGTATTTCAGCCGGGCGGCGGTCTCGTACTCGTAGTTCTGCTGGGCCCGCTCCATGTCGGCGGTCTGCCGCTCGATCTCGGCCTTCAGGCCCTTCACCGCGTCCACGTCCGCCTTCTCCGCCTCCCAGCGGGCGGTCATGGCGGCGTAATCCTCCTTGGCGGCGGTCAGCTCCTCCCGCAGCTTGGCAAGCCTGTCGGCGCTGAGCTTGTCCGTCTCCTTCTTCAGGGCGGTCTCCTCGATCTCCATCTGCATGATCTTCCGCCGGGCGTCGTCCAGCTCGCTGGGCATGGAGTCGATCTCCGTGCGTATCAGCGCGCAGGCCTCGTCCACCAGGTCGATGGCCTTGTCCGGCAAAAACCGGTCGGAGATGTACCGGTCCGACAGGGTGGCCGCCGCCACCAGCGCCGCGTCGTGGATGCGCACGCCGTGGAAGATCTCGTACCGCTCCCGGATGCCCCGCAGGATGGATATGGTGTCCTCCACCGTGGGCTCGGAGACCATCACCGGCTGGAACCGGCGCTCCAGGGCCGCGTCCTTCTCGATGTACTTGCGGTACTCGTCCAGGGTCGTGGCGCCGATGCAGTGCAGCTGGCCCCGGGCCAGCATGGGCTTGAGGAGATTGCCCGCGTCCATGCTGCCCTCGGTCTTGCCCGCGCCAACGATGGTGTGCAGCTCGTCGATAAAGAGCAGTATCTTCCCCTCGCTCTTGGCGATCTCCTCCAGCACGGCCTTGAGCCGCTCCTCGAACTCGCCCCGGTACTTGGCCCCGGCCACCAGGGCCCCCATGTCCAGGGAGAACACGGTCTTGTCCTTGAGTCCCTCGGGCACGTCCCCCCGGACGATGCGCTGGGCCAGGCCCTCGGCGATGGCGGTCTTGCCCACGCCCGGCTCGCCGATGAGCACCGGGTTGTTCTTCGTCTTGCGGGACAGGATGCGGATGACGTTGCGTATCTCCGTGTCCCGGCCGATCACCGGGTCCAGCTCGTTGTTCCGGGCCCGCTGGACAAGGTCCGTGCCGTACTTCTCCAGAGCGCCGTAGGTGTCCTCGGGGGAGTCGGTGGTCACATGACCGGTCTTGACCTTGGCAAGCTCCGCCGTGAAGGCGTCCTTGGTCACGTTATACTGCCGGAACACGTCCCGGATGGCCGGGGTGGGGTGGGCGAATATGCCCAGCATCAGGTGCTCCACGGACACATACTCGTCCTTGAGCTGGGCCGCCACCTTCTGGGCAAAGTTGATGATCTTCCCGAACTCGTTGGAGGGGTACACGCTCTGGGCCCCCTGGACCTTGGGCAGCCGCTCGATGGCCCCGTCCAGGGCCGAGAGCACCCCGTCGCAGTCCACGCCCATCTTCCCCAGCAGGCTGGGGATGAGCCCGCCGTCTGCATCCACCAGGGCGTACAGCAGGTGCTCGGGCGTGACGTACTGGTTGTCGTTTTCCCGGGCCATGGCCGTGGCGGCGTTGATGGTCTCTATGGTCTTTTGTGTCAGCTTGTCGCTGTTCATGGGATCACTTCCTTATATGAGAATCATATCTTACAGAATGATATTGCCCTCCCGCAGCCAGCGGATATACTCCGCCTCCACGTCACGGGCGGACAGGCTGCCGGCCAGCACGCCCTTCATCAGCCGGTCGAACAGCCGCACGTAGGCGCTGATAGCCCCGGCCACGTCGGCGCTGGAGTAGTCCCGGCTGCCGGGCAGGTCCAGGGTGCGGGTGAACCGGCCGGGGTACAGGGCGTACTCCACCGGCACGGGGTGATAGGCCGCCACCAGCTCGTCCTCCACCTCTTTCCAGAGCTGGAAGAACCGGCCCATGGCCTCCAGCAGGTCCTGGGACTGGGTGCGGAACACCACGGTCAGCTCCCCCAGAGTCCCCTCCCGGTCCCGGTACAGCTCCACGGAATACTTCACCGTGGGCCGGTAGCGGTACTGCAGGCTGGATTTCATGCTCACGCTCATGGCGTTGGGGGCCACGAAGGGCACCAGGTCCTGGTCCGTGCCCAGTATCTCGCCGATCTGCCGGAAGATGTCCTGCACCCGCCGCTCCGGCGTCACCATGTCGGTGTACTCGGCCAGTATCTGGTTGACCAGCGCCGAGCGGTTGGTGCCCATCCGGTGGGCCAGGGCGTCCACCGCCCGGACCACGTCGTCCGAGAGCATCAGGCTGTATAGCGTTTTCTTCATTCTCTCTCACCTCGCCAACAATGTTACACCGACTCATTAATTTTGTCAAGCGATTTATATAAATATTCTGCAAAAATATATTTTCGCCTTACTTGCATTTTTCTGCGCTCCGTGATAAACTGATCACATCAAAACAAGATTTGAGGTGAAAAGATGATCTCTGCTTCCTGCTGACAGCTTGGCATGACGGGGTATGCTTTACCCGGCGGCGAAAGGCCGCTCTGTTGTCATGCCGGCCTGCGGGAATGCGGAGACGCTCTCATCCGGCTCATGGCACGGCATATCCATGCCCACCTGTTCGGCTGCGGGGTCCCTTCCCGCAGCCGAATCACTTTTTTAAGGAGGGCATGACTATGTCATTGATCGACGTTTCCGACCTGTCCTTCGCCTACGGCGGAGGCTGCGACTACATCTTCCGGGACGTGAGCTTTCAGTTGGACACGGATTGGCGGCTGGGCTTCACGGGCCGGAACGGCCGGGGCAAGACTACGTTTTTGAAGCTGCTCATGGGCGAGTACGACTACCAGGGGACCATATCCGCGTCTGTGGAGTTTGAGTACTTCCCCTATCCCGTGCCGGACCCGGACGCGGACACGGCCGACGTGCTGGCCGCCGTGTGTCCCGACGCGGCGGCGTGGCGGCTGCGGCGGGAGCTGGGGCTGCTGGCGGTAGACGAGGGCGTGCTTTACCGCTCCTTCTCCACCCTGTCCAACGGCGAGCGCACCAAGGCGCTGCTGGCGGCCATGTTCCTGCGGGAAAACGCCTTTCTGCTCATCGACGAGCCCACCAACCATCTGGACATGCGCGGCCGGGCGCTGGTGAGCCAGTATCTCTCCCGGAAAAAAGGCTATATCCTGGTCAGCCACGACCGGGCGTTTCTGGACGGGTGCGTGGACCACATCCTGTCTATCAACCGGGCCGGCATCGAAGTGTGCCGGGGCGATTTTTCCACCTGGTGGGAGAACAAGCGGCGTCAGGACGATTTTGAGCTGGCGGAAAACAACAAGCTCAAAAAGGAGATAAAGCGCCTCAAAGCCACCGCCCGGGAAAAGGCGGACTGGTCGGACCGGGTCGAGGCTACCAAGATCGGCAACGGCCCCTGCGACCGGGGCGCCATCGGACACAAAGCCGCCCGGATGATGAAGAGGTCCAAGGCCATCGAGACCCGCCGGGAGCGGGCCGTAGAGGAGAAAGCGAAACTGCTGAAGAATATCGAGACGGCGGAGGCGCTGAAACTGACCCAGCTTGCCTATCACAGCCCCCGGCTGCTGTATTTGAAGGACGTTTCGGTGGATTACGGGCACGGCCCCATATGTCCGCCCGTGAGCTTCACGCTCGAGCGGGGCGACCGGGTGGCGCTGCTGGGGCCAAACGGCGCTGGCAAGAGCAGTATTTTGAAGCTCATTTGCGGGGAAAACATCCCCTATACGGGTGTGTTTGAAGCGGGCAGCGGCCTGACCGTCTCCTATGTTCCCCAGGATACGGCAGATCTGGCCGGGAGCCTGCGCGATTACGCGGAGGGGTACGGCATCGACGTGAGCCTGTTCCTCACCATCCTGCGCAAGCTGGACTTTGACAGGGCCCAGCTGGAAAAGGACATGGCCGATCTTTCCGCCGGGCAGAAGAAAAAGGTGCTCCTGGCCCGGAGCCTGTGCCAGCAGGCCCATCTGCTGGTGTGGGACGAGCCGCTCAACTATATCGACGTGCTCAGCCGAATGCAGATCGAGCAGCTTCTCCTGCGCGCCGCGCCCACGCTCCTGTTCGTGGAGCACGACCGGGCCTTCTGCGAAAAGATCGCCACCAAGACCGTGGAGATATAAAAAGTATCCGCTCTGTCCCTCCGGACAGGGCGGATATTTTACTTTTCGCTGGTTTCTTCCTCGCCGGCGGTGGCCACGTAGACGTCCTCCGCGTGGGCCAGAGCCTGGCGCAGTATCTGCTCCGCCGCCTCCGGTGTATCCAGTACGAAGTCCAGCGCCTTGGACGCCGCGTCGCAGAGGATGTAGTACATTTTCTGATAGTCAGCCATAGCCGCATCACCCCCTTCTGGCAGAGTATAGCATATTCAAAGGGGATTGACAATATAGTGAGGTATTATATAGCGAATTACTTATATAGTATATTCCTGGATATAATCAGTCCATCCTGGGAAGGGGGTATATCAGGATGGACTACGGAACGCTT
Organism: uncultured Oscillospiraceae bacterium; assembly: GCA_947587025.1. Classification (GTDB taxonomy): domain Bacteria; phylum Bacillota; class Clostridia; order Oscillospirales; family Oscillospiraceae; genus CAJOIG01. Next base: position 22,967 of record CANPXW010000012.1, read on the forward strand.
TCGCTCAATATTGACTGCGTTTTGCGGGAAAGAGGCATCTCAAAAAACCGTATCTGCAAGGACCTGGACATACCCCGGACCAATTTCAACCGCTACTGCCGCAACAGCTTCCAACGCATAGATGCGCTGCTTCTGTGTAAGCTGTGCTGGTATCTGGACGTTGCCCCCGGTGATCTGCTGGCGTATAAAAGACCGGAACCGGAACAAAACGGACAGGAAGAGGCTTGACATCGCGGCCCGGGCCGGTCTATAATAGGGATGAAAAAGGGCGCTGCGACATGCGGTCAGCCCGTTGGGTTATAGTTCAGACGAACCGTCACCGTGCCGGGTGGCGGTTCGTCCTTTTCACAGTCAGCGTTATCGTGTATCTTCCGATATGTAACGTCAATGTGATAGGCATATGCCTCACCCCCTTCCGGGGAGTGTGACTGACCGCCTGCCGCTTTGCAGCGCCCTGGCGCCGAAGCGCCAACAGCAGAATAGCACATATTCCCGCCGATGGCAAGGATAGGGCCGTGCCGGGCTGCAAAAACTATTTACAAAACACTTGACAAACGGGGAAAAGGTGGTATATTAGTATTAAGTCCTAATATCAAAGAAAGGATGTGCGTTCCATGCCCACCCGGGATACGAGACAGCGCCGGCTGGTGCTGGAGGCGGTGCGCTCCCGCACCGACCACCCCAGCGCCGACGACATCTACCTGGCCGTGCGGGAGCGGGACGAGCGAATCAGCCGGGGTACGGTGTACCGCAACCTGAACGTGCTGGCCGAGGCCGGGGAGATCACCCACGTGAAGGTGCCCAGCGCCGACCGGTACGATCTGCGCCGGGACAAGCACTACCACCTGTTCTGCGTCGGCTGCGGGGCGGTGACCGACGCGCCCCTGGCCTACCGGCAGCTGCTGGACCGGCAGGTGGAGTCGGACACCGGCTTTGCGGTGGAGCGCCACCGGATGATATTCGAGGGGCTGTGCCCCGCCTGTCAGGCAAAACAAAAGCGCCCTGGGGCGCCCGAAAACGAAATTTTTGAAGAAAAGGAGACTGAATGATGACGAAGTACGCTGGGACCCAGACCGAGAAGAACCTGTGGGCCGCCTTTGCCGGCGAGAGCCAGGCCCGCAACAAGTACACCTATTTTGCCTCCAAGGCCAAGAAGGAGGGCTTCGAGCAGATCGCGGCCCTGTTCCAGAAGACCGCCGACAACGAGAAGGAGCACGCCAAGCTCTGGTTCAAGGAGCTGGAGGGCATCGGCGACACCGCCCAGAACCTGGCCGCCGCAGCGGACGGGGAGAACTACGAGTGGACGGACATGTACGAGGGCTTTGCCAAGACCGCCGACGAGGAGGGCTTCCATGAGCTGGCCGCCCGGTTCCGTCTGGTGGGCGCCATCGAGCGCCACCACGAGGAGCGCTACCGCGCCCTGCTGAAGAACGTGGAGATGGCTCAGGTGTTCGCCAAGAGCGAGGTGAAGGTGTGGGAGTGCCGCAACTGCGGCCACATCGCCGTGGGCACCAACGCCCCGGAGGTCTGCCCCACCTGCAACCACCCCATGGCCTACTTTGAGGTCCACGCAGAAAACTACTAAACAGAAATAAGAAGGGCGCGGCCGGATTTTACTCCAGGCCGCGCTCTTTTTTCAGTATCCGGATGTCAGAGCCGGCGAAGGTGAGGGTCTGATACTCCCCCTCCAGGCGGCTGGCCAGCTGGGGGCCGTAGCGCCGGGCCACCTGGGCGGCGGTCAGGTTGGTGGTGATGACGGTGCGCCGCCGGGCGCACAGCCGGCCGTTGATGAGCTCGTACAGGGCGCTGCGGATGGGGTCGGTGAGCGTCTCCGTGCCCAGATCGTCCAGTATCAGCAGATCGCACCCGGCCATCCGCCGGGCCTGCTCTCTGGCCTCAGCGGCGTCCTGCTCGTCCCGGAAGCTGCGCTCCCGCTCGAAGGTGCGGGCGGCGTCTGCCGCCGTCTCGTACACCACCGAGAAGCCCTGGCAGGCTACCTCCCTGGCGATGCAGGCGGCCAGAAACGTCTTGCCCAGGCCGGTGCCGCCCCGGAACAGCAGATCCAGCCGGCTCTTGGAAAAGCCCAGGGCGTAGTCGCAGCAGACGCCGAACACGGTCTCCATCTGGGACCGGGGGGCGATGCCGGAGGCCGGGTCGGGCCGGTCGTCGTAAAGGCCCAGGTCGAAGGTGCCGAAGCTCTCGCTGCCCAGCTTCATCAGCGCGGACAGCTCCCGTGTCTGGGCCTTGTCGTAAAGCGCCTTCAGGCAGGAGCACATGCGCCCGTCCACATAGCCCGTGTCCCGGCACTTGGGGCAGCTCCAGGCCCCGTCCAGCCAGTCCATGGGCCAGCCGTTCTCCACCAGCAGCTCCGCCCGCTTGGCCTGCAGCTCCAGGCTCTGGCGGCGGATGGCGTCCAGGTCCCGGCCGCCGCTGACGGCGGAGGCCGCCGTGCGGCCCACCAGCGCGGCCAGCTGGCCGTCCACCTGCCGCAGCTCGGGCACTTTGGCGTAGACCTCCTGCCGCCGCTGGCGGTCGGTACGGATGGCTTGGCGGCGGATGTCCTCTTTTTCCTCTCTGGCGATGGCCAGCAGCTTTCCGTCCATCTGTTCCGTCCTTTACTGACTGCGGAGCTTCTCCCGCAGCTTTTTCATCCGTTCCAGCTCCCTGGCGTCGGGGGCGGAGCCGGCGGTCTGCCGCGTCGCGGAGGAGGGCTTTCTGTCCCCCTGCTCTATCTCGTCCACCGTGTGCAGGCCCTTGCTGTGCCAGGACCGGACGATGGAGTCCATATACCGCCACTTCAGCTGGCCGGTATTGGTGACGGTCCTGTCGGCAGCCAGGGCCAGCGCCTCGGGACCGAAGCCCATCTCTATCCAGCTGGTCACATACCGCCGCTCCGTGGCGGAGAGCTCCCGGCCCCGGATGCCCATGGCCCGCTGTACCTCCGCTGCCAGGGTCTTCCGCTCCCGCAGGCGGGCCAGGTATTCCTCCGCCTGCTCGTAGGTCACCAGCTCCTTGTCGAACCAGACGCAGGCCTCCTTTTCGATGGCCGCGAAGCCCAGATGACGGTCCGCGCCGTAGCGCTCGTCGTGGTCCTCCTTGCAGTGGTGCACCAGCAGCATGATCACGTCCGCCGGCAGGGCCAGGTCGTCGTATATGCCGAACAGCTTTTTCAGGTCCGTGGAGGTGAGCACCCGGCCCAGTATCCGCTGGGTCTCCTCCACCAGGGCCTGAAAGCCGGGGTCGGACTGGCTGCGGCGCACCACGTCCGCCGCCTGGTACTCCGGCAGCTCCCGGGCCGCGCCCGCCGGACGCTCCTCCGCCGGGGCCAGCAGGCCCAGCCGCTCCAGCCGGCCGGCCACGCCCTGTACCGCCCGCTCCGACAGCCGCAGGGTCTGCGCCGCCAGCGCCGTATCCAGCACCCCGCCGTTTTCCAGGATGTGCAGATACAGCAGCGCGCAGTCCCCGTCCGCCGCGTCCAGCAGCAGCCGGGCGTCCCGCACCGGCACCGCCAGCAGCGCCGGCGTATTCAGTTTGCGCCTGGTCTCGTCCATACGGGCCGTCCTTATCTTTGGTCTTTACTGTGGTATTATAGCATCTTCGGCAGGCAGTTACAAGTTTTGCTTGTTTATGCTATAATGATCATCTGATGGCGAAACGCCGTAAGGCGTTGCGCCGAGCCGCTTTGCGGCTGGACAAAACAGCTATGCTGTTTTGCCAGATATTCATTGCAATGAGCATCGCGCAAATGATCCTTGGATCATTTGCTGCCAAACGACCCGTTTGGCAGCGAAAACGATCGGTCCTGATCGTTTTCGCTATGTGATGATCATTATAATAGCCGAAAACGAGCGCTGGGAGGCAAACACCATGGAGCGGCTGATCGATCTGCACATACACACCACCGCCTCGGACGGGACATACACGCCCCGTCGGGCAGTAGAGCTGGCGAAAGCGCTGGACCTGGCGGCCATCGCCGTCACCGACCACGACACCGCCACGGGCCTGCCCCAGGCCCTGGCTGCCGGGGCGGAGCTGGGGGTGGAGGTGGTCCCCGGCGTGGAGGTGTCCGCCGGGTACCGGGACATCGGAGTGCACATCCTGGGCTACTTCATCGACCCGGCCGCGCCGGTGCTGGCGGCGGCGCTGGAGTGGTTCCGGCAGGAGCGGGAGCGGCGCAACGAGGCCATCGTACAGGCCATGGCGGCGGACGGCTTCCCCCTTTCCATGGACGCGCTGCGCGCCGCCTTTCCCGGCGCGGTGCTGGGCCGGCCCCATATGGCCGCGCTGCTGGTGCAGGCCGGCCGCGCCGACTCGGTGCAGGACGCCCTGGACCGGTGGCTGAACAAGGGCGGGATGTACTACCAGCCCCGGCGGCGGATGCCCCTGGAGCAGGCGGTGGACGCCATCCGGCGGGCCGGGGGCATCGCCTGCGTCGCCCACCCGTACCAGTACGGCCTTGATGACGCGGAGCGGGAGGCCTTCCTGCACGCGGCCTGCGACGCGGGCTGCGCCGCCATAGAGGCGTACTACTCCGGCTATTCCCCCGCCCAGACCCGGGCCCTGCTGGCGGCGGCGGACCGTCTGGGCATGGCCGTTACCGGCGGCAGTGATTTTCACGGGGACCGGAAGCCCCACATCCGGATGGGCTCGGGGATAGACGGCGGTCTGGCCGTGCCTTACGGCCTGCTGGAAGCCCTGCGGGACCAATTGTGAACTTTTTTCTACAGCACCCAGAAATCAGGATTTGCTCTTGTTTTACGGCCCGCTTTTGTTTATAATAAAATGGATTATATACATTACATTGGAGCGCCATGACCGGGTGCCGGCCATGGCGGCGAGGGTCGGCATGCTGGAGCTTCTTGCCCCCGCCGGGAGCATGGACGCGGTGATGGCCGCAGTGCAGAGCGGGGCGGACACAATATACATAGGCGAGGGCCTGACCGCGCCCGGCAAGGGAGAGCGGGATATGGACAGGGACGCGCTGTCCGAGTGCCTGCGTTACTGCCGTATCCGGGGCTGCCGGGCGGCGGTGAGCCTTTGCGCGCTGTACACGGACGAGAGCCTGCCCAAGGCGCTGGAGCTGGCGGTATTCGCCGCCCGTGAGGGCGCCAACGCTCTGGTGGTGCGGGACGTGGGCTTCATAGATCTGCTGCGCCGGGTGCTGCCGGACATGCCCCTGTGGGGGGACGTGCGTCTGGGGGTGGACAGCCTGGCGGGGGCGGCTGCGGCTGCGGCCATGGGTCTGAGCCGGGTGCTGCTGTCCCCGGAGCTGAGCCTGGAACAGATCGCCGCCATCGCCAAGGGCAGCCCCATCCAGACGGGCGTGGTGGTCCACGGGCCCGTGTGCGTGGCCCACAGCGGCCAGTGCTACATGGGCGCGCTGGCCCACGAGCACAAGAGCGACAACGCCATGCTCTGCACCAGGCCCTGCCGGGGCCGGTTCTCCCTGGGCGGCCGGATGGACGAGACGCCTCTTGCCATGGCCGACCAGTGCCTGGTGGACCACATGGAGGCCCTGGAGACCATCGGCCTGGCCTGCGCCGTCATCGAGGGCCGGGGCCGGTCGCCGGAGTACGTGGCCTATGCCACCCGCATCTACGCCCGGGCCATCCGGGAGAAGCTGACCCCCTCCGAGGACGAGCGCGGCTATCTGCAAAACGCCTTCGGGGCCACCGGCCTGTCCGACGGCTACCTGAACGGGGAGCCGGGCCAGGAGATGTTCGCCCAGCCGGCGCCCGCCGACCGGATAAGCGGCCGGTTTTATTCCGAGATACGCAAAAGCTACCGTGGCAGCGAGCTGCGCCGGGTGCCGGTGAAGCTCTACGCCGTGATGCGCGCCGGCCAGCCGGCGCTGTTCGCCGCAGAGGACGAGCAGGGCCACCGGGCGGTATACAAGGGCTTTGAGCCGCTGAAGCTGGACAGGCTGGGCGTGTCCGACGCCCGGGTACGGGAGATCCTGTACCGCACCGGGGGCACCCCCTTCAGCTGCACGGAGGTCAACTGCGCCGTGGAGCCGGGGCTGGATTACCCGGACGAGGCGGTGGAGGACGCCCGCAAGGCCCTGCTGAAGCAGATCGGCGCGCAGCGCCGGGAGCGGGCGGAGGTGACCGTGGGCGAGATGCCGCCCAGGCCGGAGGGCCTGGATACGGCCGGCGCGCCCAAGCTCATCCTGCAGGTGACCCGGCCCGAGCAGCTGACGGCGGAGCTGGCCGCCACGGGACCGGACCTGGTGTACGTGCCGGCGGAGCTGCTGGCCGCCGGTTCCGCCGATATATCCCCCTTCCTGGAGCGGGGCGCCGAGATCGCCGCCGCGCTGCCCTGGGTGGTGTCCGAGGCGGAGCAGCCAGTGCTGCTGGAGCTGCTGGAGGCGCTGAAGGGGCGGGGCGTGACCCAGGCGCTCATCGGCAACCTGGGCCTGCTGCCGGCGGTGCGTCAGGCGGGGCTGACCATGCGGGGGGACCTGGGCCTGAACGCCGCCAACTCCTGGACGCTGAAGTTCCTCGGCCGGGGAGGCTTTGCCTCCGTCGCCGCGTCCGGGGAGCTGACTGCACGCCAGGTGGGAGAGCTGGCCAAGAGCGTGCCCACCGAGATGGTGGTCTACGGCCGGCTGCCGGTGATGATCACCCATCACTGCATCATACGCAACAGCGCCGGCCGCTGCAGCTGCGTCACGCCCACCAGTATGGGAGACGCCTTCGGCAGCGTCTACCCGGTGGTGAAGGAGTTCGGCTGCCGGAACCTTGTCTTCGACGCCCGCAAGACCTTCCTGGCCGACCATCCGGAGGTGTACTCCGGAGCGGGGCTGTGGGGGCTGCGGCTGCTGTTCACCACGGAGAGCCCCCGGGAGTGCGTGAACGTGACCGAGCGGTACAAGGCGAAAAACAACTATCTGCCCACCAACGCCAGCCGGGGCGCCTACCAGAAAGGAGCGCTATGGAGCTGATACTTGCCTCCGCCTCCCCCCGGAGACGGGAGCTTTTGGGATATTTTGGCCTGCCCTTTGAGGTCATCCCCGCGCCGGGACCGGAGGTGCCTCCCGACGAGGCGGACGCTGGCCGGACGGTGTGGTTTTTGTCCCTGCAGAAGGCACAGCAGGTGGCCAAAATGCGCCCCAAGGCGCTGGTGATAGGCGCGGACACGGTGGTGGAGCTCGACGGCCGGATCCTGGGCAAGCCCCATGACGAGGCGGATGCCAAGCGGATGCTGCGGCTGCTCTCCGGCCGGGAGCACCGGGTGTATACCGGCGTGAGCCTGGTGCGGTCTTCCCGCCCGTATGTCTGCAATACCCGCATGGCCGTGACACGGGTGTTCTTCCGGGAGATGACCGACGCCGAGATCGACGCCTACGTGGCCACCGGCGAGCCTATGGACAAGGCCGGCGCTTACGGCTACCAGGGCCGGGCGGGGATATACGTGGAGCGCATCGAGGGAGACTTTTTCAACGTGGTGGGCCTGCCCCTGTGCCTTTTGGGGAACATGCTTTCAGAAGCGGGAGTCAAGCTGCATTGAAGGATTACATCAAAAAATACGGCCTGCGCGTAGGCGCGGCCGTCATCGCCGTGGTGCTGGTGGTGGTGCTGGCCACCACGCTGCTGAACGGCCGGGCGGGGCTTTTCGCCAACTTCTCCGGCGCGGTATCCAGCCCCGTGGCCCAGGCCGCCTCCTCCGCCATCGAGTGGATAGAGGGCATCTACGGCTATATCTACAAATACGACCAGCTGGTGGCGGAGAACAACTCCCTCCGGGCCCAGCTGGCCCAGGCCCAGCAGGCGGCCATCAACGCCGCTGAGAACGAGGAGGAGAACCAGCGCCTGCGGGGGCTGCTGGAGTTCAAGGAGAAGCACACCGACTACGTTCTCGAGTCCGCCAAGATCACCGAGTGGTCCGGCTCCAACTGGGAGAGCACCTTCCGCATCTCCAAGGGCGAGAACAACGCTACCAATCCCATCGACGTGGGCGACTGCGTGATAACGGAGTACGGCGCGCTGGTGGGCCAGATCATCGAGGTGGGCGACAGCTGGTGCACGGTGCGCACGCTGGTGGACTCCGCCATCGACGTGGGCGCGCTGGTGGGCGAGGCCGGCGCGGTGGGCATGTGCGTGGGCGACTTCGCCCTGATGCAGCAGGACCAGCTGCGCCTGACCTACCTTTCCGAGAACGCCCAGCTGGTGGAGGGCGAGGCGGTGCTCACCTCCGGCAGAGGTTCCATCCCCCAGGGGCTCATCATCGGCTACATCAACGCCGTGCTCAGCGAGGGCAACGGCCAGTCCATGTACGGCGTGGTGGAGCCGGCCTGCGACCTGGGCAGTCTGAGCCAGGTCTTCATCATCACCGACTTCGTCACCCAGGAGTGATATGCCATGCTGCTTGACCTTATCGACCTGAGCAAGCTGCGCCGGGCCATCGTGTACGGCGTGCTGCTGGCGGTGGTGTTCATCCTGCAGAACCTCATCCTGTCCCAGGCGGCGCTGTTCGGCGTCAAGCCCCTGCTGGTGCCGGCGGTGGTGGCGGGCGTGGGCCTGTTCGAGGGCGGCGTCTGGGGCGGCTTCGTGGGCCTGGCCGCCGGATACTTCGCGGACATGGGCACCCAGAACGTGGTGATGTTCACCGTGCTGATGCCCGCCGTGGGCTTCTTCGCCGGCGTGCTGGGCAAGTACATGTTCCACCGGGGCTTCATGTCCTATGTGGCGCTGGCGCTGCTGGCCCTGGCCGTGACGGCCTTCTGCCAGATGTTCCGGTTCCTGTTTCTGGTCAGCGAGGACACGAGGGCGTTTCTGAGCGTCTATCTGCCCGGCCGGGAGAGCTGGCCGGTGCTGCGCATGGGCCTGCTCCAGACGCTGATCGGCCTGGTCTGGTCCCTGCCCCTGTATTTCCCCTGCAAGCTCATCGCCGCCCGCCCCATGGGCCGGTGACGCATCCACCCTATAACGCGCCTGCGGGCGCGGCTTACGCGAGGCACGTGTTTCTATGAGAAAGCTGATAAGCACCGGACGGCTGGCCGTTTTGGGCATTTTCGTCTTCGCTGTGCTGAGCATCTTCTTTGTCAAACTCTATCAACTGCAGATCGTGGACGGCAACCGATACTATGAGGAGTCCATCAACTCCATCCACTCCGAGGAGGACGTGGTGGCGGCGCGGGGCAACATCATGGACCGGTACGGCCGGCTGCTGGTATCCAACCGCAACTGCAACAACCTGCTCATCGACGTGAACAAGCTGTTCTACTCCGGCCTGGACGACAACGAGATCAACGCCCGCATCCTGCAGATGTGCCAGATCATCGACGCCAACGGCGACAGCTACAACGACGAGCTGCCCATCTCCCAGGACCCGCCCTGGGAATTCGAGGAGATGAGCATCTGGCAGTCCACGCTGATGAACGGCTGGCTGGAGCAGAACGATCTGCCCCTGGACGCCTCCGCCGTGGAGGTGATGGCCATGATGCGCACCCGCTACGGCATCGACGGCAACTACAGCGCCCAGGACATGCGCATCATCGCTGCCATACGCTACGCGGTGAACGTGCGCTATATCGTGCCCACCGCCGACTATATCTTCGCCCAGGACGTGTCCATCAACACCATCACGTCCCTGATGGAGGCGGACCTGGACGGCTTCGACGTGCAGGTCAGCTACATGCGGGAGTACAACACCTCCTACGCGCCCCACATCCTGGGCTACACCGGCGCCATGAGCGACACCCAGTATAAGAAATACAGCGAGCTGGGCTACCCCATGAACGCCATCGTGGGCCAGGCCGGCGCGGAGGCCGCATTCGAGGAGCTGCTCCACGGCACGGACGGCAAGATGGAGGTCACCAGCACCAGCGAGGGCATCATCACTGGCACCAGCTACTCCAAAATGCCCCAGCCGGGCAACAACATCTACCTGACCCTGGACATCGAGATGCAGGGCGTGGCGGAGGCGGCGCTGGCAAACTACATCGAGGATGCCAACATCCAGACCGCAGACCGCAACGCCATGTATCTGCTCCAGGGCCAGCGGGACAAGATCAAGGAGCTGATCACCGGCGGCGCCATCGTGGCAGTGGACGTCAACTCCGGCGAGCCGCTGTGCATCGCCAGCTACCCCTCCTTCAACCTGGAGACCTTCTGGGACGACTATGCCACCCTCATCGAGGACGAGGCCAACCCCCTGATGAACCGGGCCCTGCAGGGCATGTACTCCCCCGGCTCCACCTTCAAGCCCTGCGTGGCCATCACCGCCCTGGCGGAGCATCTGGTCAGCGCCACGGAGGAGATCACCTGCACCGGCCTTTACGACAAATACGCCGACGCGGGCTTCGTGGCCCGCTGCTCCGGCATCCACGGTCCCGTCACGGTGGACAAGGCCATCACCTACAGCTGCAACTACTACTTCTTCACCATGGGCGACCGGGCGGAGATCGACCGCATCGACAAGTACGCCGCCCTGCTGGGCCTGGGCGAGAGCACCGGCATAGAGCTTTACGAGGAGAAGGGCCACGTGGCCTCCAAGGCCTACAAGGCGGAGCTGTGGGCCGGCACCCGCGACGCCAACTGGTACTCCGCCGACAACCTGCTGGCCGCCATAGGCCAGTCTGTGCACGGCCTGACGCCTCTGCAGCTGGCCCGGTACGCCGCCAGCCTTGCCAACGGCGGCAAGACCTACAGCTGCTCCATCCTCAAGTCTGCCTCCAGCTACGACTACTCCGAGAGCGTGTATGAGCGCGAGCCGGAGGTCATGAGCGAGGTCAAGCTGGAGCAGTACATGTGGGACCTGATACACTCCGGGATGCGGGGCGTGGTCACGGAAGGTACCGCCCAGCCGCAGTTCCGGGATTTCCCCTACGAGGTGGCCGCCAAGACCGGTACCACCGAGACCAACTCCAGCACCGCCGACGCCTTCTTCATCTGCTACGCCCCCTATGAGGACCCGGAGATCGCCATCGCCGTGGCGGTGGAGAACGGCTCCTTCGGCGCCAACACATCCCTGCTGGCCCAGGACGTGCTGCGCTACTTCTTCGAGTTCCGCCAGGCCACCCAGGCCAACGAGCGGGAGCTGACGTACCTGCAGTAAAGACAAACACTCGCCAAACATCATGCCTTCGGACATGTTGAATCTATAGATCGGAGACATCTCTATGAACATCGCACTTATGGCACATGACGGCAAAAAAGAGCTGATGGTGCAGTTCTGCATCGCCTACTGCGGCATCCTGGCCGAGCACAACATCGTGGCCACCAATGCCACGGGCAAGCTGGTCAGCGAGGCCACGGGCCTGCCCATCCACCTGTACATGGGCTCGGCTCAGGGCGGCATCCAGCAGATCGGCGCCCGCATCGCCTACAACGAGATCGACTTGGTGCTTTACTTCGCTGACCCCTACCACCCGGAGCTGTTCGGCCCGGTGAATGAGATCGCCCTGCTGTGCGCCAACCACAACATCCCCTTCGCCTCCAACATGGCCACGGCGGAGATCCTGGTCCAGGGCCTGCGCCGGGGCGACTTTGCATGGCGTGACATCGTCAATCCCAAAAAGAACTGAGCGGGGAACATTCATGGAGAAGATCAAACCCCGGACCCTGTCCGGGTTTATGGAGCTGCTTCCGGGGCCCCAGGCCCAAATGGACGCGGTGATGCGCGTGCTGCGCGAAACTTACGAGCTGTACGGCTTCACGGCCCTGGACACCCCGGCCGTGGAGTCGGCTCAGGTGCTGCTGGCCAAGGGCGGCGGCGAGACGGAAAAGCAGATCTACCGCTTTTCCAAGGGAGACACCGACCTGGCCCTGCGCTTTGATCTGACGGTCCCCCTGGCCAAGTATGTGGCCATGAACTACGGCCAGCTGGCCTTCCCCTTCCGCCGGTATCAGATCGGCAAGGTCTATCGGGGGGAGCGGGCCCAGCGGGGCCGCTTCCGGGAATTCTACCAGGCGGACATCGACGTGATCGGCGACGGCGCGCTGGACATCGCCAACGACGCGGAGATGCCCGCCGTCATCTGCGAGGCCCTGCGCCGGCTGGGCATCGAGCGGTTCTGCATCCGCATGAACGACCGGAAAATTTTAAACGGCCTGTTCGCGCTGCTGGGCGTGGGAGAGCAGGCCGCCGCTGTGCTGGGCGCGGTGGACAAGCTGGAGAAGATCGGCCGGGAGAAGGTGGCCGCCATCCTGACGGAGCTGGGCATGGGTCCGGACAAGGCGGACCAGCTTCTGGACATCCTCACCAGCGCCGACCCCATGGCCACCCTGGACGCCCTGGCCGGGAAAAATGAGACCCTGGACGCCGGCCTTGCCGAGCTGCGCGCCGTCACGGCGCTGCTGCCGGGGCTGGGCGTGCCGGACCATGCCTGGCGGGTGGACCTGACCATCGCCCGGGGGCTGGACTATTACACCGGCATGGTGTACGAGACCCAGCTGCTGGACTATCCGGAGGTGGGCTCTATCTGCTCCGGCGGCCGGTACGACGACCTGGCCGGGTATTATACCAGCCAAAAGCTGCCCGGCGTGGGCCTGTCCATCGGCGTGACGAGGCTGTTCTACATCCTCCAGGAGCAGGGGCTGCTCAACGAGGAGCTGCCCACCGCCCCCTGTGACGCGCTCATCATCCCCCTGGGGGAGGACATGGACTGGGCCGTGCGCTGCGCCGCCGCACTGCGGGCCGAGGGCGTGCGCACCCAGGTGTACGCCGAGCGGAAGAAGGTCAAGGCCAAGTTCGCCTACGCGGACAAGCTGGCCGTGCCCTACGCCGCAGTGGTGGGCGGCGACGAGGCCGCCTCCGGCACCGTGGGTCTGAAAGACCTGCGCACCGGCCAGCAGGTGACCGTCACTCCCGCCGAGGCAGCCGCCATCATTTTGAAGAGCAAAGCCAGGCTCGTGAAGCCTGTGAAAGGAAGTTAACAAGCTATGACACAGATGCGCACCCATACATGCGGCCAGCTCCGGATGGAGCACGTGGGCCAAAAGGCCACCATCGTCGGCTGGCTGGAGAACGTCCGGGAGGTGGGCTCCGCCCTGGCCTTCGCGGTGATACGGGACTTTTACGGCGTCACCCAGGTGGTGGCCGAGACCGAGGATATGGTCAGGACCTTCCGGGCCATCACCAAGGAGAGCACCGTCTCCGTCACCGGCACGGTCCGGGAGCGGGACAGCAAAAATCCTAAAATCCCCACCGGGGACGTGGAGATCGTGCCCGAGAAGGTGGAGGTGCTGGGCCGCTGCCACTATAACGAGCTGCCCTTTGAGATCAACCGCAGCCGGGAGGCGGACGAGACCATCCGGCTCAAGCACCGGTATCTGGACCTGCGCAACCCGGCGGTGAAAAAGAACATCATCCTGCGCTGCAACGTGGTGGCAGCGCTGCGAAACGCCATGATCGCCCACGATTTTCTGGAGATCACCACCCCCATCCTCACCGCCTCCAGCCCGGAGGGCGCCCGTGACTACCTGGTGCCGGCCAGAAAGCACCCCGGCAAGTTCTACGCCCTGCCCCAGGCCCCCCAGCAGTTCAAGCAGCTGCTGATGACCTCCGGCTTCGACAGGTACTTCCAGATCGCCCCCTGCTTCCGGGACGAGGACGCCCGGGGCGACCGCTCCCCCGGCGAGTTCTACCAGCTGGATATGGAGATGGCCTTCGCCACCCAGGAGGACGTTTTCGCCGTGATAGAGGACGTGTTCCCGCCCATCTTCGCCAAGTACGGCACCTACGACGTGGCCTCCAAGCCCCCCTTCCGGCGGATAAGCTACAACGACGCGCTGGACACCTACGGCACCGACAAGCCGGATCTGCGCATCGACCTGACCGTGAAGGATATGACCGCCCTGGCCAAGTCCACCGAGGGCTTCCAGCCCTTCCAGGACGCGGCCATGGTGAAGATCGTGCCCTGCACCGGCTCGGAGCTGACCCGCAAGCACATCGAAAAGCTCTGCGACGACGTGGCGGTGCAGGCCGGCCAGAAGCCCTACTGGGTGCGCATGGACGACACGGGCGCGCTGGTGGGCGGCGTGGCCAAGTTCCTCGTAGGCCACGAGGAGGCTCTGAAGGAGCTGGGCATGGCCCCCGGCAGCCTGGCCCTGATCGCCGCCGGCACTCCCGACGCCGCCCGCAAGACTGCGGGCGTGGCCCTGAAGATGCTGGGCGCGGCCGTGCCCGGCCACATGGACGAGAAGCGCTATGAGTTCTGCTGGATCGTGGACTTCCCCATGTTCGAGATCGGCGAGGAGTCCGGCCAGCTGGAGTTCTGCCACAACCC
>CANPXW010000013.1 GCA_947587025.1 uncultured Oscillospiraceae bacterium
GGCCGGGAGGAGGAGATAAAGCCCTGCATCGGCTGCCACAACGGCTGCTTCAACTTCGCCAAGAGCGAGGGCACGGCCAACACCCAGAGCCTGCCCGACGCCCTGCACCTGGCCCGCTGCGCCCTGACCCCGCCCACCATGCAGCACAAGAAATATAAGATCGTGCAGGCCAAGACCCCCAAGAAGGTGGCGGTCATCGGCGGCGGCATCGGCGGCATGGAGTGCGCCCTGGTGCTTCACCAGCGGGGCCACACGCCGGTGCTCTTCGAGAAAGGGGACAAGCTGGGAGGGCTGTATATCACCGCCGCAGCCATGTCCTTCAAGGACGCGGACAAGCGGCTGCTGGCCTGGTATGAGCGGGAGCTTTCAAAGGCCGGCGTGGAGATACGGCTGAACACCTCCGTGGAGGACCCGGCCGCGCTGGTGGGCGAGTTCGACGAGGTGATCGTGTGCACCGGCTCCAAGCCCAAGACCCTGCCCATCCCCGGATTTGAAAAGACCATCAGCTTCACCCAGCTGCTGCTGGGGGATGACGCCGGGGATACCGTGGTGTTCCTGGGCGGCGGACAGTCTGCCTGCGAGGCGGCCTATGAGCTGAGCCTGCAGGGAAAGCACCCGGTGATCGTGGAAATGGCGAACGACCTTATCACCGCGCCGGGCACGTGCCTTGCCAACAGCTCTTTCCTGCGGGATGCGCTGGCCTTCCGGAAGGTGCCGGTGTACCTGAAGTCCACCATCACCGACATCCGGGACGGGGCCGTCACCGTCAAGGGCAAGGACGGCAAGAGCTTCGACCTTGCCTGCGACAGCGTGGTCAACGCCGTGGGCTTCGAGCCCGCGCCCCTGGGGGAGAAGGGCAGCCACATCCACCGGGCGGGCACCTGCGTCGCCTGGGGCAATCTGCGCAACGTCATCTGGAACGCCTGGGACGTGTGCATGAAGCTCTGACACGGCGGACAGAACAACAGAATACGGTGCCCTTCGGTGTGACGAGCCGAAGGGCGCCGTGTTTCGTCGCGGCAGAGCCATGCCGCCGAGGGATCCTACAAAATGTTGTTGCGATTTGTAAAAAACGACAAAGTATTGTGTCTGTCAGCCTGCCGCCCTGACATATATGTAGTTGACAATATGAGGTAAAAACATTATAATGCTATGAGTTATAAGTATGTCTGTAGCTTATGGGCGGCGAACATGCGCCGCTCCCTGCGGTGTGGTGCGTATTCGTTGCCCGTAAGTTAAACTTATCAAAGAAGAAGATATACTTTTGTTTCCAAATTCTAATATGTCATAACGGCAAGAGACAGGCGGAACAGCGGAAGAGATGGGAAGAGAGAAGAGAGAACAGACCCGGAGCGCGGCGGTGATACTGCCCTACGAAAAGACGGGGGAGCATTACGTCGAGCCGCTGGGTGATATAGGGGACAAGCCGGCATACAGCGCCGTGAAGAGGACGTTCGACATCACGGCGTCCGCCTTGGCGCTGGCGAGTTGCGTTCCCGCTGTTCTGTCTGTATGGGCATGCTGGAGGGCGGCGTGAAGATGCGGGCGTATACGTTGACGGCGCGCCAGCGGCGGTATCTGAAGGTGAAGTACGGCGCGGACTTCGTGCTGGCGCTGTTGTCATTAGTGATATTGGCGGTACCGATGATCCTGATCGCGTGCGCGATCAAAATATCCAGTCCCTGCGAGCCGGTGCTGTTCCGTCACCAGCGGATAGGGAAGGACGGGGAGACGTTCACGCTGACGAAGTTCCGGAGCATGAAGAGCAGCGCGCCGCAGTATGTGGCGGCGGGACAGTTTGCCAACAGCGAGGAGTATATCACGCGTCTGGGGCGGGTGCTGCGGAACACGAGCCTGGACGAGCTGCCGCAGCTGCTGCAGGTGGTGACGGGAAAGATGAGCCTGATCGGACCGCGACCGCTGATCCCGCAGGAGGAGACGGTGCACGCACTGCGGAAGGCGATGGGAGTATACCAGCTGCGGCCGGGCCTGACGGGCTGGGCGCAGGTGAACGGCCGGGACCTGGTGCCGGACGAGGAAAAGGCGGCGTATGACCGGGAGTACCTTGAGCATGTGAGCTTCGCTACGGACTGGAAGATATTCTGGATCACGCTGAAGAAGGTCCTGCTGCGCAAGGATGTAAAGGAAGGCGCACATCTGCCGAAGGAATAAGAAGTATATGATGAGAGACACATATATATGGTAAGGGGAAATTTTTTGATTGTTGCGCATTTGCCGCACTTTTTTCTGACCTTTTTACAAGAGAATATTCGGCAGTTACAAGAGATGGGATTTGATGTGCACTGTGCTAGCAATATTGCGCTGGATAGAATAGAGACTGAAAAGTTAGTGCAGATGGGCGTGACAGCGCATCAGATCAATATACAACGATCCCCCTACTCGTTTCAAAATCTAAATGCAATCCGACAGCTTGCAAAATTGATGGAGAAGCTAGAAGTACGAGGGGTGCATTGTCATACGCCGACGGGAGGATTGGTGGCGCGTTTGGCTGCCAAAAAAGCGCATATAAAGCCAGTTATCTACACGGCGCATGGATTTCACTTTTATACAGGTGCGCCACTGAAGAATTGGTTGCTTTACTATCCTGTGGAGTGGCTTTTAGCACGTTATACCGATGTTTTGATAACTATTAACCAAGAGGACTACGAACGGGCAAAGAAGTTCGCGCCAAATAAAGTATATTATGTACCTGGTGTTGGCGTTGATGTTGAAAAGTTTGGCGTCATTCATATAGATCGCGAAAGAAAGCGTAGAGAGCTCGGACTTCATAAGAATGATTTTGTATTGCTTTCGGTAGGAGAATTGATACCTCGGAAGAATCATGTGATGGTTCTGGATGCACTGGCGTTATTAAAGGGTAGGAAAGAGTTTGATAACATTCAATATGTTATCTGTGGAAAGGGAAGATTGGAGAGTGAACTGAAAGAAAGATCGCACGATTTGGGACTGGATGGGCACGTACATTTCTTAGGTTATCGGCTAGATATTTCAGAGCTTTGCGTTGCCAGTGACTTGTTCGTTTTTATGTCTCTGCAAGAGGGGTTACCAGTTGCGCTGATGGAGGCAATGGCCAGCGGGCTACCTGTTATTTGCTCAGATATACGTGGTAACGTTGATCTTGTAGAGAGCGGAAAAAATGGGCTCAGAGTTGACAATGACACTGGAAAAGTTGCTGAAGCAATATGTGAACTGTATCATGCGCCAGAAATAAGAGCTGCATATGCAGCTAATGCCCGCAGAAAGATATGTGCATTTAGTCTGGAAAATATACAGGAGCAGATGTGCGATATATACACGGATGAACTCCAGTTAGAGCCGGGGGGGGTAATGCCTAGATTCTTGAATAGTATCGCGACTCGGCAAAGGATAAGGATGCAAATGGGCGTTCCACTCGGGGCTATTTTAGTTTTATCAGTAGGTGAAGTAAATAAAAATAAGAATCATCGTGTGTGTATAGAGGCTATTTCTCACATAGTGAACAATAATGTGTATTATTTGATTTGTGGTAAGGGTAGTTTAATTGAGTACCACAGAAAATTGGCTAATCGATTAGGCGTAGGGGGTAGAGTACTTTTTTCCGGATATAGAGAGGATGTGGCAAATATATACATGGCGGCAGATATTTTTGTCCTGCCGTCAAAACGAGAGGGCTTGCCAATGTCCCTGATGGAGGCGATGTCTGACGGGTTACCATGTTTGGGTTCAGATATAAGAGGCGTTCGGGAGTTGTTAAAACCTGAATTTTTGTGTCTACCGACAGAAAGTGCAGAATTTGCTCTGTTACTTGAAAAACTGGTAAATGATGATGAATTACAGATGCAGATGGGAATTGCTAACCGCAACAAAGTAGAAGCCTACAGTAAAGATGTAGTTAGCGCAAGGATGCAAGAGATATATTGTAGTGTGTTTAAGAACTGACGGCGGTATTTGTATTCGCTGTCTGCGCATTCATTTTTGGCGTTATGAGTTGATATGCATTTTGCTGTCAAAAAGGAATAAACGATGAAAGAGCAGATTGGATTTGTGCGTGCGTCTAGTATTTATAATGACTCGCGAGCTACGAAGGAAATCTTGGCATTAACAGAAGCGGGATACCGAGTAAAGGTCTTTGCGTGGAATCGTGACGGTTTGGCTGCGATAAGATGTAGTGAAGTCTTTCTGGATGTGGACACAGTTGAATTTGTATTTTATGAGAACGAAACTAGTAATGGGCTTGGGATGCGAAATATCTCAAAGTTGATTGGCTGGCTTCTATGGCTGAGAAAGCAGTTAAATGCCTCAGATAAGCTTATAGCTTTGCACGCATGCGATTTTGACTCTGGCATTTGCGCATGGAGATATTGTGTGAAAAATGGAAGTAAATTGATTTACGATATTTATGATTATTATGTCGATGCGCATAATATTCCGACACTTTTAGAACGATTTGTTGCACATTTTGAAAACAGTATTATCAATTCGGCAGATATTACAATCATCTGCACAGAAGAGCGTCGTGAGCAAATCAAAGATGCAAGACCGAAAAAGGTGATCGTGATTTACAATTCTCCGGATATACGTGAGTTACCGTGTACCGAAATAGAGTACGACTATGTATATTGTGGTACTTTGATACCCCAAAGACTGATTGGAGAAATACTAGAGGAGTATCCACAACACAGCAAATTGCGTATAGCTTTTGGCGGTTATGGAATTTATGCTTTTATAGCTGAAAATTTATCAGAAAAATATAAATGCTTCCACTTTTCTGGGGCATTAAAGTATACAGATGTATTGACGCTGGAAGCAAAAGCGGCAGTGCTGTCGGCAATATATGAGCCAACGATCAGAAATCATCGTCTCTGTGCACCGAATAAGTTTTATGAGGCGCTGGCTTTGGGAAAGCCTGTCATCGTCTGTCGTGGGACCGGGATAGATAAAATTGTGGAGGAAAATGGCATTGGCATCGTGATCGATTACGATGTCGACGCATTTTATAACGCTTTAAGCGAACTGCTTAATGATGGAGAATTACGTCGTGAGATTGGAACTAGGGCCAGGGAACTGTATGTATCGAAATACTGTTGGTCAGCAATGAAAGATATAATGCAGTGTGAATATAAAAATTTGCTCGATGAATATGACACGATTGCCTGAATGTTGGCCGTTATATTAATACTCAGTTGAGTTATAAACGTGATTTCATAAGGAGATCAGAAATGAATCTGGTTTTCCGTGCACATAGGTCGTTAGTTTTTTCTAGCGTTCTGCTAGCATCGCTGCCTGTTTTAAGCATCTACAATCTTCTTAGTGAGAGACTCTCTCTGGCTGACATTGCAATGGTCATGATTATCTTTGTGTCCATTGCTACGTCTGTTTTCTCCTGTAGTAGAGCAGATATGACCTGTTCCTTAGCGCGTCCGCACTGCTGGTTTTTGCTTTTCTTTTCGATTTGCTTTGTTTTAGCCTGTATATCGGCGATCATTCGGGGACAACAGAGCATGGTTATCTTTGCACGCAGATGGATAAGACTCATCATCTCTCTATATATAATCGATATATCCAGTCGTACGCAGTTTAGCAGAAAAGTCTTATGCAATGTAATTATGGTTTTAGGAATCGTACTTTCCGGGCTGTTGATTTTGCAGGAACTGTTGGATGCCCTGTTCAATATCCAGTTATATCCCTATCTTCGCATTTCCTTTTTGCCAATGGATTATGGCGATGTAGATGTGTTGATTGCAAGGCAGAGAACATGGAGGAACGCTGGGGGTGGGAGATACTCGTCTGTCTTCCCAGAACCAGCATATTTTGCTCAGTTTGCCTTGCTTCCAATGGCTGTTTCGATGTTTGAGTCGGGTGACTTGTTTCATGATCAGAAGCGGGTCCTGTGTGTGTTTCTAACTACAGTCGCAATACTGCTGGGACGCAGCGCCAACGGGTTGTTTGTCGCTCTCCCCCTGTGGCTGGTGTTTGTGCTCATGCAATTCAAACGCGGCGCGAAGGCAGAACATCTCTTTCTTATTGCTCTGTGCGGCGTTGTGGGCATTATCGTAGTGGTCGAGACCGGCATGCTGGAAAAAGCGTGGGCGCGGGTCCTTACTGTAAAAAGGGGCAGTGCTAGCACCGGAACGTTGCGTCTTTTGCAGGGGATCGAGGTCTTTAAGCAACTCCCGCCCCTGGCCAAGTGGTTTGGGATCGGATTTGGGAATGTCAATTCTTTTTTGGTGGAAAACAGCATCACGACCATATATTCGAACAATATCGGAAATGAGTATATGAACGGTTTCTCCACCGTTTTAGTTTCGAGCGGCATCATCGGTTTTTTGTTCTATATGCTCATATGGTTTGGCATGTTTTTTGAGAACCGTTATTTAGTGAATCGCATGATTTGGCTTGTGATTTCCATGCTGATGTGCACTTCTGCTATTTTCTATTCGCCTATACTGGTCGTATATCTGGTTTTTATCAGGTGTAAAGAGCCGGACCATGTCTCTGTATGCAAAAGCTGAGCTTGCTGTTTAGGAGTTGTTCTAAGTATGGAAGGATCGACATTTTCAGAGAAGATGCATAGACGACTTCTGGCCATGTTGAAAGAGCTGCACCGTATATGCGTGGAGAATGACATCACCTATTATATAGCGTGTGGGACCGCGCTGGGGGCCCGACGGCATCGGGGATTCATACCGTGGGATGACGATGTGGATATCGCCATGCCACGGCCTGATTTTGAGCGGCTCGCGGCGCTTCCGCAAGATCGATTTCCCAGTTTTCTTGAATTGAGATGGTATAGAAATACCGAGAACTCGCCGTTTCGATTCATCAAAGTCGTTGATAACCGCACGACGCTGAAGGAAGCGGGATATGGCGATTATATCGAAGGCATTTATATCGATATTTTTCCTCTGGACGGAGCACGGCCGGACAGTTTTTGGGAGAAGCTTCGGCGCAAAAAAACAAGAACACTTTATCTGATGGTGATGACGAAGTGCTCTTCCATTCGAAAATCGACTGCTTTCAAGCGGCTGGCGGCAAAGTTCGTTAAGCTGCTGAGCCTTGATATGCTCAGCGGCCTTTTGGAAAAGGCGCTGATGGATCCACTGTATGAAAGCTGCCCCATGGTGGCGGATTATGTTGGAGCTTGGGGCGAGCGGGAGACTATGGACAAGCGCGTTCTAGGAAAACCGACGCTCTATGCGTTCGAGGACACTGAGCTTTATGGACCGGAACATATGGATGAGTACCTGACGAACCTGTACGGGGATTTTATGGTACCTCCCCCTGTGGAACAGCAGGTGTTCCGGCACAATTATCTGTTTTTGGATTTTGATACTCCGTTCCGTGAGTATAAAGAGGACAGGAAATAATGCCGATGAGAGATCAGATCATTAGTTTTTTGAAGTCTAGAAAAAAGCTATACACACTGGTGCGGTGCTTGCAGAAGCTCGGTTCACCTGACCTGGCCAGGTTGATCGCGGGCTACTATGACGCCATGGCCGGGGAAACGTCGCTGCTGATAGAGCACCCCGGCAAACGCGACCCGGACATCACCGTCTACTACAGCACGATCGGCGTAGAACAGGCGTGCGTGACCGGCTTTTTTGCCAATCTGCGTTTTCAGCTGGAGAGCCTGTACTTCTCCGAGCGCCTGGGGATGGTCCCCGTCGTCCATTGGGGCGAGGGGATACTCGATTATTATGACGCGGGGATGGATGAAAAGACCACCAACGTTTTCGAGTATTATTTTCTGCCGGTCTCCAATATCTCTTACCTCGATGTCGCTCAGTACAGAAACCTTGTCCGTAGCCGCAGCACACATGCGACGTGCTTTTCCGATATGGGCGTCGGCTCGGGAAAGTCTTACCTGGCGGACAGCGATATGATCGCAAAGCTGGGAGGAATATATAAAAAGTATATCAGGCTGAACGCGGAAACTAAGGCGTATTTTGAAAAAGAGCTCGGCCGCATTTTCACGGGCAAGAAGACGCTGGGGGTGCATGTGAGGGGCACCGACTATTACCAGACGATCAAGAATCATCCGGTGCCGGTCTCCCCGCAAGAGTTCGTGGAACAGACGAAGAAGCTGTTTGCCGACGGGAAGTATGAACAGGTGTTCCTGGCGACCGACGACGCCAATGTGACCGGGCTGTTTTCAGAGGCGTTTTCGGATGGACTGGTATATTTTGAGGACACGTTCCGCAGTGACAGTCACATCGGCCCGCACAGCCTGGAGAGCGATCGGCCTTTGCACCATTATATGCTGGGGTTGGAGGTGCTTCGGGATGCGTACGCCTTGGCATGTTGCGACGGCTTTCTGGCCGGAGTCAGCCAGGTCAGTATCGCGGCGCGGACTATCAACGTCGCGCTGGGCAGAGCGTTTAGCGATGTCGTAATCATCGATAAGGGCCTGGAGAAGGAAAGTGGTTCGGAGGCGGTCAGAGAGCTGGGGAAGCTCAGGAAAAAGGAGAAGCAGTTCAACAGACGGCAAGACCAAAGAGAACGGAGCGGCGGCGCGGATAACGAGCGCTGAAAAGATACAGAGACATCATTTGATCACAGGAGAGAACGAATGCAAATGCGGATAGGGATAATCGGCCTCGGGTATGTGGGGCTGACACTGGCGATCACGGCGGCGGAGCACGGCGTCGATGTGTACGGGGTGGAGATCTCCGAGCACATCAAGTCGTGCCTGCGGGAGAACCGTGCGCATTTTTTTGAGCCGGGCCTGGACAGGCTCATTGCCAGACAGAATGGTAGGAACTTCCACTGCGTGGAGAGCTTCCCACAGGACAAGGGATTTGACGCCTTTGTCATCACGGTGGGGACGCCGCTGTTAGCCGGGGGGGGTTAAACAACCGAATTTCGATTACATAAGATCAGCGCTCCGCTCCATCGAGAGCAACTATAACGGCGATCAGCTGATCATCCTGCGCTCCACCGTGTCGGTGGGGACCACCCGCAACATCGTCCTGCCGTTTTTGTCCGAGCTGTGCGGCAGACCTGAGGACCAGGTGCTGGCGGCGATGTGCCCGGAGCGGACCGTGGAGGGCAAGGCGGTGGAGGAGCTTACCCACCTGCCCCAGATCATCAGCGGCAGCAACGAGCGCGCCCTGGAGATCGCCCAGCGGTTCTTCCGGTACATGACGCCTTACGTCATCCCCGTAGCCTCTCTGGAGGAGGCAGAGCTGGTGAAGCTGTACTGCAACACCTACCGGGACATGAGCTTTGCCATCGGCAACGCCTTCTGCATCGCGGCACAGACCTTCGGCGTGGACGGCGCCAGCGTCATCCGCCATGCGAACCAGGGCTACGCCCGGTCGAACATCGCCCTGCCCGGCTTCGTGGCCGGACCGTGCCTGGAAAAGGACGCCTATATCCTCACGAACAACATGCCGGACTGCCCCAGCAAGGACTTTATCATGGCCGGCCGGCGGTTCAACGAGTCCATGGAGGACTACGTGGTGGACTGGGTGAAGGCCCATGTGGGCGAGCCGGGGGATGAAAAGGTCGTGGCGATCTCGGGGATGGCCTTCAAGGGCCAGCCGGAGACGTCCGATCTGCGGGGCTCCTCCTCGGTGTACATCGCGCGCAAGCTGCACGCGCTGGGCTACCGCCTGGCACTGCACGACTTCGTGGCGCATCGGGAGGAGATGCAGGCGCTCGGCCTGGGCCAGGTGTACGCGGACCTTGCCGACGCTTGCCGCGACGCCAAGGTGCTGCTGGTGCTGAATAACCACAGGCGTTATCAGGACGTGCAGCGCTGCCCGGAGATCGAGCACAGTAAGGGCGGCTTCGCGATACTGGACGCCTGGGGCGCGTGCCGGGATCTGTACCACAGCGATGGGGTGAAGATCTGCACGCTGGGCGATTTCATGCTCGATGGGGAGGCGCTGAAATGAAGAGAGTGATCGTGACCGGAGGAAGCGGTTTTATCGGATACCATCTGGCCAGCGACCTGGCCGGACAGGCGGACACGGAGGTCACCGTGATCGACAACCACGCCCGCGGCATTCCTGACGACATGTTCAAGGGGCTGCTGGCGCGTGAGAACGTGGTGTTCCTCAACGCTGACATGACCAACAAGGACTTTTACCAGCGGCTCAGCGGCCGTTATGACGAGATATACCACCTGGCGGCGATCAACGGCACGAAGAACTTTTACGAGCGGCCGTACGACGTGCTGCGGGCCAATATCCTCTCGCTGATGAACATGCTGGAGTGGTGCACGCCGGACAACTGCGGCGGTTTTCTGTTCTCGTCCTCGTCGGAGACCTACGCGGGCACGCTCAACAGCTTTTTGGACGAGCACCCGGAGTTCATCCCCACGAGAGAGGATGTGCCCCTGTCCATCGACAACGTGCTCAATCCCCGCTGGTCCTACGGCGGCAGCAAGATCATCGGCGAGATCATCACCGCCAATTACTGCCGTGTACACGGCGTCAGCTCGCGGATCATCCGCTATCACAACATCTACGGCGTGCGCATGGGCTTCGACCATGTGCTGCCGGAGTTTTTCCGCCGCGTCTATCACCGGGAGGACCCGTTCAAGATCTTCGGCGGGGAGGAGACCCGCGCGTTCTGCTCCGTGGCCGACGGCGTGAAGGCCACGCAGGCGGTGATGCGCACCGAGCGCTGCGACGGCCAGATCGTCCATATCGGAAACAGCACCCAGGAGATCAGGATCATCGATCTGCTGCGCAAGGTGCTGGACATCGCTGATTTTCACCCTGAGATACAGGTGCATCCCGCGCCGGAGGGCTGCGTGATGCGCCGCTGCCCCAACACAGACAAGCTCAAGAGCCTTACAGGCTTCGAGGCGAAGCAGACGCTGGACGACGTGCTGCCGGAGATGTACCGGTGGTACATGCGGCGTTACGCCGAGATGGAAGGGGGCGATTGAGGCGTCATAAGAGGGACGCCCGCATACCTTTCAGGGACTGAATGACCGGATTCCGGTCTGTGGACGATAAGGGCTGTCTCATGCATCCGCGCATGAGGTACCTGCAGGCAGATGTTCTGTTGATCTGACGGGGCGCTGTGAGCGACGGCTGTTACTCCGGCTCAGCGGCGCAGCGTATGAGAGTGTTTTGAAACGCATCCGCGCTTTGACGAGCGCGTGAATAAGCCGTTCGATCAATACACAGGAATGGAGCATCTATCTATGAAAACAGCGCTTATTACCGGCATCACCGGACAGGACGGTTCCTACCTGGCGGAGTTTCTGCTGGAAAAGGGCTACGACGTGCACGGCGTGATCCGGCGCAGCTCGGTGGATTACCATGAGCGGATCGAGCATCTGAAGGGGAAGGAACGCTTCCACCTGCACTACGGCGACCTGGGCGACTCCATGAGCCTGGTGCGCATCGTTGGTGCCGTTCGGCCGGACGAGATATACAATCTGGCGGCGCAGAGCCATGTACAGGTGTCCTTCGACGTGCCGGAATACTCCGGCGACGTGGACGCGCTGGGGTGTCTGCGGGTGTTGGAAGCGGTGCGGCTTTGCGGCCTGGCGAACAGCTGCCGGGTCTATCAGGCGTCCACCTCGGAGCTGTTCGGCAAGGTGGAGGAGGTCCCCCAGCGGGAGACGACACCCTTTCACCCATTCAGCCCCTACGCAGTCGCGAAGCAGTACGGTTACTGGATCGTGAAGGAGTACCGGGAGGCGTACGGGATGTACTGCTGCAACGGCATCCTGTTCAACCACGAGTCGGAGCGACGTGGCGAGACCTTCGTGACGCGGAAGATCACGCTGGCGGCGGCGCGTATCGCTCAGGGAAAGCAGGAGAAGCTGTATCTGGGGAATCTGTCTTCACTGCGGGACTGGGGCTATGCGAAGGACTATGTGCAGTGCATGTGGCTGATGCTCCAGCAGGAGCGGCCGGATGATTACGTGATCGCCACCGGTGAGCAGCACAGCGTGCGCCAGTTTTGCCAGTTGGCATTTCAGTATGCCGGGATCGAACTGGACTTTGTCGGCGAGGGAATGGACGAGAAGGGCGTTGACCGAGCCACAGGCCGGGTGCTGGTGGAGGTGTCGCCGGAATTTTACCGGCCTACGGATGTGGTGGACCTGTGGGGTGACCCGTCGAAGGCGCGCAGAGAGCTGGGCTGGGACCCTGCCAGCACGCCGTTTGAGGAATTGGTGCGGCTGATGGTGGAGCACGATATGGCGAAGGTCGCCAGGGAATGCTGATCCGGGGGATGGGGCTATGATCGATAAGAATGCGAAAATATATGTGGCCGGGCACACGGGACTGGTGGGCAGCGCCTTCGTGCGGCAGCTGCGGAAAAAGGGGTACACGAACCTCGTGCTGCGCACCCACGGTGAGCTGGATCTGCTGCGGCAGGAGGATGTGGAGCGGTTTTTCCGCGAAGAGCGGCCGGAGTACGTGATCGACGCCGCCGCCAAGGTGGGAGGCATCAAGGCCAACAGCGAGGCTCCGGCAGACTTCTTTTACGTGAACATGCAGATCCAGCAGAACCTGATCTGGACGGCCTATAAGAGCGGCGTGAAGAAGTTTCTCTTCCTGGGCAGCGCGTGTATGTACCCGAAGCAGTGCCCGCAGCCGATGAAGGAGGAGTATTTGCTGACCGGCCTGCCGGAGATCACCAACGAGGCCTATGCCCTGGCGAAGGCATGCGGCACCAGATTCTGCTCATATATCAACCGGCAATATGGCGCGGACTTCATCACAGCCATCCCCGCCAACGCCTACGGGATCGGGGACAATTTCGACCCGGAGCACAGCCATGTGATACCGGCGCTGCTGGTGAAGTACCACAACGCGCAGCAGCGGGGCGAGCCGTCTATCACGCTGTGGGGGACGGGCGCGGCTTTGAGGGAGTTCATCGACACGGACGACATGGCGGACGCCGGGATATTCCTGCTGGAGAACTATTCCGGCCCGGAGCCCATCAACGTAGGGACGGGGGAGGAGGTATCCATGCTGGAACTGGCCCATATGATCCGGGAGATCACCGGCTTCCGGGGCGAGATCGTCACGGACCCATCCAAGCCGGACGGCATGCCGCGCCGGCTGTGTGACAGCGGCCGTATCCATGCCATGGGCTGGAAGTCCTCTGTTCCTTTACGGGATGGGATCGAGAAGCTCTATAGGTGGTATCTGGCACAGCTGAAGGACGGAGAAAGCGTCTGACGTGCCGGAGACAGCGGAAAGAACGACGTATAACAAGCGGATCGAGGAGGTCAAAATGAGATACAGTCTTTGCAGCAGCACATGGGACAGCAGGGAGATTGACGCCATCCATGATGTGATCGGCTCCGGCATGTTCTCCATGGGCAAAAAGGTCCAGGAGTTTGAAAAAAGCTTCGCGGAGAAATTTGGCGCGAAATACGCTGTCATGGTCAACTCCGGCTCCTCTGCCAATCTGGTGGCGATCGCCGCGATGGTCTATTCCGGGCGGCTGCATAGGGGGGACGAGGTGATCGTTCCGGCAGTGTCCTGGAGCACGACCTACTTCCCGCTGTACCAGATGGGACTGAAGCTCCGGTTCGTCGACATCGACCGGGATACGCTGAACATGGATGTGGAGAAGCTGGCGCGGGCGATTACACCGGACACGCGCATGGTATGCCTAGTCAATCTGCTGGGAAACCCCAATGAGTTCGACCAGGTCTTCCGCATCTGCCGGGACAGGGACATCATCGTCATGGAGGACAACTGTGAGTCCCTGGGCGCGGAGTACGACGGGAAAATGGCGGGCACCTTCGGCCTGGTAGGCACGTTTTCCATGTTCTACTCCCATCACCTCTATACGATGGAGGGCGGCATGGCGGTCACAGACGACGAGCGGCTTTACCACACCATGCTGTGCGTCCGGGCCCATGGCTGGACCCGGAACCTGCCCCAGGACAGCCCGATATATCAGAAGGGCGAGAACGCCTTTTACGAGAGCTTCAACTTTATCATGCCTGGCTTCAACATGCGGCCGCTGGAGATCGAGGCGGCGGCCGGCTTGGTGCAGCTGGAAAAGATGGACCGCATCCTGGCTCAGCGGCGGGAGAATGCCCGGCACTTTCAGGAGAGGATGGCGGACATACCGGGCGTGCGCATCCAGAAGGAGGTAGGCAGCAGCTCCTGGTATGGCTTCGCGGTGGTCCTGGAAGGGGAGAGAGCCTCTCTCCGTGACGAGATCGTCCGGCAGCTCCCGGAGCGGGGCATAGAGGTGCGGCCGATCGTGGCGGGCAACTTCACCCGCAACAAGGTCATCGAGTACCTGGATCACACCGTGGCGGATGAATTGACCGCCAGCGACGACATCCACGACCATGGATTTTTTGTCGGCAACTATGGCACAGAGAATTTTGAGCAGATCGACTATTTTACGGACGTGTTGAAAGAACTGCTGGGAGCCGGGGGGGTACACGATAATAGCTGCGCTTACTATGTGTTCGACCTCTGCGGTCTCCTCTGTAGTGTGGAGGCGGCGCGATGATACGCAGTCTCCGTACAGACTTCTCGTTCGTGGACGACCGGGGCGAGATATGCCAGATACTCAGCGTGCCCTGCAGACAGGTGAACTATCTGTACACAAAGGCCGGAGCAAAGCGCGGCAGGCACTACCACAAGCAGAACCGGGAGATATTCTACGTCATAAGCGGCGAGGTGAAGATACAGGCGCAGGCCGTCGGGAAAGCGGACGTGCGGGAAGAAGGCACTTTTTCATCCGGCGACGCGTTTTTGGTGGAGCCATACGCGATACACGACCTGACGTTCCTGCGCGATACGCAGATGGTCGTCGTCTATGACGTAGGCGTCGAGCAAGATGGACAAAAGGATATTTTTGAGGGATAGCCTTTCGGAGCCGGCGAACGATCCTCCGGAGATGCGCTGTCCTGCCCCGCCGGTATCAGGGCGGTGCAACGATATATGATGGAGATCGGAATAATGGAAACACAGACTGCGATACGAGAGATAAAAAAACAGATACTGACCGCCTGCTATACCGCGAAGGAAGGGCATGTGGCCAGCTCCTATTCGATACTGGACATCCTGTATGTGCTTTATCACGGTGTTCTCAACTGCTCTCCCGACAGGATGGACGATCCGGCGAGGGACCGGTTCATCCTGAGCAAGGGCCATGCGGCGATCGGGTATTATGCGATACTGGCGGACGCCGGCTATATCAGCCAGCCGCTGGAGAGCATGTGCAGCTTTGATAGCTGCCTGGGCGGGCATCCTGACTGCAACAAGGTGCCGGGCGTCGAGGTGTCGACCGGGTCCCTGGGACACGGCGTGCCGATGGCGGTCGGTATTGCGTGGGCACTGAAGATACAGCGCAACGCCGCGCACGTCTATGTGCTGGCGGGAGACGGAGAGATGAACGAGGGGACGGTCTGGGAATCGCTGCTCATCGCGAACCACCAGAAGCTGAACAATCTCACGTTCATCCTGGACTTCAACCATTCCACGGACAGAGCGGTCGACCTGGGGAACGTTGGGGACAAGCTGTCGGCCTTCGGATTCGAGGTAGTGGAGGCGGATGGCCACGATCATGAGCAGCTCAAGACCGCTCTGCTGACCAGAGCGGACCGCCCGGTGGCTGTGATCGCGCACACCATCAAGGGCTGCGGCATCCGGGAGATGACGAACGAGCCGGCTTGGCACCACCGCGTCCCGACGCAGGAGGAGTATGCGGCGTTTATGGAGGAACTGGCATGAAGATGAGACAGCAGTTTCCCCGGAGCATTGGGGAGATCATGGACCGGGATGAGCGGGTGGTCACCCTGCTGGGCGACATCGGCGTGTGGTCCTTTCATGAGGTGGCGGAGCGTCACCCCAGCCGTGTGAGCAATATCGGCATCCTGGAGCAGGCGATGATCGGCGTGGCGGCCGGTATGGCGAAGACGGGGCTCATCCCGGTGGTGCACACCATAGCGCCGTTCATCGTGGAGCGGGCCTATGAACAGCTGATGCTGGACTTCGGCTACCAGGGCCTGTGCGGGAATTTCATCGGCGTGGGCGCGTCCTACGACTATTCCGGACTGGGCCATACCCATTACTGTCCGGGCGACGTTGATCTGCTGTCCGTCATCCCCAACATGCAGATCGTCCTTCCCGGCACGGCGGAAGAGCTCGACCGGCTGCTGAAGGAGGCCTACGACGACGGCCAGCCTACATATTACAGAGTCAGCGAAAGAGAGAACGCCCTTTCCCACCCGGTGCGTCTGGGAAAGGCAGAGGTAGTCAAGACCGGAAAACTGGCGACAGTGATCGCGGTGGGACCTATGCTGGATAAGGTGCTGGAGGCGGCGGGCGATCTGGACGTGACTATCCTCTACTATACGTCCGTGTGCCCGTTCGACTATGAAACGTTCCGGCAGTACCACCGGTCCGGCCTGCTGATCGTATGCGAGCCGTATTATTCCGGCGCGGTCCTCAAGGCGATCACGGAGCAGGACGGCCGGTTCTCCGGCAAGGTGTGCAGCATCGGCATACCGAAGAGCTATATCACCCGGTATGGCACCATCGACGAAGAGGACCGTGTGTTCGGGCTCGACCCGGCGTCCATACGCGCGCGGATCGAGGCAGTCCTGAAAGAACAGGCAGCCAATGGCCGTAACGACGGTGGGTCCAGGAATATCTGAAGGATCATAGCAGAACGAGATCATGATCTTGGAGGCGTCTATGCGTTTATCGAATGGAGTGGAGATACCCAATATCGGCTTCGGCTCGGCGGATATGCCGGCGGAGACGGTACAGCCGTCGGTGCTGTGCGCGCTGCGCAGCGGCTGCCGGTTCATCGACACAGCGTATCAGTACAAGAGCGAGAGCTCCGTTGGCGACGCTGTGCACGCGTTTTTGCGCGAGGGGACGGTTTCCAGAGAGGAGCTGTTCATCCAGACGAAGTTCTATCCTCAGATGCCGTATGGGTATAAGGACGTCCTGGCACAGTTTGCCGAGAGCCTGAAGGCGCTCAAGTTGGACTATGTGGACGCGTACCTTATCCATCAGCCGGTGCCCCGCTACAGCGAACTGGAATACCAGAGCCGGAACGTCGCCGTATGGAAGGCGATGGAGGAGCTGTACGACCAGGGCAAGGTGCGCGCGATCGGCGTGTCCAACTTCCTGGAGCGCCACGTCATGCAAATAGAGGAAAAATGCAGCGTGCGGCCGATGATCGATCAGCTGGAGATCAACCCGGTATTCCAGCAGCGGGGACTGTCGCAGTGGTGCAAGAACAGGGGCATGGTGGTCCAGAGCTGGGGACCGCTGAGCCAGGGGAAGATCAGAGACAATGAGGAGGTCGCCAAGATCGCTGAAAGGCATCACGCGTCCTTCGCGCAGATCTGCCTGAAATGGAACATGCAGATGGGCAACATCCCCATTTGGGCATCCACAGATCCGGACCATATCCGCTCGAACAGCGAGCTGCCCTTTACGCTGTCCGACGAGGAGATGGAGATCATCAGACTGTGCAATACCAACACGGAGCACAGAAAAACGTGGTGGTATCCCCGGCAGCAGATGTATTGACGGGGCTGGAACCCGGCGGATAAAGCGCGGCGTGCGGCCTGAATTATCAAAACGTAAAGAGTATTGAACATGAACATCATCCTTCTCTCGGGCGGGTCGGGCAAACGGCTGTGGCCGCTGTCCAACGAGATACGCTCCAAGCAGTTTTTGAAACTGTTCAAAAATGAACATGGCGAGTACGAATCCATGGTGCAGCGGATATGGCGGCAGATACGGCAGATAGACCCGGACGCAGAAGTGACAGTGGCCACGTCCAAGAGCCAGGTGCCGGCGATACACAATCAGCTGGGGATGGACGTGGGCATCTCTCTGGAGCCGTGCCGGCGTGACACGTTCCCAGCGATCGTGCTGGCGACGGCGTATTTGGCGGACGTGCGCGGGGTAGGACCGGAGGAGCCGGTGGTGGTGTGCCCGGTGGACCCCTATGTGGAGAGCGACTATTTTCGGATGATAGAGCGGCTGGGGGAGCAGGCGGCCAAGGGCGAGGCGAACCTAGTCCTCATGGGCATCGAGCCGACCTATCCCAGCGAGAAGTACGGCTACATCCTGCCCACGTCTACGGACGAGGTGAGCGGCGTGACTGCCTTCCGGGAAAAACCGGACAGCGCTACGGCGGAGGAGTATATACGCCAGGGAGCTCTGTGGAACGGGGGCGTATTTGCCTATAAGCTGGGATATATGCTGTCGAAGGCGCGGGAGCTGATCGGCTTTTCCGACCACGAGAGCCTGTTTTCCCGGTACGAGACGCTGCCGAAGATCAGCTTTGACTACGCAGTAGCGGAGAAGGAGCCGAGTATCCAGGTGATGCGCTATGGCGGCACGTGGAAGGACCTGGGCACGTGGAACACGCTCACGGAGGCCATGCGGGAGCCGTGCATCGGCAAGGCGGTGCTGGACGAGCGATGCGAGAACGTGCACGTGGTGAACGAGCTGGACGTGCCGGTGCTGGCCATGGGCCTGCGGGACGTGGTCATCGCGGCCAGCGCGGAGGGGATATTCGTCTCGGATAAGGACAGTTCCAGTTACAACAAGCCCCTGGTGGACAAGGTGGATCAGCAGGTGATGTTCGCGGAGAAGTCCTGGGGCGGCTACCGAGTACTGGATGTGGAGGACGAGAGCCTGACCATCAAGATCACGCTCAGCGCGGGACAGGGCATGAACTACCACAGCCATAAGAACCGCAACGAGGTGTGGGTGGTGGCGTCCGGGCGAGGCAGAACGATCGTGGACGGCATGGAGCAGCAGATCGCCCCGGGTGATGTGATCACCATGGAGGCGGGTTGCCGGCATACGGTGTTCGCGGATACGGATCTGCTGATGATCGAGGTACAGCTGGGCAGGGAGATAAGCGTCCATGACAAGCAGAAGTACCCCCTTGAATACTGAGGTACGGCGTCCGTTTATGCTGCGGCCCGTTGCCAAGGACTACCTATGGGGCGGGCGGCGGCTGCGGGACGAGTACGGCAAGGACGTGCCCGTGACGCCGCTGGCGGAGACCTGGGAGTGCTCCACCCATCCGGACGGGGTGAGTACGGTGGCCAGCGGTCCATTCGCAGGGCAGGCGCTGTCGGAGGTGCTGGCGGCGCACCCGGAGTACCTGGGGACGCACCCCAAAACGAAGGGGGAGCTGCCGATCCTCGTCAAGCTCATCGACGCCAGGGAGGACCTGTCGATCCAGGTGCACCCGGACGACGCATACGCGCGGGAGCATGAGCACGGGCAGCGGGGCAAGACGGAGATGTGGTACGTGCTGGACGCGGCAAAGGACGCCTATTTGTATTATGGGCTGCAGCACGACGTAGACCGGTGCGCTCTGCGGGACAGCATAGAGGACGGGACGGTCACCAAGTATCTGCGCCGGGTCCGCATCCGGCAGGACGATCTGTTCTATATCGAGGCGGGGACCATCCATGGGCTGGGCCCCGGCGCGCTGGTGGCGGAGGTGCAGGAGAGCTCCAACCTGACGTACCGGCTGTATGACTATGACCGAGTGGACAAAAACGGGAACAGGCGGCCGCTGCACATCGACAAGGGGCTGGAAGTGGCGGACCTGAAGGAGCGGGTCGCGCCGGCACAGCCCATGCGGGTGCTGCGGTACCGGCAGGGGTGCGCGGCGGAGCTGCTGTGCCGGTGCCGGTATTTTGAGGTGCACCGGCTGCTGATCAACACCGAGCGGTGCCGGCAGCTGATCGGATACCGAGCAGACAGCGCGTCGTTCCGGGTGCTGCTGTGCACGTCCGGCTGCGGCACGATCTTCTTTGCGGATGAAGTGCTCCGTTTTTACAAGGGGGACTGTCTGTTCGTGCCGGCGGACAGCGTCGCGATGAGGCTGCACGGCAAAGCACAGTTTTTGGACGTGAGAGGGTAAGAGATGGAAGGTATGGCAAAAAGCCGCAAGAAATACATAGACGCGGTAAAGGGCGTGAATATCCTGATCGTGTTGTTTGGACATGCACAGGGAATACCTATTATCGGCGGCTTGCTCATGGCGTGTTTTATGCAGCTCTTCTTTGTGCTGGCTGGCTATACGTATAGGCGGCATGATAATGAGAGCGTCAGGAGCTTTGCGGCTGGCAAGGCAAAGAGACTGCTCGTACCGTATTTTGTCTATACTGTGAGTCTGTGGATCTTGGACAGTGTACTGGAACGGCTCCCGCTGTCCGAAATTATTCGGGGGGGGTATGGCGTTTTCTATGCTAGGTGTTGTTTCTACCCCGATTATGGTTCATTAGATAATTATTATCTTTTACACAATTGGAACGGACAGTTGTGGTTCATGCCGGCGCTATTTCTCTCGTATATGTTGTTCATTCTGTTTTTGAGATGTGGGAGAAGGACCAGAGCCGCCCTGTTCGCGCTCTGCTTTGTGAGCGCCTGCGCCCTCTGCTATTGTCCGATACTCCTTCCATGGAGCCTGGACACGCTCCCGATCACCGGGATGCTGGTCTATGCCGGTTTTCTTCTTCAGCCAGGTATGACGCAGATCGACCGCTTCTGCCTGAAGGACCTTTTGAAGAAGAAATGCCTGCTCCGGCTCACCGGCATAGGGGCTGTATATGTTGCGGTCTGCTGTGTGAACCGCACCGTGAATACGTCCATACGGGTGTACGGCAGGCATGGGGCGTTCAGTGTCCTTCCGTATATGCTGCTGGGCGTGTTGGGAACGGTCATGTACCTGCTGGCATTTTCCGCGCTGGAGAAGGAACGTTGGGGGCGTGGGATCGTTGACCTTTTTGCGTATCTTGGGGAGCGGACGATCACGCTTTTGGGAACGCATGTGATGGTCTACCGGCTGCTGGACACGGTGCTGCTGCCGGATGTGTTTCAGGACTGCAGCTATTGGCTGAGCCTTGTGATGATCGCCGCTGCGCTCGGCATAGGTCTTTTGCTGAATGCGCTGTTTGCGCGGGCAAAGGGACGGATACCGCTGTTTCGGTATCTTTGATCTTCGGAGGAGAATATGGACGGGAGAATATGGGAGGAATACCGGCGCTGGCTGGACAGCGCCTCGGACGCCGGTGTCGCGGAGCAGCTGCGCGGTATGGCGGGGGACGAGGCGGCCATCGAGGACGCCTTTTACCGGGACCTTGCCTTTGGCACCGGCGGTCTGCGCGGCGTGCTGGGCGCCGGAACGAACCGGATGAACGTGTACACGGTGGCCAGGGCGTCCCAGGGCCTGGCGGACTATGTGACGAAACGGTTCCCGCCTGAAAAGCGGTCCATCGCGGTGGGCTGCGATTCTCGTATCCAGTCCGACCTATTCGCTCGGACGGCCGCCGGTGTGTTCGCGGCCAACGGCATACGGGTGCATATCTATCCCCGGCTGATGCCCACGCCCTGCCTGTCCTACGCAGTGCGGACGCTGGGGTGCGCGGCGGGCGTCATGGTCACCGCCTCCCACAATCCTGCTCAGTACAACGGTTACAAGGTCTACGGCCCGGAC
Source organism: uncultured Oscillospiraceae bacterium (assembly GCA_947587025.1). Lineage (GTDB taxonomy): Bacteria > Bacillota > Clostridia > Oscillospirales > Oscillospiraceae > CAJOIG01. Next base: position 21,442 of record CANPXW010000013.1, read on the forward strand.
GGCTGCCAGATCACGACAGAGGCTGCCGGGGAGATACTGGCGCATATCGAGAGACTGGACATGTTCGCGGACGTGCGGCAGACGCCGTTTCAGGCGGCGCTGGACGCCGGGGTGGTCCGGTATATATCCGACGAGGTGCTGACGTCGTTCATCGAAGCGGTGAAGGGCCTGTCTGTGCTGGGAGAAGCCCCAGCAAACAAGGATATACCCATCGTCTACACGCCGCTGAACGGTACGGGCCGGGAGCCGGTGCTGCGCATACTGGCAGAGAGCGGCTTTGGGAACGTGACGGTGGTGGCGGAGCAGGAGCGGCCGGACGGGCATTTTCCCACATGCCCCTATCCCAACCCGGAGATCTCCGAGGCGATGGCGCTGGGGCTGGAGTATGCGGAAAAGCAAAAGGCGGAGCTGCTGCTGGCCACGGACCCGGACTGCGACCGTGCAGGCGTGGCGGTGCGGGACAGGATGGGACAGTATCGGCTGCTGACGGGCAACGAGGTAGGCGTGCTGCTGCTGGACTATATCTGCGCCCGGCGGATGGAGAGCGGCACGATGCCGGAGCGGCCGCTGGTGATCAAGACCATCGTGACCACGTCGCTGGCGGAGCGGATAGCCGCCCACTACGGCGTGGAGACGGTGAATGTGCTGACGGGCTTCAAGTATATCGGTGAGCAGATAGGCCGCCTGGAGGCGGAGGGAGAGAAGGAACGGTTCGTATTCGGCTTCGAGGAGAGCTGCGGGTATCTGAGCGGGACCCACGCGCGGGACAAGGACGCGGTGAACGCGGCGCTGCTGATCTGCGAGATGGCGGCTTATTACGCGGCCCAGGGACTGGGCCTGGCGGAGCGTTTGGAGGAGCTGTACGCAGTGTACGGCTACTGTCTGAACGCCTTGCACAGCTATGAGTTCCCCGGCGCGGCAGGCGCGGCAAAGATGGGCGAAGTGATGGCGCGGCTGCGGACGGCGGACAAGCTGGGAGAACTGCCGGTAAAAGAGCGGCTGGACTACGCCGCCGGTCTGGATGGACTGCCTGCGGCGGACGTGCTCCAATTCATTCTGGAGGACGGCAGCTCCGTGGTCATCCGCCCCTCCGGCACGGAACCGAAGATGAAGGCGTATGTCTCCGCCGCCGGCGCCGACAGGCAAGAGGCGGAAGAAAAATGCGCCGGACTGGCAGCCTGCATAAAAGAGCAGATCGGCATATAAGCCAAAGGAGAAAAGCATGAAAGAGCAGAAAAAGGATCAGCAGCTACAGGCAACGCAGGAGCTGATGGACAAGATCCACAGGGTAGGACAGGAGATACTGGATGAGTTCGCGAAAATCTGCGACGAGAACGGCTTGACGTATTACATCATCGCCGGCACCCTCATCGGCGCAGTCCGGCACAAGGGGCCTATCCCCTGGGATGACGACGTGGACGTGTCCATGCCGCGCGCGGACGCGGAGAAGTTCAAGCAGCTGATGCTGGCCCAGCCGGAGGATGCGCCTTACCATATCCAGTGCATCGAGACCGAGCCGAACTATCCTCCCTTTACTATGAGATTCACCCGGCGTGGGACCGTCTATAACCTGAGCTGTTGGACCAATATGGACTTGAACTGCAGAGAGATGTGGGTGGATATATTGCCGCTGGACGATTCGCCGGGGGGGGTATCGCTTAGCTACCAACTGCTCGGCAAAAGGATCGCGGTGATGAAGCGCCTGGCCATCAATAAAGTACGGAAGAAAAACGACTCGATAAAAAGCAAGCTCGCACATCTGGCAGTGAAGCCGTTTTCCTATCGCAGCATACGCGCACATACCGATAAGCTGATGCATAAGTGGAACGGCAAGGGTTGCGACCACTATGTGAGCTGGGCGAGCAAGTACGATTTCAACAAGCAGACGATGCCGAAGGTATGGTTCGACCCGCCTACCGAGGTCATTTACAACGGAAAGTATTATAAAGCGCCGAGGGACTGGGACAAGGTCCTGACGCATGTCTACGGCGATTATATGCAGCTGCCGCCGGAGGAAAAGCGGGTCTGGCATGTCCCGGACAGGATAGAACTGCCAGACTGAAACGTCGTGGAGCGGTCGGCGCGGCAAAAATGGGCTCAGTTTGAAGAGCCGCTTTTGGGAGGACTGAATGATGCAGGAAGACAAGAAAACGGGACCGCTCTCTGATGATGTTTATTTTGAGATCGAAGCTCCTTTGACCCCCGAACTATTGAAACGTTTGCATCTCACACTGCAGGAAATGCTGGATGAGGTCGTTAGGATATGCGAGGAGAATGGACTTCGGTATTATTTGCATTTTGGGACACTTTTGGGAGCCGTGCGGCATAAGGGCCCGATCCCCTGGGACGACGATCTGGATATCGTTATGCCGAGGAGCGACTATGAGGTGCTCAAGGCATTGCTGTTGGCGCGGTCTGGCGACGAGCTCTATCACATCCATTGTTTTGAGAATGACAAGGCGATGTGCCGCCCATTTATGAGGATCCGCAAACGGGGGACCATTTATCGGCGTGAAAGCGATAGTCGGGTGGGTATGCGCGATGTTGGCGCTTGGCTGGACATTTGTCCGTTTGATGACATACCGCAGAGCTCCGGGGTGCGCTGCCATTTATATATCAAACTTGTTTCACTGCTGATGCGTTTGATCTCCAATAAGGCGCAGCTTGATATGAGGGGCGGAAGAGCGTATGCAAAAGTCGTGCATTTGCTTTTGCGTCCGTTCTCACGAGAGAGGCTGCACGACCTTTTGGAGAGACTTATCAGACACTGGGATGGAACGAACTGTGATTACTATGTGTTTTGGAATACGCCCTATAATATCGAAGACGAGATAATGCCAAAGGCATGGTATGAACAGACTGCGGAGATGGAGTATGGCGGGAAAAAATATAAAGTTCCAAAAGAATGGGACAAAGTCCTGACCCAGCTCTACGGCGATTATATGACGCTGCCGCCAGTAGAAAAACGCAAGCCTCATGGGGGGGTAGAAATAAAGCTGTGAATGGTCGATAAATTAAATCGGCATCGGAACATCCTTACGCTTATGGATGTGACGCCGTTGTCTTCGGCCCGATCCTTTCTTCAAAATGAGATCAGGAATAAAAGCATATGCCTATGAACGCAGGCAGCAGGATAATGCTGGCATGTGACAAGTGCTATACAGGGAGAGAGATGTGATGAAAAACCAGCAGAATGACCATCGTGCCCAGGCGCCGCAGGAGCTGATGGATAAGATCCACCGGGTAGGACAGGAGATCCTGGACGAGTTCGCAAAGATTTGCGACGAGAATGGCCTGACCTATTACATCATCGCCGGTTCGCTCATCGGGGCGGTCCGGCACAAGGGGCCCATCCCCTGGGACGATGACATTGACGTGTCCATGCCGCGCGCGGACGCGGAGAAGTTCAAGCAGCTGATGCTGGCCCAGCCGGAGGATGCGCCCTACCATATCCAGTGCATCGAGACCGAGCCGAATTATCCGCCCTTTGGGATGCGGATGACCAAGCGGGGAACGGTCTATAGCATGAGCAGCTGGGCCAGCGTAGATCTGAAATGCAGAGAGTTGTGGGTGGGTATACTGCCGCTGGACGATTCTCCGGGGGGGTATCGGCTCAGTTACCAGCTGCTTGGCAAAAGGATCGCTTTGATGAAGCGCCTGGCTACCAATAAAGTACGGAATGACGATTTCACGCTGAAGGGCAAGCTTATGCATCTGGCATTGAAGCCGTTTTCCTATAGCAGCATACGGGCCCATACCGATAAGCTGATGCATAAGTGGAACGGCAAGGGCTGCGACCACTATGTGAGCTGGGCGAGCCATTACGATTTCAATAAGCAGACGATGCCGAAGGCGTGGTTCGACCCGCCTACCGAGGTCTTATACAACGGAAAATACTATAAAGCGCCGAGGGACTGGGACAAGGTCCTGAGGCATGTCTACGGCGATTATATGCAGCTGCCGCCGGAGGAAGAGCGGGTCTGGCATGTCCCGGACAGGATAGAACTGCCGGACTGAGACGCCTCGGAGCGGCCGGTGCGGAGGTGCGCTTTACAGGGCGTGCAGCAGTGTGGTATAGTGTAGTATACTAAAAACGCTGTGGGGCGGCCGGCGCGGGAGGGAGCGTCCTAAATGTTCAAAAGTGGATACAGAAAGTATCGGGCGCTGCCTGTCCAGGTAAGGGCGTCCTTCTGGTATTTGATCTGCTCCTTCCTGCAAAAGGGCATCTCGACGCTCACGACGCCGATCTTCACCAGACTGCTGACCACCAGCGAGTACGGGCAGTATAGCGTATTCAATTCCTGGCTGAGCATACTGTCGACCTTTATCACTCTCAGCATGTGGGGCGGCATCTATATCCAGAGCATGGTCAAGTTCCGCAAGGACCGGGCTGTGCTGACCTCGTCGCTGCAGGGGCTCATCTTTGCGCTGGTCGCCGGCTGGACCGTGGTCTATCTCTGTTTCCGCAGCTTTTGGAACAGCCTGCTGGGCCTGACGACGGTGCAGATGCTGGCCATGCTCCTGATGATATGGGCCTCTGCGGTATACAACGTCTGGGCGGCGGAGCAGAGGATCGAGTGCAGATACCGGGCGCTGGTGGGGCTGACGATGATCGTGACGGTGGCCAAGCCGGTGATGGGCATCATTTTCGTCCTGCACGCCGAGGACCGGGTGACGGCGAGGATCCTTTCGCTCATGCTGGCGGAACTGGTCGGCTACACGGGGCTGTTCGTGTACCATATGCGCCGGGGAAAGGTGTTCTGTTCCAGGCGGTTCTGGAAATATATGCTCGCGCTGAGCATCCCGCTGATCCCCCACTATCTGTCTCAGACGGTCCTCAACGGCGCGGACCGCATCATGATCAAGAACATGGTGGGCCAGTCGGAGGCAGGTATCTACAGCCTGGCTTACTCGATCTCCCAGGTGATGACCCTGTTCAATTCGGCGCTCAGCCAGACGATCAGCCCCTGGGTATATCAGAAGATCCGAGACAGAAGGATCGGCGACATCTCCGCCGTCGTATGCTGCGCGCTGTCGATCATCGTGCTGGCAAATCTGCTGCTGATCGTCTTCGCGCCGGAGGTGGTCAGGCTCTTTGCTCCGGAAAAGTATTACGATGCGATCTGGGTGATACCGCCCATCGCCATGAGCACCTATTTTACGTTTGCCTACAGCATGTTTGCCAGCTTTGAATTTTATTTTGAGAAGACGCGGTGGATAGCCGCCGCGACCGTCCTCGCGGCAGTCTTCAATATCGGTTCCAATTACGTTTTCATCAAGCTGTTCGGATATTATGCGGCTGGCTATACTACCCTTGCCTCCTATTTTTTCTATACGCTGTTCCACTATTTCGGCATGAAAAAGATATGCCGCCAGTTTTTCGACGGAGCGGCGGTATATAAGGAAAAGACGCTGATCATGCTGACGGCCGGCTTCCTTGTCACAGGCTTCGTGTTCCTGTTCACGTACGATCGGATGTGGCTCCGGTACGGACTGTTCGCGGTCCTGGCGGTCGTCCTGGCGGCCAAGCGCCGGCTGATCATCGAGGCGGTGCAAAGGGTCCTTCATGTGCGCAAAAAGCCCGGTGCGGATACGGAGTGACGCCCTCCGCTGGGTATAAAAGACAGATCATTTGGGGGCGAAACAATGAAGAAGAAGCTGATCATCGCTGTTTCTGTGTGTCTGGCGGCCGCCCTGCTCGCGGCCGGGTGCCTCTATAAGCTGAACGGTATCTATGCCATAGCTGCGCGCGTGCGCGAAAGCATCGTCGATAGGATAGAATATGCCTCCATGCACCGCAGGACGACAGACATCAGCGGCTTGGAGCCGTTGTCCGACGAGCCGGGCGCCTGGTACACGCAGTACCATTTCATCTCGCACAGCGGCGGCGGCATCGACGGAAAGCTGTTTACCGACAGCCGCCAGGCGTGGGAGCAGTCCTACCAAAACGGCAACCGGGTGTTCGACGCTGATCTGCAGTTCACCAGCGACGGAGTGCTGGTGCTGCGACACAGCTGGAGCGATAACCTGGAAACCGGGGGGGTAGCTATCAAGGACAGCACGTTCCAACGCAGCAATGACCTGGGAACGATGACGTTCGCTGCGCAGCAGGAGCGGCTGGATTACGATACGTTCATGAGTGAGAAGATCTACGGGAAATACGATCCAATGTCCTGTGAGGATATGCTTCGTTTCATGGCGGGGCATGAGGACCTGTATGTGTACTGCGACGCAAAAAACACCCGATTGGACGTTTTTCAGCAGCTGGTGGACACAGCCGGGCAGCTGGGCCTGGAGAGCGTTCTGTCCAGGGTCATCGTGAGCGTGGCCGACTTTGACCTGTACGGCCAGATCATGGATATATACCCCTTTGAAAACGCGGCGATGCGGCAGTTTCCAGGGGCGGAGCAGAACTATTATGAGCTGGCCGCGTTCTGTGTGGAGAACGGCGTGCACGCCGTCACCATCGGCGCATGCTATATGGACGACGAGGGGGCGCGCATGCTGGAGCAGCTGGGCATACATCTGTATGTCGCCGTGGTGGACTATCTGTCGGACATGCGCGCTTATCGGCAGGCCGGCGCTACGGGGGCGGTATCGAACTGGCTCTATGAGCCGGATTGGCGATATGTGTCATAGGAGCGGCGTTTGGTCCCGGCCCTTGCAAGATCATGATCCAGTGATAGGAGAACTCTTGTGAACAGATATAAGATCGGTTATACGACAGGCGTGTTCGATATGTTCCATATCGGCCACCTGAACATATTGAAAAATGCCAAGTCGCAGTGTGAGCACCTGATCGTGGGCGTCAGTACGGATGAAGTGGTGGAGCAGTACAAGGGGAAAAAGCCTGTCATCCGTTATGAAGAACGTATAGAGATCGTCTCGGCCATCAAATATGTGGACGAGGTAGTCCCCCAGAGGACGATGGACAAAATGGAGGCGTGGGAAAGACTCCATTTCGACGCGCTTTTCCATGGCTCCGACTGGCAGAACAGCGATATGTACAACAAGATCGTCAGCCAGTTCCGGCAGGTGGGTGTGGACGTGGTGTTCCTGCCCCATACGGAGGGCGTATCCTCGACGCTCCTGACGGAAGTGCTCAGAAAGCTGAAAGAGGAGTGACGGCCGGAAGGCCGGGCATCGCGCAAAACAGAAAATGACCGCCCTGGTCCGCGCATGCGGACGGGGCGGTCTTTGTCTATGTAGGGATATACGCTTACTCGTCTTCGGAGATGAACTCCGTCTTGCACAGGCGGATGAGGTTCTCCACCGACAGGACGAAGGAGTCCGGTGTGTTGCGCAGCAGGGCCACGATGTTGCTCAGCCGCTCGTCCGGCTGCTGCTCGTAGAGCAGGCAGTCGGCGCTGATGTGCAGCGCGTCCGTCACGCTGCGCAGCACCGTCAGGCTCATGCCCTTGTTGCCGCACTCCAGGTTGGCGCAGTAGGAGGTGCTGATGCCTACCCGCTCCGCCAGGTCCTCCTGGGTCATGTGGTTCTGTGTGCGGTATTTGCGAAGATTGCTCCCGACGAGATGCTGCAGCGCTTCTTTTTCCATATCCACAACTCCATTCTTGTAGAATGATTATATTTTCTGTCGGAATGCGGTGGAATGGCCTGATAGAAATATTTTTATTTCTTTTGGAGAAGAGCGCCGTTTTCCCTTTCCCTGCCGGCGTTTCTATTGTATAATACAGCTATGCCGGATCGACAAGTTTCGATCCACCGAAGGAGGGATAACACGCTATGAACAACATCGTGGAGATCCGCTGGCACGGCCGGGGCGGACAGGGCGCCAAAACGGCGGCGCTGCTGCTGGCGGACGCGGCCTTCAATACCGGCAAGTACGTCCAGGGCTTCCCGGAATACGGCCCGGAACGGATGGGCGCGCCCATCACCGCCTACAACCGCATCAGCACCGAGCGCAGCACCGTGCACTCCAACATCTACGAGCCCGACTACGTGGTCGTGGTGGACGAGACGCTGCTGTCCGCCGTGGATGTGACGGCGGGGCTGAAAAAGGAAGGGGCCATCGTCATCAACTCCGGCAAGAGCCCGGACGAGCTGCGGGGAAAGCTGCGGGGCTATGAGGGCCGGGTGTGCACCATCGACGCCGGGCGCATCAGCACCGAGGAGCTGGGCAAAAACTTCCCCAACACCCCCATGCTGGCGGCCATCGTGAAGGTGTCCGGCGTGGTAGAGCCGGAGGAATTCGTCCGGGACATGGAGGCGTCGTTCAAGCATAAATTTGCCTCCAAGCCCCAGGTCATCGAGGGCAATATGCGGGCTTTGAAGCGTTCCATGGAGGAGGTGCAGATAGGATGAGCCATCTGGCGAAGGATATGACGCCGGACGTGACCTGGCGGGACATCACCCCCGGCTGCGCCATCTATGAGGGCGGCACGTCCGAGGCGGTGCAGACCGGCGACTGGCGCACCATGCGCCCCGTCATCGACTGGGCCAAGTGCAAGCAGTGCCTGCTGTGCGTGCCGGTGTGCCCGGACATCTCCATCCCGGTGAGCGGCGAAGGCAAGCGGGAGGACTTCAACTATTTCTACTGCAAGGGCTGCGGCATCTGCGCCGACGTCTGTCCCTTCGGGGCCATATCTATGGTCCCGGAGGAGAAGTGAGGGGAGGGAGCGCTATGGGCATCAGAGAGAGGCTTTCCGGCAACGAGGCTGTGGCCTATGCCATGAAGCAGATAAACCCCGACGTGATGGGCGCTTACCCCATCACCCCGTCCACGGAGATACCCCAGTACTTCTCCGCCTATGTGGACAACGGCGAGGTGGACACCGAGTTCATCGCCGTGGAGAGCGAGCACTCCGCCATGAGCACCTGCATCGGCGCCCAGGCCGCCGGCGTGCGCGCCATCAGTGCCACCAGCTCCTGCGGGCTGTGCTACATGACCGAGATGCTGTATGTGGCCGCGTCCTGCCGCCTGCCCATCACCCTGTCGGTGTGCTGCCGGGCGCTGAGCGGGCCCATCAACATCCACAACGACCACTCCGACGCCATGGGCGTGCGGGACGCCGGCTGGATCATGCTGTTCGCGGAGACCAACCAGGAGGCCTATGACAACTATCTGCAGGCCATGCGCATCGGCGAGGCAGTGGGCCTGCCCATCATGGTCTGCCAGGACGGCTTCATCACCTCCCACGCCATCGAGAACATCGAGCTGGTGGAGACGGACAAGGTCAAGGCTTTCGTGGGCCAGTACCGGCCCAAGCACTATCTGCTCGACCCGGACGAGAGCGTGTCTATGGGCGCGTTCGGCATGCCGGCCTACTACATGGAGGCCAAGCGCCAGCAGGCCCAGGCCATGATAGACGCCAAGGACGTGATCTATAAGGTGGGCAGGGAATTCGGCGAGATGACCGGCCGGACCTACGGGCTCATCGAAAAGTACATGATGGACGACGCGAAGACCGCCATCGTGCTCATCGGCTCCTCCGCCGGCACCGCCAAGGAGGCCGTGCGGCAGCTGCGGGCCCAGGGCAAAAAGGTGGGGCTTATCAAGGTGCGCGCCTTCCGGCCCTTCCCGTCGGAGGAGCTGGCCGAGGCGCTCAAGGGCGTGCGGGCCTTCGCCGTGATGGACAAGGACGACAGCTACAACGCCCACTGCGGGCCGCTGTTCGCGGAGACGGCGGCAGCGCTGTACGCCGCCGGCGTCCGGGAGCCCAGGGGCGTCAACTACATCTACGGCCTGGGCGGCCGGGATGTGCGGGTGGACAGCATCAAGCAGGTCTTCGCTGAGCTGGACAAGATCGCGGCCACCGGGTATGCGGGACAGACGTACCGCTACCTGGAAGTGCGGGAATGAGGAGGGAGCAGCCATGAGCTACAGTCTGAAAGAGAACGTCATGCGGCCGGAGCGGTTCGCCGCCGGACATCGGATGTGCGCCGGGTGCGGCTCTCCCATCGCCGTGCGCACGGTGCTGCGCCAGCTGGAACCGGGCGACCACGCCGTGGTGTGCTCCGCCACCAGCTGCCTGGAGGTGTCCACCTTCATGTACCCGTACACCGCTTGGAAGGACAGCTTCATCCACAACGCCTTTGAGAACGCCGCCGCCACCCTCTCCGGCGTGGAGACGGCCTACAAGGCCCTGAAAAAGCAGGGCCGGCTGGACGATACATATAAGTTCATCGCCTTCGGCGGCGACGGCGGCACCTACGACATCGGCTTCCAGAGCCTCAGCGGCGCCATGGAGCGGGGCCACGACCTGGTGTACGTGTGCTACGACAACGAGGCGTACATGAACACCGGCATCCAGCGCTCCTCCTCCACGCCCCACTTTGCCGACACCACCACGACCCCCGCCGGGTCCGTCATCCCCGGCAAGCTGCAGCAGAAGAAGAATCTGACCCGCATCATGGTGGCCCACGGCATCCCCTACGTGGCCCAGACCACGTTCATCGGCAACTTCAAGGACATCGCGGAGAAGGCCCACCGGGCCATCTACACCCCCGGGCCGGCGTTCCTGAACGTGATGGCGCCCTGTCCCCGGGGCTGGCGGTATCCCAGCGAGAAGCTGATGCAGATCACCAAGGCGGCGGTGGAAAGCTGCGTCTGGCCGCTGTACGAGGTGGTGGAGGGCAAGTACATCCTCAGCTACGAGCCGAAGAACAAGCTGCCGGTGGAGGAGTACCTGAAGCTCCAGGGACGCTTCGCCCACATGTTCAAACCCGGCAACGAGTGGATGATCGACCAGGTCCAGCAGGAGGTGGACCGCAACTGGCAGGAGCTTTTGGCCAGCTGCGGGAAGTAAAAGACATAGCGATCGACGGCGGGGGGACCAGGGGTCCCTCCGCCGTTTGGGTATGGGATGAAGACCAAATCCGGCGGCGCTCACGCGGCCGGAGATAGTGCAAAACGGCGATATTTTTCCAGCCGGCACCATATGCGTTGACACGCCGGCGCGGGGTGTGCTAAAATACGCCAAACGGCGTCCGGAGCGGACGCCTTTACGGAGAGAAGGGAACGCCTTGTTCGGGTCGACTGCTGCGCTGGGACTGACAGGGGGTCCTTTTTCCTTTTTGCCCCCGCTGGACGGGCGGTTTTATTTTTTCGATGCTTTCCGGTCTGTGAGCTGTCTTTGACACAGCTTCACGGGCCGGTTTTTTCTTAGGGAGGCGGATGCGTATGGCGGCGAGAAAGATCGTGCTGGCCGACGGCAGCGAATATGTGGGCGAGGGCTTCGGTGACGGAGCGGACAGGGTGTGCGAGATCGTGTTCAACACCTCCATGGCGGGCTATCAGGAGATTCTCTCCGACCCGTCCTACACCTGCCAGATGGTGGTGATGACATACCCGCTCATTGGCAACTACGGCATGGCGGCGGAGGACTACGAGACGGCCACGCCCACCATCGGGGCCCTGGCGGTGCGCCGGTATAACGATGCGCCCTCCAACTTCCGCTCTGCGGAGACCCTGGGCGCGGTGATGGAGCGGTTCCATATCCCCGGCATCCAGGGCATCGACACCCGAAAGCTGAACCGGAGCATAAGGGACCACGGCAGCCGCAAGGCCCTCATCACGGCCGCCGACACGCCCCTGGAGGAAGCGCTGGAGATACTGCGCACCACCGACGTGCCCCGGGACGTGGTGCGGCGGGTCAGCTGCAAGGCCCCCTGGGTCAGCCCGGCAGCCAATGCCCGGTATCACGTGGCCGCCGTCGACTGCGGCATCAAGCACAACATCATCCGCTCTCTCAACGCCCGTGGCTGCGACGTGACCGTGCTGCCCTATGACGTCGCGGCGGAGGCGGTGCTGGCGCTTGGACCGGACGGGCTTTTCCTCTCCAACGGCCCCGGCGACCCGGAGGACGTGCCCCAGGTGATCGAGCTTGTCCGCGCCCTGCGCGGCCGGCTGCCCATCTTCGGCATCTGCCTGGGCCACCAGATCATTTCCCTGGCCTATGGGGCCAGCACGTACAAGCTGAAATTCGGCCACCGGGGCGGCAACCACCCGGTGCGGGAGCTGGCCACGGGGAAGATCGAGATCACCAGTCAGAACCACAGCTACGCCGTGGATGAAAAGAGCCTGGCCGGCACCGGCCTGGAGCTGACTCACGTGAATATCCTGGACGGCACGGTGGAGGGCGTAAAGTGCGGGCGGGACCGTGTGTTTTCCGTCCAGTACCACCCGGAGAGCGCCCCCGGTCCCCAGGACAGCGGCCAGCTTTTCGACCGCTTTATCGCCATGATGGAGGAGGACAAACGCCATGCCTAAGAGAACGGACCTGCACAAGATCATGGTGATAGGCTCCGGCCCCATCGTAATAGGCCAGGCGGCGGAGTTCGACTACGCCGGCACCCAGGCCTGCCTGGCCCTCAAGGAGGAGGGCTACGAGGTGGTGCTGTGCAACTCCAACCCGGCCACCATCATGACCGACACCTCCGTGGCGGACAAGGTGTACATGGAGCCGCTGACCCTGGAGTACGTGGCCAAGATCGTCCGCTACGAGCGGCCGGACGCCATCGTGCCGGGCATCGGCGGGCAGACGGGCCTGAACCTTGCCATGCAGCTGGAGAAAAAGGGCGTGCTGCGCGAGTGCCGCACAGAGCTTCTGGGCACCTCCAGCGAGAGCATCGAGCGGGCGGAGGATCGGGAGCTTTTCAAGGAGCTGTGCCAGCAGCTGGGCGAGCCGGTGCTGCCCTCGGATGTGGCAAACAGCATCGAGCAGGGCCTGGACATCGCCCAAAAGATCGGCTACCCCGTGGTGCTGCGGCCGGCCTTCACCCTGGGCGGCACCGGCGGCGGCTTTGCCGACGACGAGGACCAGTGCCGGGAGATACTCAAAAACGCCCTGAAGCTGTCCCCGGTGCACCAGGTGCTGGTGGAGAAGAGCATCAAGGGCTACCGGGAGATCGAGTACGAGGTCATGCGGGACGGAAACGACACCGCCATCACCGTGTGCAACATGGAGAACATCGACCCGGTGGGGGTGCATACCGGCGACAGCGTGGTGGTGTGCCCCTCCCAGACCCTGACAAACAAGGAATACCACATGCTCCGGGACAGCGCCCTGCGCATCATCCGGGCTTTGCAGATCAAAGGCGGCTGCAACGTGCAGTTCGCCCTGGACCCGGCGTCGTTCCAATACTACGTCATCGAGGTCAACCCCCGTGTCAGCCGCTCCTCGGCCTTGGCCAGCAAGGCCAGCGGCTACCCCATCGCCCGTGTCTCGGCCAAGATCGCCGTGGGCATGGACCTGGACGAGATCATGCTGGCCAACACCCCGGCCTGCTTCGAGCCGGCGCTGGACTACGTGGTGACCAAAATGCCCCGGTTCCCCTTCGACAAGTTCGCCGACGCGTCCAACGCCCTGTCCACCCAGATGAAGGCCACCGGCGAGGTGATGAGCGTGGGCCGGACCATGGAGGAGAGCCTTCTCAAGGCCGTGCGCTCCCTGGAGATCGGCGCGGACCATCTGTGGATGCGCAAATTCGACGACTGGAGCGCGGACGCGCTGCTGGATTATGTCCGGGAGGGCCGGGACGATAGGCTCTTCGCCATCGCCCAGCTGCTGCGCCTGGGCGCGGACGAGGGGCGTATCCACGCCGTGACGCAGATCGACAGGCTCTTTCTGGACGTGATCGCCAACATCACGGCCATGGAGCGGACCCTCTCCGCCGCGCCGGGGGACGCCGACGCGCTCTACGCGGCCAAGCGCATGGGGTTCTGCGACCGGGCTGTGGCCCGGCTGTGGGGCGTGACGGAGCTGGACGTGTACCACATGCGCCTGGAGCGGGACATGCTGCCGGTGTACAAGATGATCGACACCTGCGCCAGCGAGTTTGCCAGCTACGTGCCCTACTTTTACTCCACCTATGAGCAGGAGAACGAGTCCGTGTTCTCCGACCGGAAGAAGATCGTGGTGCTGGGGGCGGGCCCCATCCGCATCGGCCAGGGGGTGGAGTTCGACTACTCCACCGTTCACGCCGTGCAGACCATCAAGGCGGCGGGGTACGAGGCCATCATCATCAACAACAACCCGGAGACCGTCTCCACCGACTACACCTGCTCGGATAAGCTGTACTTCGAGCCGCTGTACGTGGAGGATGTGATGAACATCCTGCTGCGGGAAAAGCCGGTGGGCGTGATCGCATCCCTGGGCGGCCAGACGGCGGTGAATCTGGCCCAGCCGCTGATGGAGCGGGGCGTGCGCATCATCGGCACGGACTGCGCCGCCATCGAGAGGGCGGAGGATAGGGATGCCTTCGAGAAGGTGCTGGACCAGCTGGGCATCCCCCAGCCCCCCGGCCGGGCGGTGACGGACATCGAGGCCGGCGTAAAGGCCGCAGCCGAGATCGGCTATCCCGTGCTGGTGCGGCCCTCCTTTGTGCTGGGCGGCCGGGCCATGCAGATCGTCTCCGACGAGCAGCAGCTGCGCCGGTATCTGCGCACGGCGGTGGAGATCGACGAGGACAAGCCGGTGCTGGTGGACAAGTACATCCAGGGCAAGGAGCTGGAGGTGGACGCCATCTGCGACGGACGGGACGTGTTCGTGCCGGGCATCATGGAGCTGGTGGAGCGCACCGGCATCCACTCCGGCGACTCCATCAGCGTTTATCCCACCTTCAGCGTCTCCCAGAAGGTGAAGGACACCATATTGGACTACGCCCGCCGGCTGGGCCCCGGCATCGGCATCGTGGGGCTTTACAACATCCAGTTCATCGTGGACAGGGAGGAAAAGGTGTACATCATCGAGGTAAACCCCCGGTCCAGCCGGACCGTGCCGTTTCTCAGCAAGGCTACCGGGTATTCCCTGGCGGACATCGCCACCCACGTGATCCTGGGCCTGAGCCTGAAGGAGCAAGGCTTTTTCAAGCTCTATCCCCCGGAGCGCAAGCGCTGGTACGTCAAGGCGCCGGCCTTCTCCTTCGCCAAGCTGCGGGGCATGGACGCCTATCTCTCCCCGGAGATGAAGTCCACCGGCGAGGCCATCGGCTACGACAACACCCTGACCCGCGCGCTTTACAAGGCCCTGCAGGCTTCCGGCATGGGCATGGCCAACTACGGTGCGGTACTGGCCACCATCGCCGACGGCGACAAGGCCGAGGCCCTGCCGCTGATCCGCCGGTTCTACGACCTGGGCTTCAACATCCTGGCCACCGCCGGTACGGCGGCGTATCTGAAGCAGCACGGCATCCGCACCCACACGGTGGAGAAGCTGCGGGAGGGCAGCGAGGAGATCCTGCGGGCCATCCAGGCGGGGGTGGTGACCTACGTCATCAACACCCGTGACGTGCGCAGTGCCGGGGCCCTGTCCGACGGCCACGAAATACGCCAGTGCGCCGTGGAGAACGGCGTGACCATGTTCACCAGCCTGGACACGGTCCGCGTGCTGCTGGACGTGCTGGAGGAGACCACCATGGGCATCTCCACCATCGACGGGACTGTCCCGTATTTTGTGTAAACACCGCAAAGGTGCGAATAGAGCGAGATTTCAAAGGGAACGGAGGGAAGCCG
>CANPXW010000014.1 GCA_947587025.1 uncultured Oscillospiraceae bacterium
GCGCCCAGCATGGCGTTGGCGCCCAGACGGGTCTTGTTGGGGGTGCCGTCCAGCTCGATGAGGGTCTTGTCGATGGCCGGCTGATCCAGCGCGTTCTGGCCCAGCAGCGCCTCGGCGATCTCGGTGTTCACGTTCTTCACGGCGGTGAGAGTGCCCTTGCCCAGGTAACGGCCCTTGTCGCCGTCACGCAGCTCGCAGGCCTCGTGGATGCCGGTGGAAGCGCCGGAGGGAACAGCCGCGCGGCCGACGGTGCCGTCGTCCAGAGTGACCTCCACCTCGACGGTGGGGTTGCCGCGGGAGTCCAGGATCTCCAGAGCCTTTACGTCAACGATCTCGAAGTAGTCTTTCATGGTATTCTCCTTAAATTAAAATAGTTTACAGGTTATCTCTCGATCAGGCACTGGCCTGTCATGAGCTTGGGCTGCTCCAGACCCATCAGGTGCAGCATGGTGGGCGCGATGTCCGCCAGGCGGCCGGGATGGAGCTTCACGTTCCCCGCGCCGCAGACGATGAACGGCACCGGGTTGGTGGTGTGGGCGGTGTGAGGCGTGCCGTCCTCGGCGCGCATCTTGTCGGCGTTGCCGTGGTCGGCGGTGACCAGCAGCACGCCGCCCATCTTCTCCACCGCGTCCCAGACCTTCCCCACGCAGGCGTCCACAGTTTCGACGGCCTTCACCGCCGCGTCCATCACGCCGGTGTGGCCCACCATGTCGCAGTTGGCCAGGTTCATGATGACCGTGTCGTAAGCGCCGGAGGCGATGCGCTCCACCGCCTTGGCGGTGACCTCCTCCGCACTCATCTGGGGGATGAGGTCATAGGTGGGGTACTCCTTGGGGGACGGCACCAGCACCCGGTCCTCGCCGGGGTAGGTGCGCTCCACGCCGCCGTTGAAGAAGAACGTCACGTGGGCGTACTTCTCCGTCTCCGCGATGCGAAGCTGGGTCATACCGGCCCGGCTGACGATCTCCCCAAAGGTATCCTCCAGCACCTCCGGCGGGAAGGCGATGGGCAGCTCGGTCATGGCCTCGTCGTACTGGGCGGTGCACACATAGTTCACCGGGAAGTGCCCCTTGGGCAGGGCAAAGCCGTCAAAGTCGGGCTTCATCAGCGCCCAGGTCATCTCACGGGCCCGGTCGGGACGGAAGTTGGCGAAGATGACGCTGTCGCCGGCCTGGATGGTCCCGTCGGGGTCGCACACCACGGGCTCCACGAACTCGTCCGTGACGCCGGCGGCGTAGCTGTCGCCCACAGCCTTCACCGGGTCGGGCTGCTGTGCGCCCTCGCCGCAGACGATGGCCCGGTAGCCCTTCTCCAGGCGCTCCCAGCGCTTGTCACGGTCCATGCCCCAGAACCGGCCCTGGATGGTGGCGATCCTGCCGTAGCCCAGCTCGGCGCAGTGATCGGCCAGCATCTGCACGTAGCCCTGCCCGGAGGAGGGCGGCACGTCGCGGCCGTCCAGGAAGCAGTGGACGTAGCACTGCTTTACGCCCCGCTTCTTGGCCATATCCACCAGGGCGAAGATGTGCTTGATGTGGCTGTGCACGCCGCCGTCGGACAGCAGACCCAACACATGCACCGGATGCCCGGTCTTGGCGGCCTCGTCCATGGCGTGGCAGTAGGCGGGATTCTCAAAGAAGCTGCCGTCATCCACCGCCCGGCTGATCCGGGGCAGAGGCTGGAACACCACGCGGCCCGCGCCGATGTTGGTGTGGCCCACCTCGGAGTTGCCGATCTGCCCGGCGGGCAGACCCACGTCCTCCCCGCTGGCCTGCAGCTGGGTGTTGGGGTACTGGGCGAACAGTCCGTCCAGCACGGGGGTGCTGGCAACGGAAACGGCGTTGTAGGGGCCGGGCTCGGCCAGGCCGAACCCGTCCATGATGAGCAGTACGGTGGGCTTCTTATCCTTCATTGGCCGCACCGATGATGTCCGCGAACTCCGGCTTGAGGCTGGCGCCGCCGATCAGACCGCCGTCGATGTCGGGCTGAGCCAGCAGCTCCTTGGCGTTCTTGCCGTTCATGCTGCCGCCGTAGAGGATCTGCACGCCGCAGGCCAGGTCCGCGCCGTACAGGCCCGCCAGCACGCCCCGGATGTAGCCGCAGACCTCCTGGGCCTGCTCGGCGGTGGCGGTGCGGCCGGTGCCGATGGCCCAGATGGGCTCATAGGCGATGACGACCTTCTTCATATCCTCAGCGGAGATGCCCTCCAGACCGCCCTTGATCTGGCTCTCCACGAAGGAGAGGGTCACGCCCGCGTCGCGCTGCTCCAGGGTCTCGCCGCAGCACATGATGGGGGTGATGCCGGCGCCCAGCAGGGCCTTGAGCTTGGCGTTTACCAGCTCGTCGCTCTCGGCGTGATAAGCGCGGCGCTCGGAGTGGCCGATGATGCAGTAATCCACGCCCAGGTCCGCCAGCTGCGCGGCGGAGACCTCGCCGGTGTACGCGCCCTTGTCATGGGCGGACACGTCCTGGGCGCCCACCTTCACCTGGCTGCCGGCCAGAGCGGCCTTCAGCGCGGGGATCAGGGGGAACGGCGCGCACAGCGCGGAGGAAACGCCCTCACCGAGCTTCGCGCCGGGCTCCAGAGCCTGCCAGTAGCCGGGGATCTGGGAGGCCAGCAGATTCATCTTCCAGTTGCCCGCGATAAGCACGTTGCGATTTTTCTTATCCATCTTTCTCTCTCCTTTTCTTTACGCGTCCTGCAGGGCGGCCACGCCGGGCAGCTCCTTGCCTTCCAGGAACTCCAGGGAAGCGCCGCCGCCGGTGGAGATGTGGGTGATCTTATCAGCAAAGCCCAGCTGCTCCACAGCCGCCGCAGAATCGCCGCCGCCGATGATGCTCACGGCGCCGGACTCGGCCACGGCGCGGGCCACGGCGCGGGTGCCCTCGGCGAACTTATCGAACTCGAACACGCCCATGGGGCCGTTCCACACCACGGTGCCGGCGCCCTTGACGGCCGCCGCGAACAGCTCGCGGGTCTTCTCGCCGATGTCCAGGCCCTGCCAGCCGGCGGGGATGGCGTCGGAGGAGACGGTCTTGCTCTCGGCATCGGCCGCGAATTCCTTGGCGACGACCGTGTCCACGGGCAGCAGCAGCTCCACGCCCTTGGCTTTGGCCTTGGCGATCATCTTCTGGGCAAATTCCACCTTGTCGGCCTCCAGCAGGCTGTCGCCCACCTCGTGGCCCTGGGCCTTGATGAAGGTATAGGCCATGCCGCCGCCGATGATGATCTTGTCGGCCTTGCCCAGCAGGTTCTCTATCACGCCGATCTTGTCGGAGACCTTGGCGCCGCCCAGGATGGCCACGAAGGGCCGGGCGGGATCGTCCAGAGCCTTGCCCATGATGGACAGCTCCTTGCCGATCAAAAAGCCGCTCACGCCGGGCAGATAGGCGGTCACGCCGGCGGTGGTGGCGTGGGCGCGGTGCACGGTGCCGAAGGCGTCGGACACGAACAGCTCCGCCATGTCGGCCAGCTTTTTGGCGAAGGCGGGGTCGTTCTTGGTCTCGCCCTTCTCAAAGCGGGTGTTCTGCAGGAGCATGATCTGGCCGGGCTGCAGCGCGGCGGCCTTGGCCTGGGCATCGGGGCCCACCACGTCCTCGGCCAGGATGACGGGCTTGCCCAGCAGCTCACTAAGGCGCTTGGCAACGCCGTCCATGCGCAGCTCATCCAGGGTCTTCTGCCACTTGGCCTCGGTGAGGGAGGCGGGGTCCTTCCCCTTCTCGGTCTGCTTCTTCACCCACTTTTCAAAGTTGGGCTCGGGCTTGCCCAGGTGGGAGCAGGCGATAACGGCCGCGCCGTTGTCCAGCAGGTACTGGATGGTGGGCAGGGCCGCGCGGATGCGCTTGTCATCGGTGATCTCGTTGGTCTTCTTGTCGCGGGGCACGTTGAAGTCGCAGCGCAGCAGGACCTTCTTGCCCTTGACATCGATCTGGGTCACGTTCTTCTTGTTGTAGTTCATGATCCTATTTCCTCCATAATAATGGTTTTTAACTGTCCTCGCCCACGGCCATGATGCCCGTCTGCAGCAGACCGGGGAACCCCTGCTGACGCAGGGCCTCGTATAATATAATGGAAGCGGAGCTGGCCAGATTCAGGCTCCTGGCCCGGCTCTTCATGGGGATGCGCAGGCACCGGTCGCGGTAGCGCTCCATCAGCGCCTCCGGCAGGCCGGAGGTCTCCCGGCCGAACAGCAGCGCCGCGTCCGCGCCAAAGGACGCCTCGGCATAGCTCCGGGGCGCCTTGGTGGATAAAAGCCACAGGTCCCTGTCCCCGTTGACGGCCAGGTACTGCTCCACGTCCTCGTAAACATGCACGTCCACCAGATGCCAGTAGTCCAGGCCCGCCCGCTTCACGGCCGCGTCGGATATATCGAACCCAAGAGGCTTTATCAGATGCAGGCTTGCGCCGGTGGCGGCGCAGGTGCGGGCGATGGCGCCCGTATTCTGCGGTATCTCCGGCTGGTACAGAACGATGCTGTTCATAGAGAAGTTCTACTCCAAAAAACGCCTAATCATCCATATTGTATACGCTTTACACATTATATACCATCCCCGGTTTTTTGCAAGGAAAAACTTCGCCCGTTCTGTATTATTGTTGAAATTCATAAAAATGTAGTCTATAATACCTCCGAGGTGAGCACATGGAGATATTATACATCGTCGTGCCGTGTTATAACGAGGAGGAATGCCTGCCCGAAACGGCCCCTGTGTTCCGGAAAAAGCTGGACGATCTGGCCAAGGCCGGGCTCATATCCCAGGAGAGCCGGGTACTGCTGGTGGACGACGGCTCCGCCGACGGCACGTGGGAATGCATCCGCTCCCTGCACGAGGCCGATCCCGCCTTCTGCGGCGTGCGCCTGAGCCCCAACCGGGGCCACCAGAACGCGGTGATGGCGGGCCTGATGGAGGCCAAGAGCCGGGCCAGCGTCACCATCAGCATCGACGCGGATCTGCAGGACGACATCGACGCCATGAACGGTATGATGGAAAAGCACGCGGAGGGGTATCACATCGTCTGCGGCGTGCGCTCCAAACGGGCGTCGGATACGTTCATGAAGCGCGTCACCGCCGAGGGCTATTATGCGTTTATGAATCTGCTGGGCGCGGAGCTCATCTATAACCACGCCGATTTCCGCCTGCTGGACAGGGACGCGCTGGATAAGCTGGCGCTGTATCACGACGACGACCCCTTCCTCCGGGGGCTCATCACCCGGCTGGGCCTGCCCATCGCTACGGTGGAGTATGAGCGCGCGCCCCGGGTCGCCGGCGAGAGCAAATATACCCTGAAAAAAATGGTCGGCCTGGCCATGCGGGGCTTCACCAGCGCCCGCTGCAAGCCCCAGGATACCCCCAGGCCCCCCGATCCACACATCGCAGAGCGGCTTTTTTCGTGAATATTTATCCCCTTTCCCTCGGGAAAGGGGTTTTGTTTTGTATAACATGCAAGAACATTCAGCGATATTCAAAAATACATGAATAATCTATTGTTTATTCATTTACAACGGCATATAATCAGGCCAACGACCGGACAAGACGGTCACAAAAATGTCTATCATATCGAAAGGATGAAATGAAAATGAAGAAGCTTATCGCGATGCTGCTGGCGCTGGTCATGGTCCTGTCTATGGGCGCGATGGCCTTTGCCGCCGAGGGAGAGGAAGCCGCTGATGACGAGGCCGCCGAGGCTGAGGTGCCCGAGCTGCCCGACTACCTGAAGGACCTGGACCTGCCTGAGTTCACCACCATCGAAGAGGGCAAGCTGATCATGAGCACCAACGCTCAGTTCCCTCCCTATGAGATGGTCGCTGACGAGGGCAAGGGCTTTGCCGGCATGGACTTCACCGGCATCGACGTGGAGATCGCCTGGTACCTGGCGCAGGCCGTGGGCCTGGAGCTGGTGATCGACGACATGGAGTTCCCCTCCGCCTTGATCGCCGTGCAGGACAACAAGTCCGACATGATGCTGGCCGGCCTGACCTACAACGAAGAGCGTGACGAGGTCATGGACTTCTCCACCAGCTACGCCACCGGCGTGCAGGTGGTCATCGTCCCCGAGGACTCCGAGATCGAGTCCGTTGACGATCTGGCCAACGCCGAGATGATCGGCACCCAGAGCGGCACCACCGGCTACATCTACTGCTCCGACACCCCCGAGAACGGCGGCTACGGCGAGGACCATGTCACCGCTTACGACAACGGCGCCACCGCTGTCCAGGCCCTGCTCAACGGCCAGATCGACGCCGTGGTCATCGACGACGGCCCCGCCAAGGAGTACGTTGCCGCCAACCCCGGCCTGAAGATCCTGGATACCGCTTACGTGACCGAGGATTACTGCCTGGCCGTGGATCAGGACAACACCGATCTGCTGGAGGCCCTGAACACCGTCATCGAGACCATGATCGACGAGGGCCTGGTGGCGGAGATCGTCTCCCACTATGTCAGCGCTGACGAGGCTGAGGCGGCCGAGTGAGCATCCGCTTTGAAAAAGGGGCGGCCATTGGCCGCCCTTTTTCCCTATATTACTGAAATGAGGTAAGCGCATATGGATATAGCCGGTCTGTACGAGACCATTTCGGCCATACCGGCGGCCGAGCTGAGCTCCTGGCAGAGCTTCTTCGTGAAGTTCTACCGGGCCTGGTTCATGAACGGGCGCTGGGTGCAGTATTTCGAGGGGCTGCTGGCCACCATCGAGGTGACGGTCATCGCCCTGGCCATCGGCGTGGTGCTGGGCGTGGCGGTGGCCATGGTCCGCACGGCCTACGCCCAGCGGCGGCCGGGCACCCGCAATCCCATCCTGGCCGTCATCGACTTCATCTTCAAGATCTATGTCACCGTCATCCGGGGCACGCCTATGATGGTGCAGCTGCTGATCATGGGCTTCGTGGTCTTCTCCTCCAGCCGGAACTTCACCTTCGTGGGCGCGCTGACCCTGGGCATCAACTCCGGCGCGTATGTGTCCGAGATCATCCGGGGCGGGCTGATGAGCCTTGACCCGGGCCAGGCGGAGGCGGGCCGGTCCCTGGGGCTGAACTACATCCAGACCATGTGGTACATCGTCATCCCCCAGGCCTTCAAGACCATCCTCCCCTCCCTGGGCAACGAGTTCATCGTGCTTTTGAAGGACACCTCCCTCATCAGCGTCATCGGCGGCAAGGAGGTCGTCTACTTCGCCCAGGCCATCGTGGCCAGGACCTACGAGGCCATGTTCCCCTACATCATCACCGCGATCATGTACCTCATCATGGTGATGGCTTTCAGCTACCTGCAGAGCATTCTGGAAAGGAGGCTGCGCGCCAGTGATAGACGTTAAGCATCTGACAAAATCCTTCGGCGACCATGTGGTCCTCAAGGACATCACCGACCACATCTATCCCGGAGAAAAGGTGGTCGTGATAGGCCCCTCCGGCTCCGGCAAGAGCACCTTCCTGCGCTGCCTGAACCTGCTGGAGACCCCCAACGGCGGCACCATCACCTTCAAGGGCGTGGACATCACCGACCCCAAGAGCGACATAAACAAGCATCGCCAGAAGATGGGCATGGTGTTCCAGCACTTCAATCTGTTCCCCCACATGACCATCATGCGCAACCTGACCCTGGCCCCCATGAAGCTTTTGAAAAAGTCCAAGACAGAGGCCGAGGCCAAGGCCATGGAACTGCTGGGCCGGGTGGGTCTTGCCGACCGGGCGGAGTCCTATCCCAACCAGCTGTCCGGCGGACAGAAGCAGCGCGTGGCCATCGTGCGGGCGCTGTGCATGGAGCCGGAGGTCATGCTCTTCGACGAGCCTACCTCCGCCCTGGACCCGGAGATGGTGGGCGAGGTGCTGGACGTGATGAAGAGCCTGGCCAACGACGGCATGACCATGGTGGTGGTCACCCACGAGATGGGCTTTGCCAAGGAGGTCGGCGACCGGGTGCTGTTCATGGAGGACGGCATCATCATGGAGCAGAACACCCCGGCGGAGTTCTTCGACCATCCCCAGACTGAGCGCGCTCAGGCGTTCCTTGCCAAGGTGCTCAGCTGACGGTCCCCTGCCTTGTGAGCTCTTCATTCGTTTTAATGACTAAAAACGCACACGTAAAACTAGTCATCCTGCATATGTCTCACAAACATTTTTTAGCACATTGACATTTACTTTTTCCCACATTATATTTATTTTATTCTTTTATTTTCATCTGAGGCTGACCGCCGCAGTGGAATAAAAACTTCAAGAAAGAGGTATGACAAAATGAAACACACTGCCAGGAAAATGCTCACCTTCGCGATGGTCCTGACCTTGCTGGTCAGCCTGTGCTCCGTTTTCGCTCTGGCCGACGGCGACGGCGCCTTCAAGGTCGGCGGCACCGGCCCCCTGACCGGCGGCGCGGCCATCTACGGCAACGCGGCCATGAACGGCGCGCAGATCGCTGTGGACGAGATCAACGCCGAGGGCGGCATCCAGTTCGAGCTGAAGTATGAGGACGACGCGCACGACGCCGAGAAGGCTGTCAACGCCTACAACGCCCTGAAGGACTGGGAGATGCAGCTGAGCCTGGGCTCCGTCACCTCCGCTCCGGCCAACGCCACCTCCGCTGAGAACTTCAACGACCACATCTTCGCTCTGACCCCCTCCGCCTCCGCCCCCACCGTCATCGACGGCAAGGACAACGTGTTCCAGATGTGCTTCTCCGACCCCAACCAGGGCGGCGCTTCCGCGCAGTACATCTCCGACATGAAGCTGGGCTCCAAGATCGCTGTGATCTGGAAGAACGACGAGGACTACTCCACCGGCATCCGCAACTCCTTCATGGACAAGGCTGAGGAGCTGGGCCTGGAGGTCGTCTCCGAGACCACCTTCGCCGCCGGCAACGACACCGACTTCACCGTGCAGCTGACCTCTGCCCAGGCTGCCGGGGCCGACCTGGTGTTCCTGCCCATGTACTATCAGCCCGCTTCCCTGATCCTGTCCCAGGCCGCCGCCATGGGCTATGAGCCCAAGTGGTTCGGCGTGGACGGCATGGACGGCATCCTGACCATGGAGGGCTTCGACCCCGCTATGGCCGAGGGCGTCATGCTGCTGACCCCCTTCAACGCCGACGCCGAGGACGATGCTACCGTGGCCTTCGTGGAGAAGTATCAGGAGCTCTACGACGAGATCCCCAACCAGTTCGCCGCCGATGCTTATGACTGCATCTACGCCTACAAGCAGGCCCTGGAGGCCGCCGGCGCTACCCCCGACATGAGCGCTGAGGAGCTCAACAGCCTGATGATCGAGCAGTTCACCTCCATGACCTTCGACGGCCTGACCGGTTCCGGCATGACCTGGGACGAGACCGGCGCCGTGTCCAAGAGCCCCAAGGGCATGGTCATCCAGGACGGCGCGTATGTCGGCCTGGGCACTGACGCCGAGTAAGAGAACCTGACCTTTCAAAGCGGCCGGAGCAGAGGCTTTGCGCATCTGCTCCGGCTTTGCCGGATTTTTCGCACTCCCCTATCCCTTTCAAATGACCGCAAGGGGGCTTTTTCATGACCTTTCTGAACTACGTGCTCAGCGGCATCAGCCTGGGCAGCATCTATGCCATCATTGCCCTGGGCTACACCATGGTCTACGGCATCGCCAAGATGCTCAACTTCGCCCACGGCGACGTGATCATGGTGGGCGCGTACATATGCTTTTTCGCCGTGACCCGCTATTCCCTGCCGCCGCTGGTGGGCGTGCTCGCCGCCATGGCCGTATGCACCGTGCTGGGCATCCTGGTGGAACGCTTTGCCTATAAGCCGCTGCGCACCGCGCCCAGCCTGGCCGTGCTGATCACCGCCATCGGCGTCAGCTACTTTCTGCAAAACGGCGCGCAGCTGCTGTGGACGCCCAACCCCAAGGTGTTCTCCTCCGTGGTGGGCACCGGGCGGCTGGCCCTCTTCGGCGGCCAGCTCACCGTCTCCTATGTGACCATCACCACCATCGTCTCCTGCATCGTCATCATGATCGCGCTGACCTGGTTCACGGGCAACACGAAGATGGGCAAGGCCATGCGGGCCTGCTCGGAGGACAAGGGCGCGGCCCAGTTGATGGGCATCAACGTCAACTCCACCATCTCCGTCACCTTCGCCATCGGCTCCGCCCTGGCGGCCATCGCCGGCGTGCTGCTGTGTTCGGCCTACCCCACCCTGGTGCCCACCACCGGCTCTATGCCCGGCATCAAGGCCTTCACCGCCGCTGTGTTCGGCGGCATCGGCTCCATCCCCGGGGCCTTCCTGGGCGGGCTGCTGCTGGGCGTGATAGAGATATTCGCCAAGGCATATATCTCCACCCAGCTTTCCGACG
The DNA here is from genome assembly GCA_947587025.1 of uncultured Oscillospiraceae bacterium. GTDB lineage: Bacteria > Bacillota > Clostridia > Oscillospirales > Oscillospiraceae > CAJOIG01. The sequence goes on from CANPXW010000014.1 coordinate 10,299, forward strand.
CCGTGGTGTTCGCCGTGCTGATCGTCGTCCTGCTCGTCAAGCCCGCCGGGCTTCTGGGCAAGCAGGTCAGCGAGAAAGTCTGAGGTGCGCCCCATGAAGAACAAATCGCTGAACCGAAACGCCCGCAAGAACTTCGTCACCTACGGGCTGGTCATCGCGGCCTACGCCATCTTGCAGACCATGTCGGCCACCGGCTCCATGTCCTCCTCCCTGAAGGGCATGCTGGTGCCCATCTGCGCCTATGTGGTCATGGCCGTGTCCCTGAACCTGACGGTGGGCGTGCTGGGCGAGCTGAGTCTGGGCCACGCGGGCTTTATGAGCGTGGGCGCCTTCACCGGCGTCACTGCGGCCATGTCCCTGCAGAACATCGTCCCCTCCCCCATCCTGCGCCTGCTCATCGGCATGGTCACCGGCGCCGTCTTTGCCGCCTTTGCCGGCGTGCTCATCGGCATCCCGGTGCTGCGGCTAAAGGGCGACTATCTGGCCATCGTCACCCTGGCCTTCGGCGAGATCATCAAGAGCATCATCAATAACCTCTACGTGGGCGTGGACGAAAACGGCCTGCAGCTGAGCCTGCTGACCAACAAGATGGCTCTGGCGGACGGCGGCAAGATCATCATCAACGGCCCCATGGGCATCACCACCATCGAAAAGCTGTCCACTTTCACCGTGGGCTTCCTGCTGGTCATGCTCACGCTGTTCATCGTGTTCAACCTGGTCAACAGCCGCTCCGGACGGGCCATCATGGCCATCCGGGACAACCGCATCGCCGCCGAGAGCGTGGGCGTGAACGTGGTGAAATACCGGCTCATGGCCTTTGTGACCTCCGCTGCCCTGGCGGGCGCGGCCGGTACCCTGTTCGCCATGAACTACTCCACCATCATCGCCAACAAGTTCGACTTCAACACCTCCATCCTGGTGCTGGTGTTCGTGGTTCTGGGCGGCCTGGGCAACATGCTGGGCTCCATCATCGCCGCCGCCGCGCTGACCATCCTGCCGGAGGCCCTGCGTCAGTTCGCGGACTACCGCATGTTGATCTACGCCATCGTGCTGATCCTGGTCATGCTCATCACCAACAACCCGGTCCTGAAGGGCTATATGGACATCATCAAGGGCAAGCTGACGGGCCGCGCGAAGAAGCCCGAAGGCCCTGCCCCGGAAGGAGGCGCTGGAAATGGCAAATAAGGTCAAACTGGTCCCTGTCCCCAGCCGCAGCGTCATTCCCGAGCGGGACATCGACAAGTCCCCCATCCTGGAGACCCATCACCTGGGCATCGACTTCGGCGGCCTGGTGGCGGTGGACGACTTCAACCTGACCATCGGCCGCACGGAGATCGCGGGCCTCATCGGTCCCAACGGTGCGGGCAAGACCACGGTGTTCAACATGCTCACCAACGTCTACCAGCCCACGCGCGGCTCCATCCTGCTGGACGGCCGGGAGACCAAGGGCATGAAGACCAGTCAGGTGTGCAAGCTGGGCATCGCCCGCACCTTCCAGAATATCCGCCTGTTCAGCAACATGACGGTCACGGAGAACATCCTGGTGGGCCTGCACGACGAGATGAGCTACAACGCCTTGTCCGGCATCCTGCGCCTGCCCTCCTTCTACCGCAGCGAGCGCATCGCCCGCCAGCGGGCCATGGAGCTTTTAAGCATCTTCAATATGGAGGACATGGCCGACGACGAGGCCGGCTCCCTCCCCTACGGCGCACAGCGCCGGCTGGAGATACTCCGGGCCCTGGCTACCAATCCCAGCCTGTTGCTGCTGGACGAGCCGGCGGCGGGCATGAACCCCTCCGAGACGGAGGAGCTGATGGAGAACATCCGCCGCATCCGGGACATGTTCCAGATCGCCGTGCTGCTCATCGAGCATGACATGAACCTGGTCATGGGCATATGCGAGGGCATATGCGTGCTCAACTACGGCAAGGTCATCGCCAAGGGCGATCCGGACCAGATCAAAAACGACCCCGTGGTCATCGAGGCCTATCTGGGCAAGAAGGGGGCGAAGTGACATGATGCTGACCGTTGAGAACATCGACGTGTTTTACGGCGCTATCCACGCCATCAAGGGCATATCCTTCCAGGTGGACGAGGGCGAGATCGTGGCCCTGATCGGCGCCAACGGCGCGGGCAAGTCCACCACCCTGAAGACCGTCTCCGGCATCATGCACCCCCGCAACGGGAAGATCACCTTCCTGGGCGAGGACATCACCCGCACCGACGGCTATAAGCTGCCCGCTAAGGGCCTGGCCCAGGTGCCGGAAGGCCGGCGCATCTTCCTGCAGATGACGGTGATGGAGAACCTGGAAATGGGCGCGTACATCCACAAGAAGGTGCCCCAGTCCGACTTTGACAACGTGTTCGAGCACTTCCCCCGCCTGAAGGAGCGCCGCAGCCAGATCGCCGGCACCCTCTCCGGCGGCGAGCAGCAGATGCTGGCCATGGGCCGGGCGCTGATGAGCCACCCCAAGCTGCTGATGCTGGACGAACCGTCCATGGGTCTGGCCCCCATCCTGGTGGAGGAGATATTCAAGATCATCCAGGAGTTCCACGCCGCCGGCACCACCATCCTGCTGGTGGAGCAGAACGCGGAGATGGCCCTGCAGATAGCCGACCGGGCCTACGTGCTGGAGTCCGGGGCCATCGCCCTGTCCGGCACCGGCGCAGAGCTGGCCGCCAGCGACGAGATCAAGAAGGCATATCTCGGTGGCTAAATAAGCGCATACCCGCAAAAACGGCGCATGGAATTCTCCATGCGCCGTTTCACTTTTGCTTTCGTTTACGCCAGCAGGGCCTTGTCGCTCTGGATGCTGCTGCCGGCAAGCTCCGCGAACTTGTCCAGCAGGTCCTTCATGGTCAGCTTCTGCTTCTCCTCCCCGGCCACGTCGAAGATGATCTTCCCCTCGTTCATCATGATGAGGCGGTTGCCGTGGACGATGGCGTCCTTCATGTTGTGGGTGACCATGAACGCGGTCAGGTGGTGCTCCCGGATGATGGCGTCGGTGGTGTTCAACACCTTCTCCGCCGTTTTGGGGTCCAGGGCGGCGGTGTGCTCGTCCAGTAGCAGCAGCTTAGGCTTCTGCAGCGTGGCCATCAGCAGGGTCAGCGCCTGGCGCTGGCCGCCGGACAGCAGCCCCACCTTGGTGGTCATTCTGTCCTCCAGCCCCAGGTCCAGGGTCTTCAGCTGCTCCCGGTACTCCTCCTGCTCCTTTTTCGTGATGCCCACCCGCAGGGTCCGCCGGGCGCCCCGGCGCTTGGCCAGAGCGAGATTTTCCTGTATCTCCATGGTGGCGGCAGTGCCGGTCATGGGGTCCTGGAACACACGGCCCAGGAACTTTGCCCGCTTATACTCCGGCAGGCCGGTCACGTCCTGTCCGTCTATCACGATGGAGCCGGCGTCGATGGGCCATACGCCGGCGATGGCGTTGAGCACCGTAGACTTGCCTGCGCCGTTGGAGCCGATGACGGTGACGAAATCACCCTCGTTCAGCTTCAGGCTGACGCCGTTGAGGGCACGCTTTTCGTTCACGGTGCCGGGGTTGAAGGTCTTATAGATGTTATTCAGCTCAAGCATCCGCCTTGACCTCCTTTTTCGCCTTGGTGAAGTACTTCTCCTTCCAATAGGGGACCGTCAGGAAGATGGCCACCACCAGCGCGGTGAGCAGCTTCAGGTCTGTGGACTCCAGGCCCATGCGCAGCACCAGCGTGATGACCATGTAGTAGATGATGGCCCCAATGACGGCAGACAGCAGCTTCAGCGCGAAGTTGCGGAACACCTTCCCCAGCAGCACCTCGCCGATGATGACGGCTGCCAGGCCTATCACGATGGCGCCGCGCCCCATGTCGATGGTGGCGCTGCCGGAATACTGGGCCAGCAGCGCGCCGGACAGGGCTACCAGGCCGTTGGACACCACCAGGCCCAGCACCTTGTTCTTGTCAGTGTTGATGCCCTGGGCCCGGCTCATGCTCTGGTTCGCGCCGGTAGCCCGGATGGAGCAGCCCAGCTCCGTGCCGAAAAACCAATACAGCAGCGCGATGACCGCCGCCACGATGATGGCCAGCAGCAGCAGCGGGTTATTAGTGGACAGCTCCCGTACATAGCGGGAGGAGACCAGAAGCGGGTTCCTGTCCACGCTCAGGGCCAGGGTGGCCTTGGTCTTGGCCGAGTCCCCGATGGCCATGATGCGCAGATTCAGCGAGTACAGCGCCAGCTGGGTCAGGATGCCCGCCAGGATGGCCGGGATGCCGCAGGCGGTGTGCAGCAGGCCCGTGACCAGACCGGCCAGCATACCGGCTATCACCGCCATCAGCAGCGCCAGCCAGGGGTTCCAGCCCAGGGAGATCAGCACGGCGCAGACAGCGCCGCCGGTGGCCAGCGAGCCGTCCACCGTCAGGTCGGCCACGTCCAGTATCTTATACGTCAGGTACACGCCGATGGCCATCAGGCCCCAGGCGAAGCCCTGGCCGCACGCGCCCGGCAGCGAGCGGACGAATGAGAGAAGAAAGTCCATGGGGTAGCCCTCCGAAGTAATGGATGAATGCCAACGTCTATCATAGCAAAACCCAGCGGAAAAGGAAAGACCCTTTTCCGCTGGTTTTGCGGTTTTTTCAACGCTCTTCGATGAAAAGCTTATTCGGCGGCCTCTTCCGCCTCGGCGTCAGCCTCAGCCTCTTCGCCGTCGGCCTCCTCGGCGTCCTCGTCATCCTTCTCGATGGCGGTATAGTCCTCGGGGACCTCGATGCCCAGAGCCTCGCAGTTGTCGGGGTTGTAGAGCTTGTCAAGCGTGGTGTCGAAGCCGATCGCCATCTCGGACACGTCCTTCTCGCCGGTCAGGATCTGCACGGCCATCTCGCCGGTGATCTGGCCCAGCTCATAGTAGCTGATGGACAGGGTGGCCACGCCGCAGCCCTCGCAGATGCCCTCCTCGCCGGCAACGACAGGCACCCCGGCGGGGATGACCACGTCCGCGATGGTGGAGGTGTTGTTGGCAGCGGTGTTATCGGTGGGGATGTAGAGCACATCGGAGTTGTCGCAGGCGTTCTGGGTGACGGCCTGCAGATCGTTCACGTCGTTGAAGGCATACATCTCGCACTCATAGTCCATGTCCTCCAGGAAGCCCTTGATGGTCTCCACCTGGTAGACGGAGTTGGCCTCGGCGGAGCAGTACAGAAGGCCAACGTTCTTCGCGTCGGGGAACAGCTCCTGGAGCATTTCAGCCTGCTGGTCCAGCGGAGCCAGGTCGGAGGTGCCGGAGACGTTGCCGCCCAGGACCTTGTCCTCGGTGGTGTCCAGCTCCAGCGCCACGCCGTAGTTGGTGACAGCGGTGCCCAGCACGGGGATGTCGGCGGTGGCGGAAGCCGCAGCCTGGACGGCCGGGGTGGCGTTGGCCAGGATCAGGTCCACGCTGTTGGCCACGAAGCCGTCGATGATGGTGGTGCAGTTGGCGGTATCGCCGCCGGCGTTGCCCTCGTCAAACACCACGCCGTCCTCGCCGAACGCCTCGACCAGAGCGTCCTTGAAGCCCTGGGTGGCGGCGTCCAGCGCCGGGTGGGGAGCCAGCTGGCAGATGCCCACATTGTAGGGGCCATCAGAGGCGGAGGCCATGGCGCTCATAGTCAGCATCATGAGCAGCGCCAGAACGATAGCAAGGATCTTCTTCATGTCTGTATTTCCTTTCCGGTCAAAGATCGCGCAGAAGCGCATAGTTTATGTACAGTGATATTCTAACGCTTTAAATGGATGATGTCAATGTACAGTTCTTCCAAAAACCGCACACTGACATCATCCACATTGATGCAAAATAACTTATTTTCCGCCCTTATTTCAGGACTATCTTCCGATAGCTCTTCTTGCCCCGGCGCAGCAGCACGCCGGTGCGCAGCTTCTCCGCCGGAACGGCCAGGAACAGATCGGTGACCTTCTCACCGTCCAGGGTCACGCCGCCCTGGGCGATGTTCTGCCGGGCCTCGGAGTTGGACTTGCACAGTCCCGCCTTCACCAGCAGGGTCTTGATGTCCGCAGCGCCGTCGGTAATATCAGCTTCGCTGATCTCCGTCACAGGCACGTCCTCGCCGGAGCCGGCACCGAACAGGGCTTTGGCCGCGCTCTGAGCCTTGGCCGCCTCCTCTTCGCCATGGACCATCTTCGTCAGCTCGTAGGCCAGTATCTCCTTGGCCTGGTTGATCTGCTGGTCGCGCCAGTGGTCCATTTCTTCTATTTGCTCCATGGGCAGGAAGGTGAGCATGCGGATGCACTTCATCACGTCCGCGTCGCCCACGTTGCGCCAGTACTGGTAGAAGTCGTAGGGGCTGGTCTTGTCCGGGTCCAGCCACACGGCGTTGCCGGCGGTCTTGCCCATCTTCATGCCCTGGGAGTCGGTGAGCAGGCTCACCGTCATGGCGTAGGCGTCGCGGCCCAGCTTGCGGCGGATAAGCTCCGTTCCGCCCAGCATGTTGCTCCACTGGTCGTTGCCGCCGAACTGCATGTTGCAGCCCAGGGTCTGGAACATGTGGTAGAAGTCATAGGACTGCATGATCATGTAGTTGAACTCCAGGAAGCTGAGGCCCTTCTCCATCCGCTGCTTATAGCACTCGGCCCGCAGCATGTTGTTCACGGAAAAGCAGGCGCCCACCTCCCGCAGCAGGTCCACGTAATTGAGGTCCAGCAGCCAGTCGGCATTGTTGACCATCATGGCCTGGCCGGGGCCCTCGCCGAAGTCGATGAACTTCTCCATCTGGCGCTTGAAGCACTCGGCGTTGTGGTCGATGGCCTCCTTGGTGAGCATCTTGCGCATGTCGCTGCGGCCGGATGGGTCGCCGATCATGGTGGTGCCGCCGCCGATGAGGGCGATGGGCCGGTTGCCGGCCTGCTGCAGGCGCTTCATGAACGTGAGCGTCACGAAGTGGCCGGCGGTCAAACTGTCCGCCGTGCAGTCGAAGCCGATGTAAAAGGTGGCCTTTCCCTCGTTGATAAGGTCCTTGATCTTGTCCTCGTCCGTCACCTGAGCGATGAGCCCGCGGGCGGTCAGTTCTTCATACAGGGTCATTTTTGCTCTCCTTGATGCTGTTTTTTCTTCCACGCTCCCGCCGCGTCCAGCTGTTCGGCGGCGGATGCGGTCGTCGTCTGGGTGATATTGTCGCCGCCGGTGAGGCGGGCGATCTCTCTTGTCCGCCCGGTCCGGTCAAGCTCCGTCACGGTGGTATAGGTGCGGCCGTTCTTCTCGGACTTCTCGATGAGGTACTGGCTGTCGGCCATGGCCGCGATCTGGGGAAGGTGGCTGACGCACAGCACCTGCCGGTGCATGCCGGTGAGGGCCAGCTTCTCCCCCACCCGGCTGGCCGCCACGCCGGATACGCCGGTGTCGATCTCATCGAACACCGCCGTGGGCACCGGGTCGTTCTGGCCGAACACGGTCTTGAGCGCCAGCATGATGCGGCTCAGCTCGCCGCCGGAGGCGATGCGGCTGATGCGTCCAGGCTCCTCGCCGGCGTTGGCGCTCATGAGAAAGCGCGCCTCGTCCGCGCCCTTGGGCCCGAAGCCGGGCTCGCCGCCCACCGGCGCAATCTCCGTCACGAACCGCACCGACGGCATGGAGAGCTCCTTCAGCTCCTGCTCCACCCGCGCCGCCAGGGCCTTGCCGGCCTCCCGACGGCTCACCGTGAGCTTTTGTGCCGCGCCCATGCAGTCCTTTATCAGTTCCCGCCGTTTCTGGGTGAGCTTTTCCAGCGCCTCGCCGCTATATTCTATCTCCGCCAGGCGGGCGGACGACTGCTCGTAGATGGCCAGCAGCTCCGCCTCGTCCGCAGCGGAGAATTTCTTCTCCAGCCGCCGCAGCTGGGCCAGCCGCCCCTCTACCCGGTCGAACTCCTCCGGGGAGAAGTCCAGGCTGTCCAGCACGTCCCGGACCCGCTCCGACGCGTCCTGCAAAAGGCTCACGGCCTCGGAGAGCGTGTCGTCCGCCGCCGCCAGATCGGCGCTCCAGCCCCGTGCGCGGGAAAGCCAACCCCGTGCCTGGCCGGTCAGCTCCACAGCGGAGGCCTCGTCGCCGTAAAGCGCGCCGAACGCGCCCTCGGCCGCCTCCCGCAGCTTCTCGCTGTTGCGCAGCAGCGCCGAGCGCTCCTCCAGCTGGGCCTCCTCGCCGGCCTTCAGCGCGGCCTTTTCCAGCTCCTGCACCCGGTATTCCAGGCTCTCCGCCAGCCGGCGGCGGGTCTCGTCGTCCATGGAAAGGCGCTCGATCTCTCTCTCATTGGCCTGATACGCCTCGTAGGCGGCGCGAAAGGCGGCAAGCTCGGTCCCATTCTGGGCGAAGGCGTCCAGATAGTCCAAATGCCGGCTCTCGTCCAGCAGCTGCCGGCCGTCGTTCTGGCCGTGGATGTCCACCAGCAGCGCGCCCAGCGCGCGCAGCTGCGCCGCCGTCACAGGCACGCCGTTGACACGGCAGGCTCCCTTTCCGTCGGCGGAGACGGTGCGCTGCACGATCAGCGTCCCGTCCTCCGGCTCCACGCCGTTTTCCCCGCACCAGTCCATGGCCGCGTCCGCGTCGAACACCGCCGCCGCCAGGCACCGGTCCGCGCCGGAGCGCACCAGCTCCCGACGGGTCCGTCCGCCGGTGACGGCGTACAGCGCGTCGATGACGATGCTCTTGCCCGCGCCGGTCTCGCCGGTGAGCACGTTCAGCCCCGGCCCGAAGGTGACGTCGGCCCGCTCCACCACCGCGATATTCTCGATGTGGAGGCTCCTGAGCATCGCCCTTACCTCTTATAGGCCCGGCGCAGCTGGGCGCACAGGCGCTCGGCGGCGGCGGCGTTGCGCATGATGATGATGCCCGTATCGTCGCCGGCCACGGAGCCGAGCACCGCGTCCTCGCCCATGGCGTCCACCGCGCCGCAAACGGCGCTGGCCAGGCCGGGCATGGTACGCACCACCACGGTGTGCAGGGCATGGTCGAAGCTGATGCAGCCCTCCCGGAATATCTCCTCCATCCGGCGGGCGGCCTCGCTGGCCTCGTCCTCCCCCGCCTGGGCGTAGCGGTAGCGCCCGTCGGGGCCGATCTCCTTGACCAGACGCAGCTCCTTGATGTCACGGCTGACGGTGGCCTGGGTGCTGCTGACGCCCCGGGCCTGGAGCGCTTCCAGCATCTGGCCCTGGGTCTCGATGTTCTCTTCCGCGATGATCTGCAGGATCACGCTCTGTCTTGACGTCTTCATGCTCTCTCCCCCAATTTTTCAAATGCCGTCTCATAAAAGCTCTTCGTGCCCAGATCCGCCATGAGCAGCCTGTGAGCCGACTTTCTTACGATCACTTCGTCCCCGTCCAGCAGGTCGATAAGGCCCCGGCCGTCTGCGCTCAGCACGCACCGCCGCCCATCGCTCACGTCGGAGGGCAGCACCTTCACCGTCCGCTCCGGCCCCAGCACGAAGGACCGGGCCGCCAGCATATGGGCGCAGACGGGCGTGAGGATGATGGCCTCGGCGTCCGGCTCCACCAGCGGTCCGCCGGCCGCCATGGAATAGGCCGTGGAGCCCGTTGGCGAGGAGACGATCACTCCGTCGCCGGAGAAGGCCAGGATGCGGCTGCCATCGCCCATGGCCGTCAGGTGCACGTTCTGCACGATACCGGAGATCACTGCGTCGTTGAGGGCGGTATCGAAGAACACCCGCTCCCCGCCCCGGCGTATCTCCACATCCAGCATCATCCGGGGCACTGTGGTGAAATCCCCCGCCGCCGCCTTTAACAGCAGGCCGGCGTTGGACCGGTCCAGCTCCGTCAAAAAACCGGTGTGGCCCAGATTCACCCCCACCAGGGGCACCTCGTAGCCCATGACCTGGGGCGCGATGCGCAATATGGTGCCGTCGCCGCCCAGGGTCACCAACAGGTCCGCCCCCGGCAGAGCCTGTTCCAGCGGCAGGGTCTCGAAGCCGGGGTCCCGCCAGTGCTCGCCGCAGACCGGGCACACCGCCACATGGGCTCCCTTCTCCTCCAGCATGGCCTTCACCTGCCCGGTGAAGGAGAAATCGCCGTCCCGCTGCACGTTGGTACACAGAACGATCTTTTTCATCCGCTCTCTCCCCTCCCGGCGTCCAGCGCCTCATGAGAGGCGCGCACCACGCCAGCGCAGTCCGCCTCTATGGCCGGCCCGGCCGTATCCAGCCAGGCGAGATATTCTATATTGCCCTCCGGGCCCCGTACCGGGGAAAAGGTCAGTCCCCGCAGGAAGAGCCCCATCCCGGCCGCGTCGGCGATGGTCCGCTCCAGCACCTGGCGGTGCACCGCCGGGTCCCGGACCACGCCCTTTTTGCCCACCAGCTCCCGGCCCGCCTCGAACTGGGGCTTGACCAGGCAGGCGATCTGCCCGCCAGGGGCCAGCAGCCCCTTCACCGCCGGCAGCACCAGCCGCAGGGAGATGAAGGAGAGGTCCATCACCGCCAGGTCCATCCGCTCCGGGAACATGTCCGGCGTCAGGCTCCGGGCGTTGGTGCGCTCCATCACCGTGACCCGCTCGTCGTTGCGCAGGCCCCAGGCCAGCTGGCCGTAGCCAACGTCCACGGCGTACACATGGCGCGCGCCCCGCTGCAAAAGGCAGTCGGTGAACCCGCCGGTGGAAGCGCCGCAGTCGATGCAGATCAGCCCCGAGGGATCGATGGAAAAGGTGTCCAGCGCCTTTTCCAGCTTCAGGCCGCCCCGGCTGACGTAGGGCAGCTTTGCCCCCCGCAGCTCCACGGCCGCGCCCTCCGGCACGGTATTGCCCGGCCGGGTCTGCTTCTCCCCGTCCACGTATATCGCGCCGGCCATGATAAGGGCCTTGGCACGCTCCCGGCTCTGGGCCAGGCCCAGCTCGAACACCCGCTGATCAAGCCTTATCTTCGCCATGCAGCATCTCCAAAACGGTCCTCATCAGCGAGCCGTTGTCCAATCCTGTCTTATCCCGCAGGTCATACGGCTCTCCATGCTCCAGTATGCCGTCGCCCAGATTCACCAGCCGCGCCGCCCGCAGGCATATGCCCGCCTGCTCGATCGCGGCCAGCAGCCGCTCGCCCACGCACCCGGCGGCACAGGCATCCTCCGCCACCAGCAGGACCCCGGTCCGGCGCACTGACTCCAGCACCAACTCCGGTTCCAGAGGCGAGAGCACGTTCAGCTTGATGACTTCGGGCTCGATGTCCCGGTCCCGGAGCATCCTGGCGGCCATCATGGCCTCGTTGATCTCCGTGCCGTAGGACACGATGGTGACGTCGCCGCCGTGAAAATGCACCGTCTCGGCCGTCTTCCCGGAGCTGTCTCCCAGAAAGACCCCCTCCCCGCCGCGAGGGTAGCGCACCGCCACGGGGCCGGTATCGGCCAGCACCGCCATGCGCAGCATGCTCCGCAGCTCCTGGAAGTTAGACGGCGCGTAGAGCTTCATTCCCGGCACGCTGCTCAGATAGGCCACATCGAAGGCACCTTGATGGGTGGCTCCGTCCTTGCCCACGATGCCGGCCCTGTCCACGCCGAAGACCACGTGCAGGCCCATCAGGGCCACGTCGTGGATGAGCATGTCGTAGCAGCGCTGCAAAAAGGTGGAGTACACCGCGAACACAGGCTTGAGCCCCTGGGCCGCCATGCCGGCGGCCATGGCGCAGGCGTGTTCCTCAGCGATGCCCACGTCGAAGAACCGGTCGGGATAGGCCTCCTGGAAGCCGATGAGGCCCGTGCCCTCCTTCATGGCGGCGGTGATGGCCACCACGGACTTGTCCTCGCCGGCGATCTCCGTCAGCGCCCGGCCGAACACGGAGGAGAAGTCCTCGCCGGTATATTGGGGCACGCCGGTCCGGGCGTCGAAAGCCCCCACGCCATGGAACGCCTCCGGAGCCTTTTCCGCCGGGGCGAAGCCCTTGCCCTTTTGGGTTATCACGTGCACCAGCACCGGCGCCCGGTACTGCTTGGCCCAGCGCAGGGCGTTGGCCACCTTGCGGATGTCGTGGCCGTCTATGGGTCCGATGTACTCGAAGCCCAGGTCGTCGAAGATGTTCTCCGTGATGATGCGCTCCTTGAGCCAGCGCTTGCCCCGGCTGATCATGCCGGAGACGAGGGGGATGCGGGGGATGACCGAGCCGCGATACCACTTTTTGAACTTGATATACTCCACGCGGGTGCGCATCCGGCCCAGCATGTCCGCCAGACCGCCCACGCCCTCGTTGATGCTCATGCCGTTGTCGTTGAGGATGACCACCAGCGGCTCGCCGCTATGGCCGGCGTCGGACAGGCCCTCGAAGGCCATGCCGCCGTTGAGCGCGCCGTCTCCGATGAGGGCCACCACGTCGTAGTCCTCTCCCCTGGCCGTCCGGGCCCGTGCCATGCCCAGCGCCACGGACACGGAGTTGGACGCGTGCCCGGCGATGAAGGCGTCATGGACGCTCTCCGACGGCTTGGGAAAGCCCGCCATACCGCCCAGCTGGCGGAAGTCGTTGAAGCCTGCCGCCCGGCCGGTGAGGATCTTATGGGTATAGCACTGGTGCCCCACATCGAACACCAACCTGTCACGGCTGGTGTCGTAGACCCGGTGCAGCGCCACCGTCAGCTCCACCGCCCCCAGATTGGACGCCAGATGACCTCCCTGCCTGGACAGGGACTCGATCAGATATTCTCTTATCTCCCGGCACAGCTCGTCCAGCGCCTCGGGCGGCAGAGCCCGCACATCCGCCGGGCTGTGTATATCATCCAACAGACCCATATTCGTTCAGCACCAATGATGTATTGATTATTTATGCGTGATTATACGATTCTCTTGCATGTCTGCCTATCATAGCAAAATACGCCTTGGAATGCAAGGCGTATTTTGTATATTTTCAGTTACAAATGAATACTATTTCATCCCACCTGCTCGTAGGTGAGCTCCAGATAATTGCCGTCGCCGGCGTCTGCCTTGACCAGGTATCCGTTCTCGTCAAAGGTCAAAGCCGGCTCCTTTGTATCCATCAGATAACCGACACTCACCGACGATTCTTCATTGAAGATCATCTCCAGCTGGAAAGAGGTCTGCATCTGGCCGTCATAGGTCGCTTCCGCGCCGCTGCATTTCAGGAACGGGACATAGGTATAGACGTAGCTGCCCTGGGACCAGCCCCAGTCGTAGTCGTGTGTCAGCTCCCGGCCCTGCTCATCATAGGTGTACACATCGCCGGCGGATGTGGTCGCGCTTCCGTCCTCCGCGTATTCATAGGTCATCTCGCTCACGTCGGAGAAGCCGGCATCGTCGGACCAGGTCTGCTTTTCGGCCGTCCTGCGCCCGGATTCATCGAAAGAATACTCTAACACGATCGTCTCTGTCGAATCCGTGCCGTCATTCGTTTTTCTGTTGATGACAGAGGTATTGCCGGTCGATACGCCATTCTCATCGTAGGCATACGTGACCGTACTCACCGTCGTATTCTCCGTCGTACCCTCCGGGGACGACTGGGTGGACGTAGTGGTCCTGACTGTCTCCGCCAGGTTCCCGGCCTCGTCATAGGCATAGGTCACCTCCGAAGTAGATTCCTTCATCTCAGCTCTCTCGACGGTGAGTCTGCCCTGCTCGTCATACGTGTAATAGCGGGTGGAAATGGGGCTGTCGTCCACGGGGCCGGAGCGCAGCTCGTCAGGATAAAGCCCGTCGCCGTTATAGACCAGCGTGTAGACATTGCTGCTCCCATCCGAGGAGCAGCTCGTCACCTGGGTCAGGCGGTACGCAGGAGCCCCCTCCGCCGCGAGGACGGGGGCGCACAGGCTCAGCAGCAGCGCGGCTGCCATAAGGATAGAGATGGTGCGTTTCATGGTATATTCTCCTTTCTCTTCATAAGACGCGCCTGGCGCAGGCCAGCCTTATTCCTCTCGCTCCGCCAGCTTTTTCGTCAGCTGGCGGAGAAAGTCCGTGTCGTCGAAGGCGTCCAGCAGCGCGTAGGCGTCCTGGGTGTAGCCCTCGGTCATCTCCCGGCACTTTTCCGGCCCCAGCAGTGCGCAGAAGCCGTCCCCGTCCAGCGCGTCGTCCCGGCACTGGAAGGCCATGCCCAGCGCCGCGCCGAAATCCCGTGCGGCGGCGACAGTGTCCTCGTCCGCGCCGGCGGCTGCCGCGCCCATGGCGCAGGCCGCGCCGATCAGCGCGGCGGTCTTGCAAAGGTCCGTGGCCGTCAGGCCCTCGGCGGTGATGTCCGTGTCGTTCAGGTCCATGAACTGGCCGCCGCAGATGCCCCCCAGGCCGGCCGCGCCGCTGAGGATGCGGCAGCAGCGGTAGCGGTCCGCCTCCGGGATGGGCGCGTCGCACACGGCGGCGAATGCCTCCGCCTGCAGGCAGTCCCCCGCCAGCACCGCCGTGCCCTCTCCAAACCGCACGTGGTTGGAGGGCTTGCCCCGGCGCTCATCGTCGTCGTCCATGCAGGGCAGATCGTCGTGGATGAGGCTGTAGGTGTGCAGCAGCTCCACCGCGCAGGCCACCGGCAGCGCGTCGTCCGGCTCCAGCCCGCAGATACGGGCAAATTCAAGGCACAGCACCGGCCGCACCCGCTTGCCCCCCGGCGTCAGGGTGTACAGCATCGCCTGGCGCAGGCCGTCCGCCTGGTCCTGAGCGGGCACGAACCGCCCCGCCAGCCATAGCTCCACCTTGGCCCTGTAGCTGTCATACCTCTCCATCATATTCATATCGCTCTCTCCTCTCCGCGATGAATGATCATGTACGAGCGTCTAGTGCATCAGATGCAGCAGCACGAGTATCCGCCTCACCAGGCGCTTGAAAAGACCGAATCCGTGCCTGAGCATATCGGCGCGCATCGGATACGCCCTCCGCGCCGCATAGGCCATCCCATGCCCGCGCAGATCGCGCAAAAACTTTTCCCGGCGCGGGTCCGGACTCACGCCGCCGGGCACCACCAATTCACCGCCGCTCTGCCGGGCGTATCGCTGCCGGTCGATGGGATACCAATCCATCCTGGCCTTCATCTCCGCCAGGATGGCGGCGCCCTTTTTCGTGTTGGCCTGTACGCGCGAGACTCCGTGCTCGACACAAAGCTGGGGATAATAAAGACTGATGCCCCAGAAGTCCCCGATCGTTATATCGCCCTGGCGCTCGGGCCGGGCAAAGATGCAGTCATAACAGGACAGCCGATTCATCAGCCTGGGATGGTAAGCCCGAAGATAATTGCAAAAATAGCGGAACTGTATATGCTCCTTTCCGCTCTCTGTCCGGAAGCGTATATTTCTTGTCGTCCAGCGCCACCATAAGTAATACTTATGGTGGAAATGAACATCCCTTATTTTTTCTCCGTAGCGTTCTTCCTCTTCCGCGATAAAGGCGTCGAATATCTTTTGGCTGGGCGCGCCGTGACACAGCAGGTCCACCAAGTATAGCCTCTTTGTGTCCTGGCCGCGCAGCGCGTTTTTCAGCGCCGCCACCTGGCACGGACAGCCGGAAAACAGCACCGTCTTTCCCTGGGAAAGCTGTTCTTTTACCCGAAGGTATACCCCCCCGTATCACTCTGGACATATTTCGATCCCCGTATCCGGCTCAGCTGTTCGTCATTGTGCGAGCAGATATGGCGGACCTTCAGGTCCTCGTCATAGGCGGCGCCCCATACATAGCAGTCGCCTTTTCGCATCACGCTTCTGACTATCTCCGTAAAGGCTCCACCGGACGCGGACTTCATCAAAAGGGACTCGTCTTTGACCTTGGCCGCGATAAGCTCGGGCTCTTCCAGCGGCTCGGCCGGTCCGGGCACGTGCGCCATCGGGCACACGCTCTCGCAGCGCCCGCAGGCAGCGCATCTGTCCATGTCTATCCGGGGATAGAGGAAGCCGTCCTCATCCGCTTCCATACGGATGCAGTCTTCCGGACATATATCGGCACAGGCGCCGCATCCGGCACAGCTGTGCTTATCTCCTGTTGAAAGAAACACGCTCTCTCCTCTCAGTCGAAGGGCAGCTCTTCCGGGGCGCCATCCGGGCCCTTGCGCAGCTGCACCACCTTCTGCTCCGCCTCTTCGAGCTGCTTCTTGCACTGGGCCACCAGCCCCGCGCCCTCCTCGAACAGGCCCAGCCCCTCCGCCAGAGGCGCGTCGCCCTTCTCCAGGAGCTTGACGATCTGCTCCAGCCGGTCCAGCGCCTGCTCGAAGCTCATCTGCTGCTCAGCCATTTCGTACCTCCTCCACCAGACAGCCCAGGCTGCCCCCGGACAGCCGGACGTTTATCCTGTCTCCCTTTTTCGTCTCCGTGACGCTCCGCAGCGCCGCGCCGTCCTTTTCCGCGATGGCGTAGCCACGCCCCAGCACCTTCAGGGGGCTGAGAGCGTCCAGCTTGGCCGCCAGGGACGACAGCGCCCCGGTGCGCCGGACCGTATACCGCTCCCCGGCGTTGGCCAGGTCCTTCACGGTCGCGTCCAACGCTCCTGCCTTCGCGCCGAGAAACAGCGCCGGGTCTGACAGCGCCGGCCGCCCGGCCAGCTCCTCCAGCTGCCGGGAGCAGTGTTCAAGGCGGTGCAGCATGGCCTTTTCCAGGTCCTCCCCCATCGCGTCCAGGTCCGTCAGCACCTGGACGACGTCCGGGGAGACAGCCTGTCCCGCCTGGGTGGGCGTGATGGCGTTCAGGTCCGCCACCAGGTCAGCGATGGTCACGTTCTTCGTGTGGCCCACCGCCGTCACCACCGGGAGCGCGGAATCATGGATGGCCTGGGCCACGCAGCGCTCGTCGAACACGTCCAGGTCCTCCACGCTGCCGCCGCCCCGGCCCACGATGAGCACGTCCGCCACCCGCCAGCGGTTGGCGTATGCGATGGCGCCGGCGATGCTGGGCGCGGCCTTTTCCCCCTGTACGAACACGGGCAGAAGGACCACCGTCGCCGCCGGCCAGCGGCCCCGCAGCGTGGCGATCACGTCCCGCACCGCGTCGCCGGTGGCGCTGGTGATCACGCCGATGCGGCCGGGATAGCGGGGAAGCGGTTTTTTCCGGGCCGGGTCGAAGTAGCCCATATCCGCCAGCTGGGCCATCAGCTCCTGCCGGGCCCGCTGCTTGTCCCCCAGGCCCTCCGGCTCCAGGTCCGTCACCCGAAGCTGGTAGTCGCCGCCGTTGACGTACACCGTCACAGAGGCGGTCACCACGAAACGCTCGCCGTTTTTCGGCTTGCAGCGCACCCTGGCCGCGTCCCACTTCCACAGCACGCAGCGCACGGCGTACTCGTTCTTCTTCGTGGTCCCCTCCCGGAGGGTGAAATACCAGTGGCCGGAGATGCCGTTCTCGTGGCAGTTGGTCACCTCGCCGCAGACGCGGATGCGCCGCAGAACAGGCACGCCCTCCAGCAGCTGCTTGACGGCCTCGTTCAGCTCCCGGACCGACCAGATGTGCTCCTGCTCATCCATGGCTGTCCTCCGCCGGCGGCGGGGCTATCTCGCCCCGGTAAAAGCCGCCCAGCACGCCGTTGATGAAGGCCACCACGTCCGGGTCCTCATAGCCCTTGGCCAGCTCCACCGCCTCGTCCATGGACGCGGCGTCTGGCACGTCGGGCATGTACAGCACCTCGAACATGGCCTGGCGCAGGATGGCTGCGGCGCTGCGGGAGATGCGCTCCGGCCGCCAGCCCTTGGCATATCTGCCGATGAGCCCGTCCAGCTCGCCCTTTTTCTCCGTCACCCCCGCGACGCTGCGCAGGATGAAGTCCATGTCCTTTTTGGACGGCCTCTCGGCGTACAGAGCGTCCTCCGCCGCCATAGCCGCGTAGTGCTCCGGCTCGAAGAAGCGCTCCACCGCCCCCTGCGGGTCCTGGCCCGTGGCCGTCACGGAAAAGCCCAATTGGATGGCGATCTCTCTGGCTGCTGATCTTGTCATATCGTTCCCTCAACTGCGAAAATACAATAAGGAGCCCCGATGCGGGGCTCCGATAGGTTGCGCTGGCGCTTATTTGTCAAAGGAGATGCCCGTCACATGGACGTTCACCACCGTGTCCATGCCGGTGATGGACTCCACCTCCGCACACACCGCGTCCTGCACGTGCACGGCGGTGTCGGTGACGCTGCCGGAGGCGCGGACGTTGATGAGCACGTCGATGGTGATCTTCTCGTCGATGAAACGGATCTTCAGACCCTTCACCGGGTTCTTGCGTCCGAACAGCTCCACCAGCTCCGGCGTAGAGGGGCTGCCCAGGCTGGCCACGCCTTCCACCTCCGACACGGCCGCCGCCACCATGACCGCGACCACGTCCTCAGAGATGTTGACCGTGCCCTTCTCCTCCTGCTTGGTGATGTAGTTTTCTGCCATCGCCGGCTACCTCCCGATCATAGTTACAGGGTATTATAGCACAGCCTTTCCAAAAAGAAAAGAGGCAGTTTATTCTGTCACCTCTACGATGTTCAGCGACTGGGCCGGCCAGTCCGTGTTGGTGACCACCGCCTCGGTGATCTGGGCCACCTGGGTATCGGTCAGGCCCTCCAGCGGCGCGGGCACCGCCACGGTAACGCCCTCGTCGGAGACGAACACTACGCAGTCCTTGAACTGTTTGGCCAGCAGCTGGTTCTCCAACAGATTCTCCTGCATGTTCCAGGCGGCCATGGCGTTGATCTGGCGCATGGACTCGTCGATGACCTCCTGGGAGGCGTCCTGGCCGGAGCAGGCCTGCTCCAGCATCTGCAGCGCCTCGTCACGGGAGGACTGGCGGGTCAGCCTGGCCTCGTCGAAGTAGGCGCTGACCGCCACGCTGGGCTCATCCGAGCCCGCCGACGCAGCCGTATACTGCTCCTGGGCCGCCAGCATCGCCGCGTCCTCCGCCGCCACCATATCCGCGTCCGCCGCGCCCCAGCGGGTGTTGTAGGTCCAGTTCAGATATACCGCCGCTCCCACGAACACCAGCACGGCCATCACCACGATGTTTCTTTTCAGATTCCTCTTCACGATTGTTCCCTCCAGCTTTCATTCATTTTGAAGATCACGATCCTGTCCGAGCCCAGCCCGGTATAGCACCGCATAGCCTCCGTCACGTCCAGACGCACCGTGGGACTGTCCGCGCCCTGGCATACCACCGCCGCGCCGTTTTCCGACAGCCGCACCTGCGTCCGGCCCACGCCCTCCATCGCCTCCAGCAGCGACGCCAGCCTCGCCTCCTCCGCGCCTTCGGCGCTGTTTTCCTGTCCGCTCCCGCCGGCAGGCCACAGCAGCAGCAACAGCCCCGCTGCAGCCACCAGCAGCGCGTACCGCCACCGTCCCGCCCGCTCCAAAAACGCCCTGGTCCTGTCCTTCATCGCCCCGTCCATCGCTGCCGCTCCGCCGGGATGCCCAGCTCCGCCTCGATGACGGCGGAAAGGGCGCTGTCCATAGGCGCGGCGATCGTCACAGACCAGGGATACCAGACGCGGGCCTGGTCGTCCCAGCGGGCCGTGAGCTCTACCGCCCCCAGGGCAAGACCTCTTTCGTCCGCTTTGCCCAATATATATGCCTGGCACTGCTGCTCTATGTATGTCCGCTCCATCGTTTTTTCCTCCTCCCCCGCCTGGGTCACGATCTGCTCCGCCCGCTGCCGATACAGCGCCAGGCCCGAGGCCAGCGCGCCCACGTCCACCTCCGCCAGCGGCGCGGCCACCGCCAGCGCGCACATCAGCCCGCACGCCAGCCGTGTCACCTGCCGCACCCGGCCCTTGGGCGTGACGGCCATGGCGATGGCGCTCAAAAGGGATGCGGCGGTGATATGGGCTATCCACTGCCTCATGGCGTGAGCACCTCCGCGCCCAGCACCACGGATACGAACAGCATCGCCCCGGCGCTGCCCACCAGGCCCAGCGCCATGCCGTAGGCCGTGCCGATGCCGCCGATGAGCGCCGCCAGCCGCCCCTCCGCGAAGGGCTCCGCGATACAGGCAGCCGCTTTATACAGCAGATAGTGCAGTCCCAGCCCCAGCACGGGTCCCACGCACACCGCCAGCACCGCCGCCAGGCCGAACGCGCCCACCGCGCCCCGGACCAGCGCCGCTCCCGCCACATAGGTGCCCGCCGCGTCCGCCAGGATGGAGCCCACCACCGGCAGCGCCGCCGAGATGGCGCTCCTGGCAAGGCTCCCCGCCGCCTTGTCGGCGCCGCCCGCCACGGCTCCCGTCACCGTCAGGGCCAGGGTGAAAACGGTGGTCAGCCCGGTGAGCAGCGTGGTACACGCCCAGCCGATGAGCTTCACCGGTCCGGCCAGCGCTCCCGATGGCAGGGCGGCGTTGGCAGTGGCCGCCGCAGCATAGGCGTATATGGCCGGCAGCACCACGTGCAGCCCGACGGCCATCAATATGTCCAGAAACAGCGCCGAGGCGGCATATCGCGCGGCGGCGGACGCTCCGTGCCCTCCGGCGGCGGACGCCGCCGCCACCGTGGGAAGCAGCGCCTTGGAGAAATCGCCCAGTTCCGTCAGGGCCCGCTGGGTCTGGCCCAGAAAGGAGCGCATGTCCCCCGCGCAGGCCGCCATGATCGCCAGCGCGCCGCCCAGCAGCACATACTGCGGGCACTTGCCGTCCTCCTCCAGCGCCCCCGCCAGCGAGCACAGCAGCGCCGTTGCCAGCGCCACCGACGCGCTTCGCGCTGCGGCGGACAGATGTCCTTCCAGGTTCGACAGCGCCCACTGCCACAGCCGCTGCCATATCCCGGTCCCGGCGGATGCCTCCGCCACCGTCGCGTCCCCCAGTATCTCCCTGGCCGAATCCGGCAGGGCGTCCTCCACGCCCTCCGTGTCCACCGCCAGCGCCGGTACGGGCAGCAGGAACAAAAAAAGCAAAAATATCGCGGCCGCTCTCATGTCAGGTCCCCTATCAGCTGTAACATCGCCCGCAGCAGCGGGATGGCCGTCACCATGGCGCAGCAGGCGCCGCACAGCTCTACCGCCGATGAGACAGCCCCCTGCCCCGCGTCCCTGCACAGCTCCGCCGCCAGGCGGGTCACCACGCCGATGCCCACACACTTGAGCACCGGTCCCACCACAGCGGGGCTGAGCCCCGTCCGCTCCCTGGCCAGTTCGACGATCTGGCGCAGCTGGGCGAACATCTCCATGGCCATCCCTGCCGCCAGCAGGCACACCGCTATGCTCAGGGTCAGGGCCAGCTCCGGGGCGTTTTTCCGCAGCAGCATGGCCAGCACCGCCCCGGCCACGCCCAGCGCCGCCGCTTTGATGAGCAGCTCCATCACAGATCGAACAGCTGCCGTATCAGCTGGAACAGCTCCGCGATGCGCTGCACCAGGATGACCAGCACCACCACCAGCCCGGCGATGGTGGTCATCAGCGCCTGCTCGTCCCGGCCGGAGCGGCTCAGCAGCAGATTCAGCACAGCCACCAGGATGCCCACCGCCGCTATTTTGAAGATCAGATCAACGTCCATTCCCGTAACCCCGGCCCAAAACGTAAGATCACAGCAGCAGCACCGCCAGCACGGCGGCGGCCGCCGCCGGCACGCCCACATACATCCGCCCGTTGCGCTGCAGCGCCAGGCCCGCCTCGCTCTCCGCCCGTTCCATGGCCGCGCGGGCGCTCTCCAGCGCCCGACGCTGCTCGTCGGCGCCATACCGGCCCAGCACGTGGCCCAGCGGGGCCAATATGGCACGCTCAGCCTCCGGCAGCGGGGCTGTGGCGTCCGCCCATATGTCCGCCATGGGCCGCCTGTCCGGGGCTGTCAGGGACTCCGCCGTGCGCCTGCAAAGTGCGCCGGCCTCTCCCTCCAGTTGTCCGGCCAGCATCCCAAACAGCGCCGGCAGCGTCGTTTTGAACCGCTCCAGCTCGAAGGCCATCCGCTCCAGCATCAGCCCCAGTCCCTCCCGCCGGCGGACGGCCGCGCGCAGCCGCTCCTCGGCAGACAGTCCCGCCAGCAGCCCCGCCAGCACCAATACCGCCGCTCCCGTCAGACGCACGGAAGCTCCTCCGCCGTATAGCGCCGGACGCCTCCGGACCGCTCTATCCAAACCCGCCGGCGGAACACGCCCCCGTCCAGCAGCGCCCGGCAGATAGCGCTCTCTGCGCCGGTCCGGCTGCCGTGGACCGTGGCCAGCACCATCACACCGCCGCCGGCGGCCGCGCGCAGCGCGGAGACCTCCTCCAGCGCGGAGACCTCGTCTACCGCCAAGAGCTGCGGGCCCATGGCCCGCGCCAGCAGTCCCGCCGCCAGCGCTTTTGGCGCGCCGGTGAGCACGTCTGTGCAAGGTCCCACGTCAAAGGCCGGCTCTCCGTCCCAGGCGTCCGCCACTTCGCCCCGCTCGTCGGCCAGGGCCACCCGGTATCCGGCCGCGCTCAGCCGGCGGATGAGCTCCCGCAGCAGGGTGGTCTTGCCGCCCCCCGGCGGGGATACGATCAGCGTGGAGGCAAAGCTCCCGGCGGTCAGCGCCGGCCATACGGAGTCTGCACAGCCCGGCACGGCTCGTGGCACGCGCAGCGCCAGCGAGGACACCTGCCGCACCCCCTCCATCCCGTCCGGCCCCATCACCGCCGTGCCGCACACACCCACCCGCACCCCGCCTGGCGCGGACAGAAAGCCCCGGCGGAGCTGCTCCCCCGCCGCGTGCAGGCTGGCGCCTGTGGCCGCCTCCAGCACCGCTCTCAGGTCCGCCTCCGACACCGGCCCCGCAGCCAGGCCGTACTCCCGCCCGGCCAGCAGCGCCGTGGGCGTCCTGCCCCGGCGCAGGCGAAGCTCCTCGCATATTGCCCGGCTGTCCCCGTCCAGGGCCATCGCCGCCCGGCGGAGCGCGCCGGGCAGCAGTCCCGCCGCCGCCAGAAATCCGTCCATGGGCTCATCTCCTCACGGGACAAGTCTATGCGGCCTGTCCCCCCGGCTATGACTGGGTATCGTTCACACTATATTCACACCTATATATTGACTTTGACCGCCATGTTTGGTAACATATTGCAGAATATGTAGAGTTATATTGTATCAAACCGTGTTCTCACCCGAAAGGAGCATAGACCCATCCCATGCGAGAGATACTCACAGGCTATTGGGGGAAGTACAAAAACTCCCTCATCCTGACCCCTATCTTCGTGCTGCTGGAGACGGTGGTCACCCTGGCCCTGCCCACCCTCATGTCCAACATCGTGGACGTGGGCGTGGCCACCGGCGACAGGAGCTACATCATCGTCTGCGGCCTGCTCATGACGGCCCTGGCCATATTGAGCGTGGTGTCCGGCTACGTCAGCACATGGAACGCCTCCCGGGCGGCCAACGGCTTTGGCTCCAATCTGCGGGCCGCCATGTACCGCCACATCCAGGAGTTCTCCTTCGCTGACATCGACCGGTTCTCCACCGCCAGCCTCATCACCCGCACCACCAGCGACGTGCGCCAGCTGCAGATGGCGGTGCAGATGATGCTGCGCACCTTCATCCAGGCGCCCTTCCAGCTGCTGGTGGCCATGACCATCGTGATAACCTACTCCTGGCGTCTGGCCCTCATTTATATGGTGGCGGTGCCGGTGCTGTTCGTGGGCGTGATCACGGTGATGACCCTGGTGGATAAGCTGTTTCTGGTGGTGCAGCAGAAGCTGGACGCCATGAACGCAGACATCCAGGAGGACCTGATCGCCATCCGCGTGGTGAAGGCATTCGTCCGCCAGCGGTACGAGCGGCAGAAGTTCAAAAAGGCCAACGACGAGCTGACCCGGGCCAATTTGCGGGCCGTGGGCGTCATCATCGCCATGAGCCCGCTGGCCACCATCGTGCTGAACGTGGTGACCCTTTGCATCTACTGGTTCGGCGGGCGCATGGTGGCCACCGGCGAGATCGAATCCGGCCAGCTGCTGGCGGTGATAAGCTACCTGAACCAGATCATGATGAGCGTGATGATGTTCTCCATGGTGCTGATGCAGTACACCCGCTCCCGGGCATGCGGCAAGCGCATCGCCGAGGTGCTGGACACGGTGCCGGACATCCAGGACGAGCCGGACGCCCCGGTGCGGACCATCGCCCCGGACCACGGGAGCGTAGAATTCAAAAATGTCTCCTTCCGCTACAAGCGCACCGGCAACGGCGAGAGCGTGCTGCGCAATATCACCTTCTCCGCCGCTCCCGGCGAGACGGTGGCCGTGGTAGGCGGTACCGGCTCGGGCAAATCCAGCCTTGTCAACCTCATCCCCCGGTTCTACGACGTGACCGAGGGGCAGGTGCTGGTGGATGGCGTGGACGTGCGGGACTACCGCATCCGGGACCTGCGGGACGGCATCGGCATGGTGCTGCAGAAAAACGTGCTGTTCTCCGGCACCATCCGGGAGAACATCGCCTGGGGCAAACAGGGCGCCACCGATGACGAGATCATCGCCGCGCTCAAGAGCGCCCAGGCCTGGGACTTCGTCTCCCAGATGCCCGACGGGCTGGACACCGTCCTCCAGCAGGGCGGTACAAACGTCTCCGGCGGGCAGAAGCAGCGGCTGTGCATCGCCCGGGCCATGCTGAAAAAGCCGGCTATCCTCATCCTGGACGACAGCACCAGCGCCGTGGACTCGGACACCGAAGGCCGCATCCGGGACAGCTTCTCCCGGGAACTGGCCGACACCACCGTGTTCATCATCGCCCAGCGCATCTCCTCCGTGGTGAACGCGGACAAGATCGTGGTGCTGGACGAGGGCGGCGTGGAGTCCGTCGGGACCCACGCGGAGCTGATGGCGCGAAGCCCCATCTACCGGGACATCTACACTTCACAGGTGGAGGAGGCGCTGAGCGATGGCTGAGAAAAAGAGCATCTGGTCCCAGCTCAAGGCGCGCCTGGCTGTGGACAACGTGGACGTCAACGACGAAAACATCTATAAGAGCGGCGGCCGGGACTTCCGGAAGCCCAAGGACGCCAAGGGCACGCTGGTCCGCATCCTGGGCTACGCCGGCAAGCGCAAGGGCCTGTTCGTGCTGGTGCTGGTGACGATGCTCATCTCCACCGGCTGCACCCTGGCGGCCAGCTACTATCTGCGGCCGCTGATAGACGACTACATCGTGCCGCTGATCACCCAGCCCGAGAAGGACTTCTCCGCCCTGGCGAGGCAGCTGGGCATCCTGGCGGGCATCTACCTGGCCAGCGCTGTTGCGACTTATTTCACATCCCGCACCTGCATGACCCTGGCCCAGTGGGCCACCAACGCCCTGCGGCGGGACCTGTTCTCCGCGCTGCAGGACCTGCCTATCTCTTTCTTTGACGGGCACACTCACGGGGAGCTGATGAGCCGATTTTCCAACGACGCGGACAACGTGCAGATGTGCCTGGAGCAGGGCATCGTGCAGTTCCTCTCCGGCATCATCACCTTCGTGGGCACCGTGGCGCTGATGATAAGCCTCAGCTGGCAGCTGTTCCTCATCACCGTCGTCACCATCGGCATATCCTTTGCCCTGGTCCGGGGCATCGGCCGGTACAGCCGCATCCTGTTCAAGAAGCAGCAGTCCTCCCTTGGCGCGCTCAACGGCTACATCGAGGAGATGCTGGACGGGCTGAAGGTGGTCAAGGCCTTCAATTACGAGGACAGGACAAACGCCGGCTTTGACGAGCGCAACGACGAGTACCGGGAAAACGCCATTTTCGCCAACTTCCTGGGCAACATCATCTTCCCCTCCATGAACGCCATCATGAACATCTGCTACGCGGTCACCGCCGTGCTGGGCGGTTTCCTGACCGTGGCGGGGCGGTTCACCATCGGCTCGCTGGGGGTCTACCTCAACTATATCCGCCAGGTCACCATGCCCATCAACATGATGTCCAACCAGGCCATCAACCTGTTTTCCGCCATCGCCGGCGCGGAGCGCATCTTCGCCATCATCGACCACGAGCCGGAGACGGACGACGGGACCGTGACGCTGGTGACGGTGGACCGGGCCCCGGACGGCACCCTCACCGAGACCGGCCACGGCGAGCGCACCGGCTTCTGGGCCTGGAAGATACCCCAGCCGGACGGCTCCTTCCAGTTCCGGGAGGTCCAGGGCAACGTGCGCCTGGAGGACGTGCACTTCTCCTACGTGCCGGAAAAGCCGGTGCTCCAGGGGGTCACCGTCTGGGCCAAGCCCGGCCAGAAAATAGCCTTCGTGGGCTCCACCGGCGCGGGCAAGACCACCATCACCAACCTTATCAACCGTTTCTACGAAATAGACAGCGGCCGCATCCTCTTTGACGGTATAGACGTCAAGGACATCAAAAAGGCCGGCCTGCGCCGGAGCATGGGCATCGTGCTGCAGGACACCGATCTGTTCACCGGCACGGTGATGGAGAACATCCGCTACGGCAAGCTGGACGCCACAGACGAGGAGTGCATCGCCGCAGCCAAGTCCGCCAACGCCCACGGCTTCATCACCCGCCTGCCGGACGGGTACCAGACCATGATCACCGGCAATGGCCAGAACCTGTCCCAGGGCCAGCGGCAGCTGCTAGCCATCGCCCGCACCGCCGTGGCGCGCCACCCGGTGATGATACTGGACGAGGCCACCAGCTCCATCGACACCCGCACGGAAAAGCTCATCGACCGGGGCATGGACGCGCTGATGGAGGGCCGGACGGTGTTCGTGATCGCCCACCGGCTGAGCACGGTGCGCAACGCCCAGGCCATCGTGGTCATCGAGCACGGCCAGATCGTGGAGCGGGGCAGCCACGAGGAGCTGCTGGA
>CANPXW010000015.1 GCA_947587025.1 uncultured Oscillospiraceae bacterium
GCGGCCTCGACAGCGTTCATGTCGTCCGGGTTCGTGATGGTCTCCATGCTCGCGCGGTTCAGGGTGCCGTCCGGATTCACAGCCACCTTCCCCGACGTGTCAGGGACCTGCTTCACACATACGATGATCTTCATTTCTATTTCTTCCTCCTCTTATTTCACGCCCAGGTGGCTGGAGATGACCATACGCTGCACCTCGGAAGTGCCCTCGTAGATCTCGGTGATCTTGGCGTCGCGCATCATGCGCTCCACCGGGTACTCACGGGTGTAGCCGTAGCCGCCGAACAGCTGCACGGCCCGGCGGGTCACGTCGCTGGCAGCCTCGGCCGCGAACAGCTTGGCCATGGCCGCGTCCATGGAATAGTCCTCGTGCAGCTGCTTCTTGCAGGCGGCGGAGTATACCAGGAACTGGGCGGCCTGCATGCGGGTGTGCATGTCGGCCAGCTGGAACTGGGTGTTCTGGAACTGGCTGATGCGGCGGCCGAACTGGACGCGCTCCTTGGTGTACTTGATGGCCTCGAGAACGGCGCCCTCGCCCAGGCCCAGGGCCTGCGCGGCGATGCCGATACGGCCGCCGTCCAGGGTCATCATGGCGATCTTGAAGCCCTGGCCGATCTTGCCCAGCAGGTTCTCCTTGGGCACGATGCAGTCCTCGAAGATCAGGTCGCAGGTGGAGCTGCCGCGGATGCCCATCTTCTTCTCATGCTTGCCCTGGCTGAAGCCGGGGAAGTCCTTCTCCACGATGAAGGCGCTGATCTCCTTCATGGGACGGCCGCGCTTGTCGGTGGTCTTGCCGGTGACGGCGATGATGACGAAGGTGTCGGCCACGTTGCCGTTGGTGATGAAGCACTTGGAGCCGTTGAGGATATAGTTCTCGCCGGACTCGTCCAGCACGGCGGTGGTCTGCTGGCCCTGGGCGTCGGTGCCCGCGCCGGGCTCGGTCAGGCCGAAGGCGCCGATCTTCTTGCCGCTCAGCAGGTCGGGCAGATACTTGCGCTTCTGCTCCTCGGTGCCGAACTCAAAGATGGGAGCGCAGCACAGGGAGGTGTGGGCGGACACGATGACTGCGGTGGTGCCGCAGACCTTTGCCAGCTCCTCCACGCACATGGCGTAGGAGAGCACGTCGCCGCCGGCCCCGCCGTACTCCTTGGGGAAGTAGATGCCCATCATGCCCAGCTTGCCCATCTTCTCCACGGTCTCCATGGGGAAGCGCTCTTCCTCATCGATCTCCTGAGCCAGGGGCTTGACCTCGTTCTCGGCGAAGTCCCGGTACATCTTCCGGAGCATCAGCTGCTCTTTACTCAGATGAAAGTCCATATATCTTTACTCCTTCAAAAGTTATTTGCTGTAATCGTAGAAGCCCTTGCCGGACTTGCGTCCCAGCAGGCCGCCGCGGACCATCTTCTTCAGGAGCAGGGCGGGACGGTACTTGCTGTCGCCGGTCTCGTTGTAGAGGGTCTCCATGATGGCCAGGCACACGTCCAGGCCGATGAAATCGCCCAGCTCCAGGGGGCCCATGGGGTGGTTGGCGCCCAGCTTCATGGCCTTGTCGATGTCCGCCGGAGAGGCCACGCCGGTCTCCACCAGGCCGATGCCCTCGTTGATCATGGGGATGAGGATCTTGTTGACCACGAAGCCAGGGGCCTCCGCCACCTCGACGGGGTCCTTGCCGATCTCCTGGGCCAGCTTATAGATGAACTCGAAGGTCTCCTGGGTGGTATTGGCGCCCCGGATGACCTCCACCAGCTTCATGCTGGGCACGGGGTTGAAGAAGTGCATGCCGATGACCGGGTGCTTCAGGCCCAGGCCCATCTCCGTCACGGACAGAGAAGAGGTGTTGGAAGCGAAGACCGTCTCGGGCTTGCACAGCTCGTCCAGCTCCTTGAGCAGCTCCTTCTTGGTGGCCATGTCCTCCTTGACGCACTCGATGACCAGATCGGCGTCGGCGCAAGCGGACTTCTCCTCCACCAGCACGTTGGCGAGCAGGGCGTCCACGGCCTCCTGGGTCATCTTGCCCTTGGCCACGCGCTTGGCCAGGGAGGCGGCCAGCTTATCCTTGTGCTTCTGCGCGGAAGCCACGGAGCTGGCATACATCAGGGCGGTGTGGCCCTTCGCGGCGAACACCTGGGCGATACCGCTGCCCATGGTGCCGGCGCCAAATACTGCGACCTTCATTGCGTTTCCTCCTATGAATGTAAAAATTTTTTAATTGACGAAAACCCGTAGCAGAACAGGCACGGACCTTCCGCGCCATTCGTTATTATAATGGCAATCCCCCGAATTATCAAGTGCAATCACAGCGGAAACCGGCCATTTTTTCTGATTTCTGCATATCGCACAATATGGGGCCGATCCGGTTGGCGGTTTCGTTAATTTTTTGCCACACTCACCCTTCCGCCCCGGCCCGGCGGGTCCTCTCCCCGATGGCTCTGGCGGCGGGCGCTGCGGCCAGGCCGCCCTGGCCCGTCTCCCGCAGGCTGGCCGGCATGAGCCGTCCCACGGCCCCCATGGCGTCGATCACCTCGTCGCAGGGGATGGCGGAGCCCACCCCTGCCAGGGCCATATCGGCGCAGGCCATGGCGTTGACCGCCCCCATCACGTTGCGCTTGACGCAGGGCTCCTCCACCAGGCCCGCCACCGGGTCGCACACCAGGCCCATCACGTTCTGCAGGGCCATGGCGCAGGCGGCGGCCATCTGCTCCGGCGCGCCGTTTTTGGCCTGGACCAGCGCGGCGGCGGCCATGGCCGAGGCGGATCCTATCTCCGCCTGGCAGCCGCCCTCCGCCCCGGATATGGACGCCCGGGCGGCGATCACCTGGCCGAAGCCCGCCGCCGTGTACAGGCACCGGACCATGGCCTCGTCGGAGAGCGCCTCCCGCTCCTGCAGGGGCAGCAGCACCGCCGGCAGCACGCCGCTGGCCCCCGCCGTAGGCGCGGCCACGATGCGGCCCATGCAGGCGTTCTGCTCCGCCACCGCCAGAGCGGCGGCGATCACCCTCTGCATATATGCCCCGCACAGGGGCGTCTCCAGCGCGGACACCTTCGCCGCCTGGCCGCCGGAAAGGCCGCTGGCAGAGCGCCGGCGTGGGTCATAGTCCGCCGCCGAGCGGACCATGGCCCGCCACAGGGCCTCCATGCGCTCCAGGCTCTCGCTCTCCGGCACGCCCCGGTCCCGGCAGTCGTCGGCCAGCACCGCCCGCCACAGGCTCCCCGCGTCCTTCGCCGCCTCCAGCAGCGCCGATACGGAATCGAATGCCATGTCAGCCCTCCTCCATGTCGATATAGGTGCACCGCACCACCCCGTCCAGCGCGGACAGCGTCGCCCGCAGCGCCGGCGGCAGGGGCTCGTCGCACTCGATGACCATCACCGCCAGGCCGCCCCGCCGGTCCCGGTAAAGCTGCACAGCGGCGATGTTGGCGCCGCTGTCCGAGAGCATCCGGGTCACCTCCGAGAGCATGCCCGGCCGGTCCTCGTTGCGGATGATCAGGGTGGGCAGCTGGCTGGAAAAGGCCGCCTCCAGCCCGTCGATGGCGTTGACCCGGATGCGCCCGCCGCCCAGGGAGGAGGCGGACACGGTCAGCGTCCGCTCCTCGGTGTTGGTGACGGCCAGCAGGGCAGTGTTGGGATGGGCGCCGGGTATCTCGCCGTTGCGGATGGTCACGGCCATGCCCGCTCCCTCCGCCAGCCACAGGCTGGAGGGGATGCGCTCATCGTCCGGGGCCATGCCCAGCAGCCCCGCCACGATGGCCCGGTCCGTGCCGTGGCCCGCGCCGGTGGCCGCAAAGGAGCCGTGCAGCAGGATGTCCGCCCGCACCGGCTGGCTGCCCAGCAGCCGGCGGGCCATGCGCCCGATGCGCACCGCCCCCGCCGTGTGGGACGATGACGGTCCCACCATCACCGGCCCCATGATGTCGAATATCGTCATTGGCTGACGCTCCCTTCATGCAGGATAAGCGCCCCCGGGAGCGATGCTCCCGGGGACGTGCTATACGCCGTCACTCATACTCGTCGGCCACATCCAGGGACAGGCGCACGGCGAAGAGATACTCCTCCGTATCCTTCACCTGGGCCGAGACCGTCATCTCTATGGTCTCAAAGCGCTCTATGCCGGCGATGTCCTCGGCCATATCGGCCAGGTCCGGCAGGAACTGGGCCGCCATCGTATAGGTGCCCGCGTTCCACTTTACCGTGGACTGCTGGCTGCTCTGAGGCTCCACCTCTGTCCCCCAGATGGGGTCATAGTATACGCCGTTGACGGTCACATCCTGCAGGGCGAAGAGGACGGTGCTGTCCGTATCGTTTTGCAGATACAGCTCCAGACTGGCGGAGTTCCCGTCCGGCTCAAAGCCGGTGGCCGCCATGAGGGCGCCATTCTCCTCCCCCAGCACGACGAACTCCTCCGGCTCCGCGTCCTCGGCCGCCTTGGCTGCCGCCGCCTCGGCGGCGTCCTCGCCGGTGAAGATGCCCTCAAAGATGGCCGTCACGATGCTGTCGTCCATGGCGACGCCGCTGTCCGGCAGGAAGGTGTACACCACCTCTGCCGTCACCAGCAGCTGTCCCACCGGCGCGGCGGCGTAGTAGCTCACCTGCTGCGTCTGCTGGCCGAACAGGTTCACGGACCCCTTGGTGATCCGGGCCCAGGTGACAGGCATGTCGTTGATGGTCTCCGTCACGGGTTCGGTGGCCTCAATCGTCTCTCCCTCCGAGGCCGTCTCCTGCTTGATCCCGACATTGTAGCTGACCGTTTCCGACACCCAGGCTGCGGGATCGTCTTCGTTCTCAAGGCCCAGATAGGCCCGGCCCATCCCCACACCTCTGTCGCGGGAGTAGTCCAGCATAGTCAGCACGTTGCTCTGCTGGTCGAACTGTTCAAAGAACGGTCCCTCCGGGAGGACGGCCACAACGGTCTCCCCGCCGGCGGACAGAGTGATGGGATCGGAGGTCTCCAGGTCCTCGTCGAACTGCTCCTCTGTGAACGCCGCCCCGGTCTCCTCCACAGGCGCCTCTGTGGGCGTCGGCTCCTCTGCAGGCTCCTCCGTGGGCGCCGGCTCCGCTGCGGATGCAAGACTGTTCATATCCAGGGTGAATCGCGGCTCATCCAGGGTCTGTCTGGCCTCGGAGTCCGTGACCGTCAGCCCGAAGTCCACGGTCTCCACCGTGTCGATGCCGGCGGCCTGAAGGTCCTCGATCCGCCAGATGCAATAGTTGATGCTCATCGCGCCCGGGAGGACCAGCGCCCACCAGGACGGATCGCATGCGGTGCCGTTGAGTTTCACATCGGCGGACCTCAAATGCACGGTGTGGTCCGTCTCGTTTTTCACGGTGAACCCAAGGCGGAGCATGTCGTCCTGACTGTAGAAGACATCATGGATCACGATGCTCACATCGCCGCTCAGCACCTCTATGGGCGCAAAGCCGCTGTCCTGGGCAGGTTCCTCCACCGCAGGCCCTCCGTCTCCCGTCCCGGGAACAGACCAGGACAGCACCTCGTTGTATACCTCGGCATACAAGTCGCCCTCTGGGACGAGGGCATAGAGCTTGACCTGGACGTCCTTCACGTAGCGGATACCTTTCTCTTCCATCTCCTTGGCGGACAAGAACAGGATCAGCTGACTGTTCATCTCCGAATTGGCTTCGACGGTCTCATCCATCCCCATGTTCGTCATCACGCCATTGACCGCCAAGCCATCCGTGCCGAACGACAGAGGCTGGTCCGTCTTGTTCTCCAGCAGGACCTCGAAGGCGGGACCGTTCCCCCCGGCCGGGTCATAGCCCGTCACCGTGACGGCTAAAATGTCGTTGTCCGCCAGGACGATCGGCTCAAACTCCACCGCTCCCAGAACGGGGACGGCCCCCAGGGCCAGAGCCATCGTCAGCGCCAGGACCAGCGCCAATATGCGTTTCATCACATTCTCCCTCCTGCAATTGCTCCGTTCTTCCCCACTTATACCATACATAGCGCTCCCATGCAAGCGGAAAAGCCCGCCGGAGACACGCTCCGGCGGGCTACGGTGCCCTGTTTATCCTCCCTGGGTCACGTCCAGGGTAACTGTCTTGGAAAACAGCTCCTCCTCGGTGTCCGTCACATAGGCCCGGACGGTCATGGAGATGGTCTCGAACTGCTCGATGGAATCGATCTCGAACACCATGGCCGCTATATCGGGATCGCTCAGCGCCGCGAACTGCAGGAAGCCCACAGACCAGTCGGCGTCGCTTTCCTCGCTGGCGCCCGGGTCCAGCGACGCTGCCCAGTAGGGGTCGTAGGGAATGCCGTTGACGGTCACGTCGTCCAGCGTGAACGTGATGTTCTTGTCGGTCTCATTTTCCGCGTACAACCCCATGGTGGCATTATGTCCCCCCTGGTTCTCAAATCCGGTCATAGCCAGGAAGGCGCCGCCGCCGGAGCCCAGCTCCGTCATCTCCTGCTCGTTCTCCTCCCCACCAGCCGCCTCGGCGGACGCCTCGCCGCCGTCCAGAGCCACATGGCCGAAAATGGTGGTCACGACGCTGTCGTCAATGGCGCTGCCGTTGTCCATCTGGTAGGTGTACTCCACCTCCGCCGTCAGCAGGAAGGGTCCCGCCTTCGTGGCGGCGCAGTAATCCAAAGACTGCACCCGGCTGCCAAAGACGTTGGTGGTCTCGTAGGTGGCCTTGGCCCAGGTGACGGACATGCCGTTGATCTGCTCCGTCACAGCTTCCGTGGCCTGGATGTTCTCCTCCTCCATGTCCTCCGCGACGCCCTGCCAGTATTCGATCTTATCCGTCACATATCCCTCTGGGTCGCTCTCGTCCACCAGGTGCAGGCCGGTGCGGCCCGAGCCGTAATCCAGGACGTGGACCATCATGGCGTCCACATTGCTGGACTGGCTGAACTCATCGTAGAGCACGCACTCCGAAGGCAGGGAAATGGTGACGCTCTGGCCGCCGGTGGAGAGAGTGATGGGGTCCGTCGTGGTCAGCTTCTCCTCCAGTGCCTCATAGACGAATTCCCCGGCCGGCACTTCTGCGGGCTCCTCCTCGGGTTTTTCCGCCGGCTCCTCTGCAGGTCCTTCCACGGGTTCCTCCGCAGGTTCTTCCACAGGTTCCTCCGACGGCTCCTCCGTGGGTGCGGCGGCCTCAAATCCGGTCAGGTCGATCGTCACCGGCTCGCTCGCCCGTTTCTCATAGGTCTCGGAAGAAACGACGGTCATATCGAACTCCACCGTCTCAAAGCTCTCGATATGGGCATCCTCCAACTTGCTCTTCATCCAGTAAAAATGGTGCTCATAGGCAGAGGTGCCGGCCGGCAGCGAGCAGCTCCAGTAGGGGTCGCATATCACGCCGTTGATAGAGGCATTCTCCGTCCGGAACGTCACGTCCTCCTCGGTATTGTTCTCCAGGTAGAAGACAAAGGAGGGTTCCCCGTCGTCCCAGGGGCCGTCCGGGTCGAAATCCTTGATGACAGCGGTATAGTCCCCGGACATGACCTGGATCTCCTCAAAGCCGCTGTCGAAGGTCAGCTCGGCCAGCGCCGGCGTCTCAGACACCGCGTTGACGGACCAGGTGAGCAGGTCATCGAACACTGTCTCGATGCTGTCCCCGCCCTCATAGACCCAGAGCCTCAACATCACGCTGTCGATGTAGTTGACGCCGCTTTTCGCCATGTCGTCATCATACCACTGCAGGACGCAGTATACCTGCTGGCCGGCGGCCACTTCCTCAGAGCCGTAGCCGTCGCATCTGCGGCCGTTCAGATAGGATTCCTTGGTAGCAAAGTGCAGGTCCCTGTCGCTCTTGTTCTCGTACAGCATACTGAAGGAAGGCCGGCCGTCATCATCGAGCTCGAATTCCGTCACCGTCACCTTGATGTCGTCGTTGTCCACCAGGACCGTCTCCTCAAAGTCGTACTGCACATCCTCCGGCGCCGCCAGGGCGGGGACGGCCCCCAGGCTCATGACCATTGTAAGCATCAGGACCGCCGCCAATAAGCGTTTCATCACATTCTCCCTCCTGCAATTGTTTCGTTTTCTCTTCCATCATACCATACATAACGCTCCCCTGCAAGCGAAAGACCGCCCGTCGGATGTCCCCATCCGGCGGACGGTCTTTATCCGTCCAGCATGTCACGCAGCTCCTTCACCGCCCGGCGCTCCAGCCGGGACACCTGCACCTGGCTCACCCCCAGCACCCGGCTGGCCTGCTCCTGTGTCATGCCGTGGTAAAAGCGCAGGAACACCGCCTGCCGCTCCTTTTCCGGCAGCGCCTCGATGGCCTGGCGCAGGGCCATGTGCTCCACCAGCCGCTCCTCCTCGGTCCAGTCGGCCAGCATCTGCTCCAGGGCAAAGCCGTCCTCCCCGCCGGGCTGCTGCAGCGACTCCACCGGCACGGTGGCCGTCTCCGCCACGGCGATGTCCTCCGGGGAGAAGCCGGTCTTTTCCGCCAGCTCCGACACGGTGGGCTCCCGGCCCAGGGCCTGCTCCAGGTCCTTCCGGGCCAGGCGGATGGAGGCGGCCCGCTCCTTCACGCCCCGGCTGACCTTCACCGCCCCGTCGTCCCGCAAAAACCGGCGTATCTCCCCGGAGATCTTGGGCACGGCGTAGGTGGAAAAGCGGGTGCCGTAGCGCTCGTCAAAGCCGTCGATGGCCTTCAGAAAGCCCAGGCAGCCCAGCTGGTACAGATCGTCCGGCTCCACGCCCCGGCCGAAGAACCGCCGGGCCACGCTCCATATGAGCCCGGCATTTTCCTCCACCATGCGGCCCGCCGCCTCCCTGTCCCCGGCCTGGGCCGCCCGCAGCATGGTGATGGTCTCGTCCAAATCACGTCCCCGCCTTCGTCCGGATGCGCTTTTTCATGGTCACGGTGGTGCCCCTGTCCGGGGCCGAGCGCACCCGCAGCCCGTCCATGAAGCTGGTCATGATGGTGAAGCCCATGCCGCTGCGGTCCTCGCCCCCGGTGGTATACATGGGCTCCATGGCCTTTTTCACGTCCGGGATGCCCCGGCCACGGTCCCGGACGGCGATCTCCAGCTGGTCGTCGTCCAGGATGCGCATGCGCAGCTGCACCGGCCCGGCCTGGTCCGGGTAGGCGTGCACGATGGCGTTGGTCACCGCCTCGGATACGGCGGTCTTGATGTCCCCCAGCTGGTCCATGGTGGGGTCCAGCTGGGCGGCGAAGGCCGCCGCAGCGGCCCGGGCAAAGCCCTCGTTCACGCTCCTGGCGGGGAATTCGATCTTTATGTAGTTGCGTTGTTTCATATCCATCTCTCCTTATGTACGCGGCGCGGGTCACCCCTCCGCCGCAGACGATACCTGTATGAGCCGGTCGATGCCCGAGGCGTCCAGCACCTTCAGCGGCTGCTTCTTCGCGTTGACCACCCAGGTCCGGCCTCCCGCCGCCCCCATCAGCCGGGATATTTTCAGGATGAGCGCGATGCCGGAGGAGTCCATGAAGGTCAGCCCCTCCATGTCCACCGCGCACTCCCGGGGCAGATAGTCGTCCACCGTGCGGCTGATGCGCCGCAGGGCGGCGGCCGCCTCGTGGTGGTCCAGCTCCCCCTTCAGATACAGCGTCAGCCGCCCGTCCTCATAGCTCGAAAGCACCTGCATTTTCTTCCCCTCCCATATAAAAGCGGCGCTGTGCGTGTGCACAGCGCCATTGTAGTCATCCTATGCCGCGAAAAGCGTCGTTATGCGCCGCCGGGGCAAAATTATGCTTATCCCACGCCCGTCCCGGCGGGCCAGGTGTTGAACTCAGACGGGCTGATATACGCCGTATCGCTGCTGGCGTAGCCGTTCTGGTACTTCACGGTCAGGTACTTGGTCTCGCCGCCGTCCCGAAGCTGCACGTAGCAGACGCCGTCCTCGAACTTGTCCGTGATGTCCACGCCTTTGCCCCGCCACCATACCGTGACGGACCCGTCAGGGCCATATTCCACCTCCGGAAAATCCAGCTGCTCCACGATCTCCGCCTCGGTCATGGGCCGCTCGCTGCCGTCGGCCTCGAAGGCGACTCCGCCGCCGCCCTGGGTCCGGGGCTGGCCCTGGCCGTCCGTGTAGGTGAGGGTGTACTCCCCGCCCTGGATGTCCAGCACCGCGTTGGTCTGCTCGCCGTGCAGCCATATCTGCACCGTGCGCCGGATGCCCCCCACGTCTGCGGCGTAGGCGATGCCCGCCAGGGCCAGCACCAGCGCCGCCGCCGCGCACACCGCCGCCGCTCTGCGCGTATAACATTTCGTTTTCTTTTCCATGTCTCTTGCCTCCATCGTTTTCGCGGAGGCATGGAGCGCGGAGAACGCCCGCTGGTACCGCTCGTTATTCGTCATCGTTCCATTCCTCCATCAGCGCGTTTTTCAGGAGCTTCCGTCCTCTTGACAGCCGGCTCTTCACCGTGCCCTCGCGGGTGCCCAGCAGCCGGGCCAGCTGCGATATGGACATGTCCTCGTAATAAAAGAGGTGTATCACCGTCCGGTACCGCTCCGGCAGAGCCATCACCGCCGCGAACAGGCGGCCGTCGGCGGGCTCCGCGAAGGGCAGCTCGGTCATGTACTCCTCCCAGGGCGCCCGGTTGCGCCGCCAGAAGGAGCGGGCCAGGTCCCGGGCCCGGTTCACGGCCACCCGCAGCAGCCACGCTCTGACATGCTCCTCGCTCTGGAAATCCCGCTCATGGGTCATGTACCGCATGAACGTGTCCTGGGTCACGTCGTCCGCGTCCGCCCGGTCCCGGCAGACGGCGAATGCCGCCGCAAAGACCCGGTCGGCGTACTTTTCATACGCCTGGTCGGCTGAAAGTCTCATAAGAAGAAAAGCTCCTTTGTCCTGTGAAGGTCCCTTCACATACCATACGATCGGGCCAGGCAAAAGGTTGCATGGAGGATGAAAAATGGCATGGCTGCGGCCATGCCATTTTTTGTGTTTATTCCTTACCCCAGGGTCCGGGCCCTGGCGGGATGCGGCGAAAAGCGGCTGTCCGCCGTTTTAGTTCTGCACGCCCGTGAGGGACTCCACATGGTAGATATGGCCGTCGATCACTGCCGCGCCGGCGGGGAACTGGACCGTCACCTCCACCGGGCCGCCGGACCCGAGGTCCATATCAGGGGTCAGGTCCTGGAGGAAGCCGTCCTCCCCCGCGCCGCCGTAGAAATGCACCCATTCGGCGCTGTACTCGTCTATGGTGTAGGTCACCTCGGCGGGCTCGTCCAGGAAGCAGACGTATATGCCCCGGCCCTCGAAGTCCCCGGCCAGGGAGTCCACCGTCTGCACGGGGAAGAAGCTGGCGTCGCACATCACGTTCCCGACGGTCATGGTGTACGTGCCGCTGGCCACATCCGTCACCATGTATATCCGCGTCTCTTCTCCGGCGAAGTCCGAAGGAGCGGTGGCCCAGTCCGGCACAGCGGCCAGATCGGGCAGGGCGGGTATATCGGAGGAGAAGGAGAACTCGTCTCCCTCCCAGTAGGTGGTCAGATCCACGTCCAGGAAGTAATAGCCGTCCCCCTGGATGGTCGCGGTGCCGGTGGTGGGCTCATCCGCCGAGTGGGAGGAGATGCCGAGACTGTTCTCGTCGCCCTCCACCGCAAATTCGATGGACTCGCCCCTGAGCACGGCGGCCTCGTTGGTGCTCATGTCCGCCTCTGCGCCCTCCAGGGTGGCGTCCCGGCCGTTGTCCCTGAAGTCGATGACCACCTCGCCCGGCTCAAAGGAGATGGAGTTCCGGTCCGTATTCAGCTCCCCCGAGCCTTCCTCGTCCCAGGCCATGACCGAGCCGACCTCGCGCATATCATCCGCCGGGCCGTTATATATCTCCGCGTGGGCGTCTGAGCCGGTGAGGGTATAGTTGACCGTCATGGCCTCGTCCAATGTGCAGACATACGCGCCCGCCTCCATGGGGTCAAGAACGGACTCGATCGGATAGACCAGCGTCAGGTCGGCGCTCAGGCTGCAGGCGTTCTCCGCCTGGATGGTATACTCCCCGGCGGTGAGCTCCACCAGGCAGATCACGCTTCCGTTGGCATCTCCGTAAGACTCCTGGTCGTTCACCACAGCCAGCGCCTCGTCCGGAGAGGACACGGCCACCGGCGGCTGGGAGGAGTCCATCCAGGCGCCCTCGGCGTACAGGTCCAGCAGATACGTGCCGTCCTGGGGCACCTGGGCAGTCATCGTCACCGAGGAGGGCTCCTCCGTGTAGAAGCGGTGCTCCCCATCGGCCTCAAAATAGACGGTCACCCGCTCCTGGCCGGTCTCCGCCGCTTCCGCCGGGGCCGCCCCCGCCGCCGTGGTCAGCAGCAGGCAGACGGCCAGAAGGGCGGTCATATATTTTCTGATGTTCTTCATGGCGATTTCCTCCTGGTGTTTCAAATTTAATTTTATTTTTTTATTTTATTATAATATACCCCCCCAGCCAAAAATCAAGGCAAAAATTCCCCCGCAAAGAAAAATGCGGCACAGTCCGAAAACTGTGCCGCGAAGCTTTATTGTGTTTACCCCAGATTCGCCAGGCTGGCCCGCAGGTTCTCCGCCAGGGCCTGGGCCTTGGCCAGCTTGTCCCGCTCGGCGGACACCACCCGCTCGGGGGCCCGGGAGACGAAGCTCTCGTTGGCCAGCTTCCGCTGCTGGTTGGCGATGTCCTGCTCTGCGCGGGCCAGCTCCTTGGCGATGCGCTCCCGCTCCTTGGCCAGGTCCACCAGCTCCGCCAGGGGCATATAGAGCTTGGCCTGGCTGGTGACCACCGTCACCATGCCCGCCGTATCGGCGGGGGCCTGGGCCGTCACGTTCACCGCCCCGGCGAAGGCCAGGTCGGACATATACACCGTCCCGGCCCGGAACACGTCCGTCTTCTCCGTGACCAGGGTGATGTGGGGCCGCTTGGAGGGCGGCACGTTCATCTCCGCCCGGCGGCTGCGCACGGCCTTCACCGCCTCCATGACCAGCTCGAAGTCCGCCTCCTCCTGGGGGAAGCTGAGCGCCTGGTCGAACTCCGGGTAGGTCTCCACGATCAGGGCCTTGCCGCTGTGGGGGATGGCGCCGTATATCTCCTCGGTGATGAAGGGCATGAAGGGGTGCAGCAGGCGCAAAACGTCGGTGAGCACGTACAGCAGCACCCGCTGGGCGCTCTCGTCCCCCGCCCGCAGACGGGGCTTGGTGATCTCGATATACCAGTCACAGAAGCTGTCCCAGATGAAGTCGTATATCTTGGTGGCCGCCAGGCCCAGCTCGTATTTATCGAAGTTCTCGTTGACTTCGGCGATCAGGCTCTGCAGCTTGGACAGTATCCACTTGTCCTCCAGCTTCAGCTCCGGGGGCAGCTCGTTCTCCCGCACCGTCAGGTTCATCATCACGTACCGGGCGGCGTTCCACAGCTTGTTGGCGAAGTTGCGCATAGCCTCGCACCGCTCCACGTAAAAGCGCATGTCGTTGCCGGGGGAGTTGCCGGTGATGAGGTTGAAGCGCAGCGCGTCGGCGCCGTACTGGTCTATCACCTCGATGGGGTCCACGCCGTTGCCGGCGGATTTGGACATCTTCTTGCCGTGGGGGTCCCGCACCAGGCCGTGTATCAGCACGGTCTTGAAGGGCTCCTTTTTCATGTGCTCCATGCCGGAGAAGATCATCCGGGCCACCCAGAAGAAGATGATGTCGTAGCCGGTGACCAGCACGTCCGTGGGGTAGAAATATTCCAGGTCCTCGGTCTTGTCCGGCCAGCCCAGGGTGGAGAAGGGCCACAGGGCGGAGCTGAACCAGGTGTCCAGCACGTCCGGGTCACGGGTGATGTTCTTCGAGCCGCACTTTTCACATTGGCAGGCGTCCTCGCGGGAGACGGTCACGTGGCCGCAGTCCGCGCAGTACCAGGCCGGTATCTGGTGGCCCCACCAGAGCTGGCGGGAGATGCACCAGTCCCGGACGTTGTGCATCCAGTTGAGGTAGGTCTTGGCGAAGCGGTCGGGCACGAACTTGATGGTGCCGTCCTCCACCACCCGGATGGCCTCCTTTGCCAGAGGCTCCATCTTCACGAACCACTGGTCGCTGGCCAGAGGCTCCACGTCGCTGTGGCAGCGGTAGCAGGTGCCCACGTTATGTACGTGCTCCTCCACCTTCACCAGGTAGCCCTGCTCCTCCAGGTCGGCCAGGATGGCCTTGCGGGCCTCGTACCGGTCCATGCCGTTATACTTGCCGCCGTTGATGATGCAGCCGTTGTCGTCGATGACGAGAATTTGCTCCAAATT
This sequence comes from uncultured Oscillospiraceae bacterium, assembly GCA_947587025.1. Classification (GTDB taxonomy): domain Bacteria; phylum Bacillota; class Clostridia; order Oscillospirales; family Oscillospiraceae; genus CAJOIG01. The sequence goes on from CANPXW010000015.1 coordinate 14,195, forward strand.
ATGCCGCAGGCCCACCTCGAAGTCGTTGGGGTCGTGGCAGGGGGTCATCTTCACGCAGCCGGTGCCGAAGGCCATGTCCACGTACTCGTCCGCCACGATGGGCATCTCGCGGCCCACCAGGGGCAGGATGCAGGTCTTGCCAACAATATCCTTATAGCGCTCGTCGTTGGGGTTGACGGCCACGCCGGTATCGCCCAGCATGGTCTCCGGCCGGGTGGTGGCCACGATCACGTCCCCGGAGCCGTCGGCCAGGGGATAGCGCAGATGCCACAGATGGCCGGGCTTTTCCTCATACTCCACCTCCGCGTCAGACAGCGCGGTGGTGCAGTGGGGGCACCAGTTGATGATGCGCTTGCCCTTGTAGATGAGGCCCTTCTCATACAGCGAGCAGAACACCTCCCGCACCGCCTTGGAGCATCCCTCGTCCATGGTGAAGCGCTGGCGGTCCCAGTCGCAGGAGGAGCCCAGGGTCTTCAGCTGCTGCACGATGCGGTCGCCGTACTTGTTCTTCCAGTCCCACACCCGGTCCAGGAACTTCTCCCGGCCCAGGTCGAAGCGGGTCAGGCCCTCGTTGACCCGCAGATTCTCCTCCACCTTGATCTGGGTGGCGATGCCCGCGTGGTCGCAGCCGGGCAGCCACAGGGCGGCGTAACCCTTCATCCGCTTATACCGGATGAGCACGTCCTGGATGGTCTCGTCCACGGCGTGGCCCAGGTGCAGCTGTCCCGTCACGTTGGGGGGCGGTATCACGATGGTGAAGGGCTTTTTGTCCGGGTCGCGCTGGGCGTGGAAATACCCGCCGTCCAGCCACTGCTGGTAGATCTTCCCCTCCACCTGTTTGGGGTCGTACTGTTTGGGAAGCTCGCTCATCGGCACATCTCCTCTATCTCTTCCATACCGGACAGGCCCACCGTCTTCTTCACGGCCTCGCCGCTCCGGAACACCATCAGCGTGGGGATGCTCATGATCTCGAAGCGCATGGCCAGCGCCGGCTGCTCGTCCACGTTCACCTTGCACACCTTCACCTCCGGGTGCTTTTCGGCGAAGGCGTCCACGATGGGGCTCTGCATCCTGCAGGGACCGCACCAGGCGGCCCAGAAATCCACCAGCGAGGTACCGTCTTTCACGGCCTCGTCGAAGTTCTCCGCTGTCAGTTCGATGACGCTCATTTGTCCCTCTCCTTCAAATATCCGTCTGCGGCCAGCGCCGCAGTATTTCCCTGTCCAACGGCCCGGGCGACCTGGTAAGGCCGGCCCACGCAGTCCCCGGCGGCGAACACGCCGGGGATACTGGCGGCCATGTTCTCGTCCACGGCGATATGGCCGTCCCGCATCGCCAGGCCCGGCAGCAGCGCGCTGGCCGCCACCGTGTCCCGCAGCACGAACACGCCGTCCACGGGATATTCCTTCCCGCCGACGGCCACGGCCGTCACCCGGTCTGTTCCTATGATCTGCGCGTTTTTCGCCTGGGTCGGGTCGAAGAAAAGGACCTGACAGCCGATGCTCTCCAAAAATCCGGCGTCCTTTTCTCCCTCGCCGCCCAGGCCAAGTACAGCCACCCGTTTGCCCCGGTACAGCATCCCGTCACAGGTGGCGCACCAGCTCACGCCCTTTCCCAGCAGCTCCATCTCGCCAGGCAGAGGCTTCGTGCCCTGACCGGCTCCGGAGGCCAATATGAGGGTCTTCGCCTGGTACACGTCCCGCTCCGCGCTGACCATGAAGCTGCCGCCGAAGGACACCACGCCGGTGACCCGGCCGGTGATGCGGCGCACGCCCGCCCGCTCCAGGTCTCCCAGCATGGCTGCCAGCAGGTCCCGGCCGCTCATACCGGCCAGGCCGGGGTAGTTGCCGACGCGCTCCGCCTTCGCCAAAGGGCTGCGCATAGGGTCCGCGCCCAGCACCAGCACGGACCGGCCCCGGGCATGGGCAGTCAGCGCCGCCGAGACGCCCGCCGGTCCCGCGCCCAATATGAGGATGTCACAGGCGCTGCCGTCCATATGCCGCCTCCGTCTTCTCAGTTCGCTAATTTGTTATTGTATCACAGACCATGCGTCCGCCGCAAGAGCGCGGCGTGATTTTAGTATGCCCGGACAGGGCGAAAAACTGTCATTTCAGCACGTCGTGGTCCAGCCATTTGTCCCCCCGGAAGCGGACGGCGAAGCATACCGCCCGGACCGCCCAGTCGGCGCACCAGCCTATCCACACGCCCCACAGGCCCACGGCCGTATACCGGCACAGCGCCCAGCACAGCGCCACCCGGAACAGCCACATGCTCGCCGCGCCGGTCCACATGGTGAAGGACACATCCCCCGCTGCCCGCAGGCCGTTGGGCAGGGTGAACGCCGTGGGCCAGAACAGCACCCGCATCACCGACACGGCCCAGCTGATGTGGCACACCAGGGCCGCGCCCGCTGCCGTCAGGGCGGTCATGCGGGTAATGAGCGGTGTGGCGGGCGCCAGCACCGCGCCGATGATGAGCATGACGACCGTGCACAGCCGGGTGAACTGGCGCATGTACCGCCGGGCCTCGTCGGGCCGGCCCCGGCCGATGCACTGGCCAGCCACAGTGAGCAGGCCCACGCCGATGGCCAGACCTGGCATGCCCACGAAGTTGTCCAGCATGGCCGCCAGTGCCTGGGCGGCCATGGCGGTGGTGCCCAAGGTGGAGACGGTGGACTGCACCGCCAGCTTACCGAACTGGAACATACCGTTCTCCACCGCCGAGGGCAGGCCGATGCGCAGTATCCGCCGGAGCATGGGCCCGTCCGGCCGCCATTCCGACAGCCGGCCCAGGGAGATGACCTGCCCCGGTCTTGCCTGGCAGATGAGCAGCGCCGCCGCGCTGAAGATGCGGCTGGCCAGGGTGGCCAGGGCCGCCCCCAGCACCCCCATGTGAAACACGAATATGAGCACGGCGTTTCCGATGATGTTCAGCATGTCCGCCGCTGCCGCCGCCAGCATGGGCCGCTTGGCGTCCCCGATGGCCCGGTACAGGGCCGCGCTGGCGGTGTACACCGCCAGGAAGGGGTAGCTTATCACCGTCACCAGCATGTACACGTCCGCCGCGTCCATGACTTCGCGCTCCACAGAGCCGAATATCAGCCGCAGCAGCGGCAGGCGCAGAGGTATGAGCACCGCCGCAGCGGCCAGGCTCAGCGCCGCCGCCAGCGCCGTCACCTGCCGGGCGGCATGGCCGGCGTCCGTCTCGTCCCGGTGGCCGATGTACTGGGCGCAGACGATGGTGCCCCCGGCGGCCAGGGCGGAGAAGAAGTTCACCGCCAGCATGTTGATGGAATCCACCAGCGACACGCCGGATATGGCCGCCTCCCCCACGCTGGAGACCATGAGGGTGTCGGCCGCGCCCATGATGCCGGTGAGTATCTGCTCGGCCACCAGCGGTATCAGCAGCGCCCGCAGCTCTTTTTTCGTGAACATGCCGTCCACCCCCTTCCATAGTAATTCGCGTAAAAATCCTATATCATTATAGGAGAGGCTCAAGTCGCAGTGGTTCGCGCAAAAATCCCATGCCATTATAGGAGAGGCTCAAAACGATTGCAAGCGCGATACCACACAAAAACACGGCCCTCAGATGTCCGGACCGTGTAAAATCTGCTTGCACTTAGGGGGTGTGCGCGATATAATGAAAAAGGCGAGATGAACAAAGGCAGGGCGCAGGGTGGTCGCAACACCCTACGCCCCTATGCAGGAGAGGCTCGTTCTCCCACACAGCAGAATAACTGCACCGTTTCGTATTATATCCGTTTTTGTGCGGAAACACAAGAGCGGGAAATACGAGGCTGTGTGGCTTCTTGTGGTGTAGGGAAAAGTTTCCCTGCACCGCTTTTGTTTATCTCGGCGGGAAAGCCCGGGACAGGTCTCCTGTCCCCGGGCCGGTACTGCCGGAGAAAAACAAAATAACAGGAGGAAGAAAACATGAGCAAAACACTGGCCCTTTTGGCGGCGCTGGCGGTCCTGCTGACCGTGCCGGCAGGCTGTGGAGCCGACGGGAAGAGCGCGGAGGAAAAAGCGACTGCTCTTATCGACGGCCTGGAGGACAAGCTCGACCAGGTAGAGGAAGGGCTCAACGAGCTGGACGACAAGCCGAACGGCACAGCGGACGAACAGACAGCCGAACCGGAAGCGACGCAGGCACCGCAGGCGGCGGAGCCTGCGGAAGCGGAAGCGGCGGAGCCTGCCGAGAGCGACATCCGCCCGGAGATCAAGGAGGCCATCGACAGCTACGAGGAATTTTTCAACGAGTACGCCGACTTCATGGAGTCCTATGACGCATCGGACCTGAGCGCGATGGCGGAGTATCTCTCCATGATGCAGCAGTACACAGAGACCATGGAAAAGCTGGACGACTTGGAAGACGCGGACCTGACCGACGCGGAACTGAATTACTATACCCAGGCCGTGCTTCGCATCGATCAGCGGCTTCTTGAGGTGGCGGGCTAAGCGCAGCGCCAGACCCGGCGGGAGGGACTTCCTTCCCGCCGGGTTTTATGCTATACTGCCCGTATGGATACTTTTACGAAAAACTACATAGACGCGCGGAAAAAGGTCATCGCGAAAAACTTCCCCCGCCTGAACGAGCGGCAGCTGGAGGCGGTCATGGCCACGGAGGGGCCGCTTCTCATCCTGGCCGGGGCTGGCTCCGGCAAGACCACGGTGCTCATAAACCGGGTGGCAAACCTGATGAAATACGGCCGGGCGTCGGACTGCGGCATCCTGCCCCCCGACGCGGACGCAGAAAAGCTGGATCTCATGCGCCGGTACCTGGCCGGGGACGAGAGCGTCAGGCAGCCGGCGGAGGAGGCCGCAGCCCTGGACCCGGTGGCCCCCTGGCAGATACTGGCCATCACCTTCACCAACAAGGCCGCCGACGAGCTGAAAAGCCGCCTCAACGCCATGCTGGGCCCGGCGGCGGAGGACATCTGGGCCCGGACCTTCCACTCCGCCTGCGTGCGCATCCTGCGCAAGGACGCGGCGCTGCTGGGCTACCCCGCCAGCTTCACCATCTATGACGAGGCGGACCGGGTGGCGGTGATGAAGCGCATCCTCAAGGACCAGAACAAGGACGAGAAGATGTTCCCTCCCCGGTGGGTGCTGAGCCTCATCGACCGGGCCCGGAACAAGCTGCAGACAGCCGCCGACTTCGCCGACGAGGCCCAAAAGAGCGGCGACATCCGCCTGCGGGGGGCGGCGGAGCTCTATGAGGACTACGCCAAGCGTCTGATGGACGCCGGAGCCATGGACTTCGACGATCTGCTATATAACACCGTGCGCCTGCTGCGGGAGCACGCCGACGTGCTGGAGGCGTACCAGCGCAAGTTCAAATATGTGCTGATAGACGAGTACCAGGACACCAACAATCTGCAGTACATGATGGCCACCCTGCTGGCCGGAGGGCGTAAGAACATCTGCGTGGTGGGCGACGACGACCAGTCCATCTACGCCTTCCGGGGGGCCACCATCGAGAACATCCTGTCCTTCGAGGACCAGTACGACCACGCCCGGACCATCCGTCTGGAGCAGAATTACCGCTCCACCGGCCACATCCTGGACGCGGCCAACGCCGTGGTGGCCAATAACAAGGGCCGCAAGGGCAAGAAGCTGTGGACGAAGGCCGGCAGCGGGGACCGCATCACCCTGTACGTGGCGAAAAACGAGGAGGACGAGGCCCAGTACGTGGTGCGCCAGGTGCTCCAGGCGGTGGACCAGGGGGACAACCTCAAAGACCACGCGGTGCTCTACCGGCTCAACGCCCAGTCCCGTGCGCTGGAGCAGGCGTTTTTGCGCAACGGCATCCGCCCCCGCATCGTCAAGGGCAACCCCTTCTTCGAGCGGGCGGAGATAAAGGACCTGATGGCGTACCTGTTCGTGCTGCTCAATCCCGCAGACGATCTGCGCCTTTCCCGCATCATCAATGTCCCCGCCCGGGGCATCGGCGCCACCACCGTGGAGCGGGCCGCCGCCATCGCCCAGCGCAACGGCCTGCCCCTGTTCACGGTGCTGTCCATGGCCGACGCCTTCCCGGAGCTGGCACGCGCGGCGGAGAAGATACGCGCCTTCACGGCCATGATGAACGAGCTGTCCGCCCTGACCCGGAGCGGGAGCCTGGAGTCGCTTTACGACGCGCTGCTGGACAAGACCGGCTACGTGCGCATGCTGGAGAGCGCCCATACCGACGAGAACATGAACCGGCTGGAGAACGTGCGGGAGCTGAAGAGCTTCATCGCCACCTATGTGCGCCAGACCGGGGACGAGACCCTGGCCGGCTTTTTGGACGAGGTGAGCCTCTATACCGACCTACAGGCTATGGACGAGGACGAGAACACCGTCACCCTGATGACCATCCACTCGGCCAAGGGGCTGGAGTTCCCCACCGTGTTCATCGTGGGCATGGAGGAGGGGGTGTTCCCCTCTCTGCAGGCCATCGGGGAGACGGTCCAGATGGAGGAGGAGCGGCGCCTGGCCTACGTGGCCATCACCCGGGCCCGGAAGCGGCTTTACATCACCAGCGCCCGGCAGCGGATGGTGTTCGGCCAGACCGCCTCCCACCGGGTCAGCCGGTTCGTGGACGAGATCCCCGCCGAGCACATCGACCGGCCCTACAGCGACCTGAAGCCCTCCGGCTGGTTCGACTTCGAGGACGTGCCGGATGCCGACAGGGTCCGCCCCAGCGCCCCGCCCGTCCGGGACTGGAAGAAGACACAGAAAAAGACCCTCGCCCCGCCCGCGCCGAAAAAGACGGCCGCCGCGCCCCGTTTTGCTGTGGGGGACCGGGTGGAGCACACCGCCTTCCACGCCGGCACCATCGTGAAGATGACCCCCATGGGCGGGGACCATCTGGTGGAGATACAGTTCGACACCGCCGGTCTCAAGCGCCTGATGCTCAAGGCTGCGGTGCGGTACATGAAGAAGATATAAGATCAACGGCCGCAGGCAAATGCCTGCGGCCATTGCTATTGTAATGTGCAGAATAGAATGCTCACACCAAGTTCAGCTTATAATAATGGGCATCAAACCAGGTCTCTTCCCCCCATTTTTTATAGCGCGTTTTTCTGTACTCTGAAAACCCAAATTTGCGAAGAAGCGCGACTGACGCAAGATTGACATCTGCCACTTCTCCCGTGATGGACCTGCCGCCTTCCGCCTTGACCCAGCGAATAACAGCATCGACCACTTCGGTCCCGAGGCCCTCTCTCCAATGGTCTTTTGAGATGCAATACCCGATGTCATAATTCCCGTTTTCAGGGAATATGCAACAGGTACCGACAGGCGTACTATCCTCTTTCCATTCAACGACCAGATAATATCCCTCGGAGTCGTCTTCCATCTCATCGACACATTTAAGATACGCTTCGTCCATGTTCTCACGGATAGGGTCGCTCATATACTTTCCGTTTTCTTTGTCCCCCCACAACGACAGCGTAAACTCTTTATCGGATTTCCGCCAGGAACGGATCGTCAATCTTGGTGTTTCTAAGTTCTTGATAAAAAGCATTGTGTTTTTCTCCCGCAAAATCCCGATCTATCGCTCTCTTATTCAACGTCCAAGAGCGGCAAAATACCCCCTCATTCCTTATACGTATACCTCCCCAGCAGGCGGCGGAAGGCCAGGCATATGACGACGCCGGCCAGGCCCACCAGGCCCATCGCCAGGGCCGGGCCGGCTGCGCCCGCCAGGGGCACGCATACCTTATCCACCAGCGCCCCGCCGGCCAGGGTCCCCACGGGCAGGGTGAAAAACTGCAGAGTGTTCCGGCAGGCGTACACCCGCCCCTGCAGCCCGGCGGGGATGGTGCTGCGCAGTATCACGTCCATGCAGGCGTTCATCACCGGCACCAGCAGCCAGCCGGCGATCTGGGCCAGGCACCACCACGGGGGCGTCCGGGCAAAGGCCAGCATAAAGCACTCCGTGCCCAGGGAGAACAGCGCGATGCGCCAGATAAGCCGCACCCTATCCCTGGGCGGGGGCATGGCCGAGGCCAGCAGGCTGCCCGCCAGCATGGCCAGCCCCGCGCAGGACCCGACAGCCCCCAGCGCAGCCTCGCCCCCGCCGGGGGCGGACAGTACATAGGGCGGCAGCACCGCGTCGAAGGCCGAGGCGGCCAGGTTCACCCCCGCCATGAACAGGATGAGGGTAAGGATCAGCCCGTTTTCCCGCATATACCCCAGCGCCCCGGCCACGCTCCGCCAAAGGCTCTCCCGCCGCTGCGTCGGCGCGGATACCGGCGGGATGGGCACGAACAGCGCCAGGGACAGAAACGCCGCCGCGAAGGTGGCCAGGTCCACCCATATCACGCCCTCCATCCCCGTCAGGGCGAACAGCGTCGCCGCCAGGGGCGGGTGGATGATGGTGGCGAGGGAATTGGAAAGGGACCGCAGACCGCTGGTGCGCTGGTACTGGCTCCGGGGCGTGATGAGCGTCATGGCCACCTCGCCGGCGGGCTGCTGCACCGTGTTCATCAGCCCGGCCAGGGCGTTGAGGGCATACAGATGCCCCGGCCGCAGCGCGCCGGCCCGCAGCAGGATCAGCACCGCCGCCGAGCAGCAGGCCGCCAGGGTGTCGCAGGCCAGCAGGGTGCGCTTTTTGTCCCAGCGGTCGCTGAGCGCCCCGGCGAACACGCTGACCAGCACATAGGGCGCATAGGAGCACACGCCCAGCAGCGCCGTCTGCAGCGCCGAGCCGGTCCGCTCATACAGCCACAGGGTCAGGGCGAAGTACGTCATCTCGCTGCCCAGCTGGGACAGCGACTGGGTAGACCAGAGGATGAAAAAGGTCCCCAGGCCCGCATATCGTTTTTTCATTTTGACCTTGCTCCTTACATTTTGATATTTCATCAAAACCGCAAGGTCAGAGGATATGCGCCGTCGCGCTATCGCTCCGCGCAGCTCCTCAAACCTTGCGCGGAGCGGAGACGATAGCGAGAGGCAGACAGGGCATGATGTTGCCCTCCTTTCAGCCGTTTTTCCCATCATAGCATGTCAGGTGGAGTTTTGCAATTTTACTACCACAGTCGTATTGACAAGTTTTTACGACTGTGGTAGTATTACTACAATAGTAGTAATCAGGAGGACCAGCTATGGACGGCAAGCTGTACGATTCGGAGCTGAAGGTGATGGACGTGCTGTGGCGGGAGGGGGACTGCACCGCCGCCCACATCGCCCAGGTGCTGACGGGCTCGGTGGGCTGGAACGTGAACACCACCTACACCCTCATCAACCGCTGCATCAAAAAAGGGGCCATAGAGCGCCGGGAGCCGAGATTCACCTGCCACGCCCTGGTGGAGAAGGCCCAGGTGCAGGCCGATGAGACGGAGGAGCTGATCGGCAAGCTGTACGACGGCTCGGCGGAGACGCTCTTCGCCGCCCTGCTGGGGCGGAAAAAGTACACAGCGGACGAGATCGAGCGTCTGCGCAAAATGGTGGATGAATTAAAATGACGCTGCCGGAGATGTCCATCGCCGGCGGCGCGGTCATCCTGGCGGTGACGGCCATCCGGGCGCTGGCGCTGGACCGGCTGCCGAAGCGGACGTTTTTGGTGCTGTGGACGGTGGCGGTGCTGCGGCTGCTGGTACCGGTGCGGGTGCCCTCGCCGGTGAGCGTATACCGGCTCTTTGACCAGGCGCGGCCGGCAGCGGTGGAAATTGCCATGGCGGAGCCAGCAGCCCTGCCGGAGACACAGCCGGCGGCCGTCCCCTCGCCGCCGGAGGTCCCCGCCATTGGGACAGAGCCCGAAATATCCATCCCCTGGCTGACCGTCCTCTGGGCGGCGGGGGCCGCCGGGTGCGCGGTGTACTTTCTCTTGGGCTACATCGCCGCCCTGGTCCGGTTCCGGGAGGCGGTGGAGGTGCAGGACCCCTTCGTGGACCGGTGGCGGGACAGCTACGGCCTGCGGCGGCGGGTGTCGGTGCGCCTGTCGGGCCGGGTGAAGGGCCCGGCCGCCTACGGCCTTCTCCGCCCGGTGATATTGCTCAGCGCCGACGTGGACTGGCGCGACCGGCAGCGGATGTGGCTCATCCTCTGCCACGAATACACCCACATCCGGCGGCTGGACGGGGCCAAAAAGCTCATCCTCGCGGCCACCGCCTGTCTGCACTGGTTCAACCCCCTGGTGTGGCTGATGCTCCTGCTGGCAGGCCGGGACATGGAGCTTGCCTGCGACGAGCAGGTGCTGCGCGCCATGGGTTCCGACGGCCGGGCCGACTACGCCCGCACCCTCATCGACATGGCCCCTACCCGCCCCGGCGCCTCGCCTCTGGTCACTTATTTTGACAAAAGCGCCCTGGCCGAGCGGATAGGAGCCATCATGAAGACGAAAAAGCCCTCTGCCCCGGCGGCTGCGGCGGGGGCGCTGCTGGTGCTGGCGGTGACGGCGGTGTTCGCCGGCTCTGCCCCGGCGGCAAAGGCGGCTGTCACGGTCCCGGAGCCCTCCGCCCCGGCGGTGCACCGCATCGCCTACACGGCCCCGTCCCCGTCCCCCGCGCCGGCGGAGCCGGAGGCCACGGCCCGGCCCCGGCCCACGAAAAACGAGGTGCTCTCCGCCCGAAAGCAGGCCCTTGCGGGCATGGCCCAAGTCGACATCGACCGGCTGACAAGCGTCATCACTTACCAGAACCAATGGTGGGAGAACGAGTACCTCAGCAATATCCTCACCCGGCTGGAGGATGCGGAGGACCTGGCCTGGAACTACTTCGACCAGACCGGCGAGATCGAGGTGTCCTACGCCTTCGGCTGGGAGTACGAGGGCGATCTGACCCCGGAGGAGATAGACGCCCAGTGCCTGGCGGAGGGTCTGTCCAGAGAGGAGTTTTTTACAAAGTACGGCGTCCAGCGTATCAGCACGGTGGCCGTCGAAAACAAGTACTCTGTGGACCAGATCGTCTCCATGCTGGAGGACATGCGCTCCACGGTGCAGAACGAGGACCTGCGCACAGACCTTGCCTACCTCTCCCGGCAGATACGCCTGGCCCAGAGGACCCACAGCATGTGGCATGTGAGCCAGATGTTCAAGCTGCTCCACGACCTGGACTACTACCTGCTGCGCTACGGCCCGGAGGACCAGCCCTCCACCCGGCCGGGGGAGCCCTCCGCCGTGGGGGTATACTACGGCATGCTCACCATCCTGGGCGCGGACCACGGCCTGGGCCCGGACCCGGACTGGCAGCCCGCCTCTCCGCCGCCCGCTCCGTAAAGCGCCGCCGGCTGTTCTAACCGCTCATTCCCGCCGCATACACTGTGGCAAGGTAAGGCAACGGGAGTGATGTGTTTGCGAGAGGACATCGAACAGCGGGCGCGGGACCTGGCGCTGTACATCGTGGAGAACAACGCCACCGTCCGCGACGCCGCCCAGCATTTTCGGATAAGCAAGTCCACCGTACACAAGGACCTGGCGGAGCGGCTGCGCCATGTGGACCGGCCGCTGTACACCCAGGCGCGGGCCGTGCTGGAGCGCAACAAGGCCGAGCGGCACCTGCGGGGCGGCGAGGCCACCCGCCGGAAATACAAAGGCGATTGAAATCGGAAGACCGGGCGCGCACGCGCCCGGTTTTCCTTGACAGGGGGACACGCAGATGGTAAGTTATCCGGGGACAAAGGAGAGCTTGCCATGGAAAAGATGTATGAGGCCCTCGGCATCAGCCGGGAGATATATGAATACGGCCAGGACGTGCTGGCCGGTCTGCAGGAACGGTTCGCCGCCATCGATGAGACAGCGGAGTATAACCAGGCCAAGGTCCTGCGCGCCATGCAGGAAAACCGGGTCAGCGGGGCGTGCTTTGCCACAAGCACCGGCTACGGCTACAACGACCTGGGCCGGGAGACCCTGGAGGCGGTGTACGCCTCCTGCTTCCACACCCAGGCCGCCCTGGTCCGGCCCCAGATAAGCTGCGGCACCCACGCGCTGGCCTTGGCCCTTTCCGCCGTCCTCCGCCCCGGGGACGAGCTGCTGTCCCCCGTAGGCGCGCCCTACGATACGCTGGAGGAGGTCATCGGCATCCGCCCCAGTCCCGGCTCCCTGGCAGAGTTCGGCGTCACCTACCGCCAGGCGGACCTTAAGCCGGACGGGAGCTTTGACTGGGACGCCATCCGCGCCGCCATCGGGCCGAGAACGAAGCTGGTCACCATCCAGCGCTCCAAGGGCTACGCCACCCGCCACAGCCTGTCGGTGGACGAGATCGGCCAGCTCATATCCTTCTGCAAGAGCGTCAAGCCGGATATACTGTGCATGGTGGACAACTGCTACGGCGAGTTCGTAGAGCGCATCGAGCCCTCGGACGTGGGGGCGGACATGACGGTGGGCTCGCTCATCAAGAACCCTGGCGGGGGCCTGGCCGCTGCGGGGGGCTATATCTGCGGCACACAGGAATGCGTGGAGGCATGCGCCCGGCGGCTCACCGCCCCCGGTCTGGGCAAAGAGGTGGGCGCGAACCTGGGCCAGCTGCCGGCCATGTACCAGGGCTTCTTCCTGGCCCCCACGGTGACCGCCGGGGCCCTCAAGGGAGCCATATTCGCCGCCAATATCTATGAACGGCTGGGCTTTGCCTGCGTGCCCGATGCCACCGAGCCCCGGCACGACATCATCCAGGCGGTGACCCTGGGCTCGCCGGAACGGATGGAGGCCTTCTGCCTGGGCATCCAGGCCGCCGCGCCGGTGGACAGCCACGTCACCCCTGTACCCTGGCCCATGCCCGGCTACGACAGCGACGTGATCATGGCGGCGGGGGCGTTCGTGCAGGGCTCCTCCATCGAGCTGTCCGCCGACGGGCCCATACGGCCGCCCTACGCGGTGTACTTCCAGGGCGGGCTCACCTGGTACCACGCCAAGGCGGGCATCCTTATGAGCCTGCAAAAATTATACGAAAGAGGTCTCATGGACCTGAAGAGGGATAGATAGATATGAGTTGGTTCTGGCTCTCCATCCTGGCGCTGCTGTGCTGGAGCGGCTCCGATGTGTTCTCCAAGCTCGGCTGCCGCGACCAGCAGGACAAGACCGCCCACCTGAAAATGGTGGTCGCAGTGGGCGTGGTCATGGGCATCCACGCCGCCGTGGAGGTGTTCGTGCAGGGCGTGGCCATCGACATGCACACCATCGTCACCTATCTGCCGGTAAGCCTGCTGTACATCTTCTCCATGGCCCTGGGCTACCTGGGCCTGCGGTACATAGAGCTTTCCGTCTCCTCCCCCATCTGCAACAGCTCCGGTGCGCTGGTGGCCATCCTCACCCTGGCCACGGCGGGGCTGGGGTCCATCTCCGCTCTGCAGCTGGGCGCCACGGCGCTGGTTTGCGCGGGCGTGGTGGGCCTGGGCTTCGTGGACATGCACGAGGACGATGAGGCCCGGGCCGCCCGGCAGAGCGCCTCCAATTACAAATACGCCAAGAGCTTCATCGCCATACTGCTGCCGGTGCTCTACTGCGTGCTGGACGCGGCCGGCACCTTTGCCGACAGTCTGGTGCTGGAGACCCTGGACGAGGACAGCGCCAACGTGGCCTACGAGCTGACGTTCCTGGCGGCGGGGGCGGTGTGCCTGGTGATCCTGCTGGCAAAGCATGCCCGCTTCACCCCCCGGCAGGAGGCCCCCAAGTACATCGGCGCCTGCTTCGAGACCGCCGGCCAGCTGGCCTACATCTACGCCATCGCGGACAGCGAGCACGTGGCCCTGTCCGCGCCCATCATCTCCGGCTACTGCCTGGCCTCCGTCATCTGGAGCCGGCTGTTTTTGAAGGAGAAGCTCAGCCGGAAACACTACATCATGATCGCCCTGGCGGTGATCGGCATCATCCTGCTGGGCCTGTCCGACGGCCTGACCGGGGACGTGTGACGGCATTCGACAGACAGAGAACGGCAGCCTGCACAGGGGCTGCCGTCTTTTATTTTTCCTCAAACTATCGGAATAGTGTTGACAAAGCCAAACTATCGTGGTAGTGTATAGACACAAACTATTGCAATAGTGTGGAAGGAAGGTCACGACATGAAGCTGTTCGATTCGGAGCTGAAGGTGATGGACGTGCTCTGGCGGCAGGGAGACACCACTGCCAAAGAGATAAGCAACATCCTGGCCGGGACCGTGGGCTGGAACATGAACACCACCTACACCGTCATCAAAAAGTGCGTGGCCAAGGGGGCCATCGAGCGCAGCGAGCCTAACTTTCTGTGCCGCGCCCTCATCACCAAGGACGAGGTGCGCCGCGCGGAGGCCGGCGAGCTGGTGGACAAGCTGTTCGACGGGGAGCCGGAGCTGCTGTTCGCCTCCCTGCTGGGGAGCAAGCGCCTGAGCCGGGAGCAGATCGCCCGGCTGCGGGACTGGATAGACAGTCAGGCGTGACGCCATGGTGAGCCTGCTTGAAATGAGCCTGGGCGGCTGCGGCATCATCCTGACGGCGGCCCTGCTGCGGCGGGCGGCGAAGGACCGGCTGCCGGTGGGCATGTTCGAGGCCATGTGGGCCCTGGCATGCCTGCGGCTGACCGTGCCGGTGCGTCTGCCCTTCCGGCTGAGCGCATTCACCCTGCTCCGCCGGGCCGTGCCTCATACCGCCGGGCCTGCTCCTGTCCCCGCCGCCACACAGCCTGGCCAGGCAGCATCGCATATAGTTGACATAATTCAAGGCGTTCCCCAGGTGGACCTGGGCAGGCCCTTCCCCACGGTCACGGTGCTGTGGCTGGCGGGGGCGGCCCTATGCGCCGGGGCATTCCTCGTCAGCTACATCCGCGCCTGCCGCCGGTTCCGTGACGCAGAGCCCATCAACAATGATTATGTAAACCGATTCATGGCAGAGCATCCCCTCCGCCGGCGGGCGTCGGTGCTGGTATCGGAGCGCGTCACCGCGCCGCTGACCTACGGCGTGGTGCGGCCGGTGATCCTGCTGCCCCGGTCCATGGACCTGGCCGACAGCGGGACGCTGGGCTACGTGCTGGCCCATGAGCTGGCCCACATCCGGCGCTTCGACGCTGCGCGGAAGCTGGCCCTGGCGGCCGTGGCCTGCCTGCACTGGTTCGACCCGGCGGTGTGGCTCATGGCCGTGCTGGCGGGCCGGGACATGGAGCGCTCCTGTGACCGGGCGGTGGTGCGCGCCTTCGGCTCCGAAGCGCGGCGGGATTACGCCATGGCGCTGCTGACCATGGAGGAGCGGCGGGGCGGCTTTGCGCCCAGCAGCGGCTTTGCCAAAAACGCCATCGAGGAAAGGATACATTCTATCATGAAAATAAGACCCAGAACATTTTTGAGCACCCTCCTGGCCTTTGCGCTGGTGCTCACTGCGGGGGCGGCGTTCGCCACCGCCGCGCCGGAGGAGGACGAGGCGGTCATCGGCGGCGCCGACGGGCCCACGTATATCGTGGTCTCCGACGATATGCCCGCCGCGTTATCCGGCGACGTGACGGTGTCTTCGGACGGGACTACAGTGTACGTGTTCACCGGCGAGGGCGAGCCGGTGAGCATGACCCAGCAGGAGTATAAGGTCCTCTTCGAGCCCGTGGAGGTGGAGTGGTGGACCGCCGAAGAGTACGCCGCCTGGCTGGAGCAGGAGAAAAAAGACCTGCAGGACTGCCTGGGCCAGCGGGCCTGGACCAGCGCCGACGGCTGGTTCACCTGGACCCAGGAGAAGATCGACGAGACCATCGAGATGTACGAGCAGGTGCTGGAAGAGATCGAGGACGGCCTGCTGGTGTCCAAGACTGTGGACGGCAGAAACGACGTGAGCCTGATGCAGGGCGGCGGAGATGACCTGTACGACGGCTGGACCACCTACATGACGACCGAGGACGAGGCCGCCGCCATACAGGAGCAGAACGAGGCCATGGACGCAGAGAGGGCGCAGTTGGAGCAGCAATTGGCCCGGCTGGACGCAGAGAGGGCCGAGATAGAGGAAAAGCTGGCGTCCATGGGAGAGGCGGAGCAGCCGGTACAGGAGACCGAGCCGTGAGATGAAAAGAGCATAACGATACCGCCGGAGGCGTCTGCCCCCGGCGGTCCTCATTTTTACGCGATGCGGCGGTGGGGATGGGGCGTGTTCAGCCGGCGGTCCCGGTGGCGGTGCAGCTGCACCGGGTCGGCGTACCAGCGGGCCCGGCTGTGCACGTGGGTCCGCTCCCGCAGCCGGAACGCCTCCTGCCGCTGGAACCGCTCCCGTCGGCGGTACAGCCGCCGGATGCACACCAGGCAGGCGGGTATCAAAAACAGGTCCGCACTCACCCACGCCGCCGGCGAGGCGAAGCACACCGCAGAAAAGCCGAAGGCCGGCACCAGCAGCCAGCTCACCGCCATCCGGGCGATCATCTCCATGGCCCCGGACAGGATGGCCAGGATGCTGTAGCCCATGCCCTGGATGGACATGCGCAGGATGACCACCAGCGCCAGGGGCGGGAAGAAGGCGGTGAGCGTGCGGATGAAGCGGCTCACCAGGCCGATCAGCGGGGCGGTATCCTCCCCCGGCTGGATGAACCAGGCCGCGCAGGCCGGGGCAAAGGCCATCATGGCGGCGAAGGCGGCGGCGGACCAGGCGCAGCCCACCGCAGCGGCGGCGCCCACGCCCTTCCCCAGCCGGTCCAGCTTTGCCGCGCCCACGTTCTGGCCGCAGTAGGTGGCCATGGCCGCGCCCAGGGCGTCCAGGGGGCAGTACAGCAGATTCTGCAGCTTGGCCCCGGCGGCCTGAGCGGCCACGTACAGGCTGCCCAGCCCGTTGACGGCGGACTGCAGGATGATGGAGCCCACGGCGGTGACGGAAAACTGCAGCCCCATGGGCACGCCCATGACGCACAGGTCCCGGCACAGCTTTTTGTCCGGCCGGCGCTCGGCCCGGCTCAGATGCAGGATGGGAAAGCGCCTGTGCACCGTCCACAGGCAGGCCAGGCCGCTCACCGCCTGGCTGAGCACCGTGGCCAGGCCCGCGCCGGCCACGCCCAGCCCGCACCAGAGGATGAAGGCCAGGTCCAGGCCGATGTTCAGCACCGAGGACAGGGCCAGGAAGTACACCGGCGTGCGGCTGTCCCCCAGGGAGCGGAGCACGCCCGCCAGCAGATTGTAAAGATAGGTGGCGGGGATGCCCATGAAGATGATGAAGATGTAATCGTAGGAGTCAGCGAAAATGTCGGCGGGGGTGTCCATGGCCGCCAGGATGGCCCGGCAGGC
This sequence comes from uncultured Oscillospiraceae bacterium, assembly GCA_947587025.1. Lineage (GTDB taxonomy): Bacteria > Bacillota > Clostridia > Oscillospirales > Oscillospiraceae > CAJOIG01. Next base: position 31,330 of record CANPXW010000015.1, read on the forward strand.
AAAGCCGGTGCCGGCGGTCATCACCAGGGCGAAGGCAGCGGAGAGGTAGGCGGCGTTGGCCACGTACCGGCGCATGGCGCCGTGCTCCCCCGCGCCCATCTGCCGGGCCACGGGGATGGCAAAGCCGCTGCACACCCCGGTGCAGAAGCCGATGATGAGAAAGCTGATGGAGCCGGTAGCGCCCACCGCCGCCAGGGCGCCCGGCCCCAGCAGACGGCCCACGATCATGGCGTCCACCATATTGTACAGCTGCTGGAACAGCAGCCCGAACATCGTGGGGATGGCAAAGCCCAGGATGAGCTTCACGGGGCTGCCGGCGGTAAGGTTCTTTGTCATGGGATGGTCCCTCCGGGGAAACGGGTATTCGCTTTGCGCTGAGAGCGTATTATAGACCCCCGTTTTCCGGATTTCCAGACCAAAAATAGATGATTTTCCGCCGGCCGGACCTGTCCGGTCTGTGGATTTTTACCGCCTTCAGCCGCCCCGGCGCTTCTCCCGCACGGCGTTGGCCCACGCCCCCAGAAACAGCAGGAACAGCGAGCAGTACATCCAGAACAGGGAGATGATGACGATGGCCACGCCGCCGTAGATGCTGTAAAAGCCGAACCGGTCCACCGCCCAGGAGTATATCTGGGAGAAGGCCAGCCAGGCCGCCGCCGAGAAGGCCGCGCCGGGCAGCTGGCGCACGAAGCGCAGCTTTTTGTGGGGCACCGTGGAGAACAGCAGGGCGTTGATGGCGGTGACCATGACGAAGAACGTCAGCCCCCGCAGCCGCAGCACCGTGCTCCACAGCCGAGCGATGGGGATGAGCTTCTCCCCTATGAACAGCAGCACGATGTTGCCCAGCACCAGCGCCAGCAGCGCTGCGGTGTACAGCGCGCCCAGCAGCCGCCGGAACAGGAAGTTGCCCGTGACCTTGCCGTCGTAGATCTGGCCGATGCCCCGCATCACCTGGCTGAGGAACTTGCCGGCGGACCACAGTTCGATCACCACGCCCACGCCCAGGGCCGTGGTGGAGCCGGCGTACACCCCGCCCACCAGGTCCTCCACCAGCTCCTGCACCGGCGCCGGGGCGTACCCCAGCAGATCCAGCAGCCCGTCCTGCAGCTGCTGCTGGGAGAAGGGCAGATAGGGCAGCAGGCCCAGCAGCAGCACCACCAGCGGGCCCAGTGAGAAGAACAGGTAATACGCCCCGCTGGCGGCGTACAGGCCGATGCTCGCCTGGCCGTACTCCGCCGCGTACCATGGCAGCCGCAGCGCCGCCATCCGCAGCTTATCCCGCATATCGCTCCCCTCCCCACAGGCCGCCCCCGGCGGCCTTTTCTATCTTTTTATCTTTACTATCCGACATGTTCCAGTATGCCCCCGCCATGGGGACGTCATATGTGCAGCAGATATTGGTAAAGGGGCATCAGGGCCGAGTAGATGTCCACCACCTGGTCCAGCAGCTCCCGGCCCGGCGGGTCCGGCTCGAACCACACCTTTTTGCCCATCTCCACGGCCCGGGCGTTATACCAGGGCCGCAGCAGCGGTCCCGGGTCGCCCTTGGGCTTTTTGTACTCCTCCCAGTAGGGGGCCAGATCGCCCCGTCTGTTCAGCGCCCGGACGATCTTCGCCAGCCGCTTGGGGTCCGCGTCGATGCTGGCACGCCAGCGCTCCAGCATGTCCCCCTTCATGTTCCAGCAGCCCATGCCCGCCTCCCAGCTCTTGGCGTCGATGCCGAACCAGAACTGGGGCGTGGGGGTGTATATCTCGGCGGACACCCCCAGGGAGAACCACATGTGCTCCTTGAAAGGCCCCCGGCCGAACAGCCGCCGGGCGTCCCGCCATATGCGGGAGACGTGCAGCGCCGTGGCCTGGCCGGGGAACCGCTCGTCCAGCGCGCCGCGCACGTCCTCCGCCAGGGCGTGGATGGGCCCGTTCAGGCAGCGCTCGAACTGGTCCCTGTGCTCGTTGAACCAGGGCCGCTCATTATTAAAGGAAAGACCCCACAGAAATTCCGGAAGGTCCTTGGGAAAGCCCTCGAAGGGCGGTATATCCTTTGGCATGCTCGCGCCTCCTCAAACAACATTATCATATCATAGGACCGGCGGAAAATACAACCTCCCTGTCCGGAGCAGCAATTATGAATAAATTACAAATAATAACGTCTATCCCCTTGACATATACTGACCGATGTGGTAGATTAGCACTCGAAGGAAAAGAGTGCTAGCAAAGCACACCAGGGATTGCCAGGAGGCAGCCATGGAACTGAGCGCCAGAAAGAAAAGCATATTGACGGCCGTGGTGGAGGGCTACATCGCCACCGCCGAGCCGGTGGGCTCCAAGGCCCTGGCGGAGCGTATCGGCTGTTCCTCGGCCACCATCCGCAACGAGATGAGCGAGCTGACCGGCATGGGCCTGCTGGAGCAGCCCCACACCAGCGCCGGACGCATCCCCTCCGCCGCCGGCTACCGGCTGTACGTCAACGAGCTGATGGAGAAGCAGAAGCTGTCCGAGGCCGAGGCCGCCGCCATCAACGAGAAGCTGGCCCGCAAGGACGAGCAGATCGAAAAGCTCATGGCCGAGGTGGGACAGCTGACCAGCTCCATGACCCGCTACCCCGCCTACGCCCTGACCATGAAGCCCCCTGTGGCGGCCAAGCGCTTCGACTTCATCTACGTGGACGCCAACACCTTCATCGTGGTGGCCCTGCTGACGGACAACACGGTGAAGAACAAGCTGGTGCATCTGCCGTTCTCCGTGCATCAGGAGCAGATCACCACCCTCTCGGCGCTGTTCAACGCCAACTTCACCGGCGTGACGGACCGGGAGATCACCGACAGCCTCATCCGCTCCACGGAGCGGGCCGCTAGGGACACCTACGGCCTGGTGGCGGTCATCGCCAGCTTTCTGATGGAGTGTCTGGCGGCGGCGCGCACCGCGCCCATGGAGGTGGCCGGCGCGTCTCAGCTGCTGAACCAGCCGGAATTCCGGGACCCGGACAAGGCCCACGCGCTGATGAGCTTCATCTCTGACGGAAGCCGCCTGGTGAGCGATCTGCCCGCCCTGGGCACGGAGCAGGAGGGCCTGCGGGTGACCATCGGGCCGGAGAACCTGGCCGAGGAGCTGCGGGATTCCAGCGTGGTGATGGCCTCCTACGACGCCGGGGACGGCATGCGGGGCTATATCGGCGTGGTGGGGCCCACGAGGATGGACTACTCCAGCGTGGCGGCCAAGCTCAGCTACATCGCCGCAGGGCTCAGCCGGCTGTTCGCCGGCACCGACGCCCCCAAGGGTCTGGATAACAAACTGGTACTGAAGGAAAGTGAACGCCATGAGTAAGAAGGACGAGAAGAAGAACAAGGCCCAGCAGCCGGACGAGCCGGAAAAGGACGCGGCCGCTCCCGCCCCCGAGGCGGAGCCGGAAAAGGCCCCCGAGATAAGCGAGACCGACAAGCTCCAGGCCAGCCTGGCCGAGGCCAACGACAAGTACCTGCGCATGCTGGCCGAGTACGACAATTACCGCCGCCGCAGCGCCAAGGAGCGGGAGAACATCTACGCCGACGTGCGGGCCGACACGGTGAAGAAATTCCTGCCGGTGTACGACAACCTGGCCCGGGCCGCCCAGCACGAGACCGACGACGAGACGAAAAAGGGCGTGGAGGGCATCCTGGCCCAGTTCAAGACCATCCTGGAGAGCCTGGGCGTGACGGAGATCGAGACCGTGGGCAAAAAGTTCGACGCCAATCTCCACGACGCGCTGCTGCACATCGAGGATGAGAAATACGGCGAGGGCGAGATCGTCCTGGAGCTGGAAAAGGGCTTCAAGCTGGGGGACAAGGTCATCCGCTTCGCCAAGGTCCAGGTGGCCAACTAAAAACGCATATCCGTCCCGGACGGGACTTTAAACTTAATAAACTTAATAAACTACGAATTTTGCATACAGGAGGAAATAAAAATGGGAAAGATCATCGGTATCGACTTGGGTACTACCAATAGCTGCGTGGCCGTCATGGAGGGCGGCGAGGCGGCCGTCATCACCAACGCCGAGGGCGCGCGCACCACGCCTTCCGTGGTGGCCTTCTCCAAGGACGGGGAGCGCATGGTGGGCCAGGTGGCCAAGCGCCAGGCCGTCACCAACCCCGACCGGACCATCAGCTCCATCAAGCGTGAGATGGGCTCCAGCTACCGGGTCACCGTGGACGGCAAGAGCTACTCCCCCCAGGAGATCAGCGCCATGGTGCTGGCCAAGCTGAAGAAGGACGCCGAGGCCTATCTGGGAACCACCGTCACCGAGGCGGTCATCACCGTGCCCGCCTACTTCACCGACTCCCAGCGCCAGGCCACCAAGGACGCGGGCAAGATCGCGGGCCTGGATGTCAAGCGCATCATCAACGAGCCCACCGCCGCGGCCCTGGCCTACGGCCTGGACAAGGAATCCGACCAGAAGATCATGGTCTACGACCTGGGCGGCGGCACCTTCGACGTGTCCGTGCTGGAGATCGGCGACGGCGTGATCGAGGTGCTGGCCACCGCAGGCAACAACCGCCTGGGCGGCGACGACTTCGACGAGGCCGTCACCCGCTGGCTGGTGGATGAGTTCCGCCGCAGCTCCGGGGTGGACCTGAGCACGGATAAGGTGGCCATGCAGCGTCTGCGCGAGGCCGCCGAGAAGGCCAAGTGCGACCTGTCCGGCGTGACCACCACCCAGATCAACCTTCCCTATATCACCGCCGACGCCACCGGCCCCAAGCACTTGGACATCACCCTGAGCCGGGCCAAGTTCAACGAGCTGACCGCCTCTCTGGTGGAGAAGACCGTGGGCCCCGTGCAGCAGGCGCTGAGCGACGCCGGCCTGTCTGCTGGCCAGCTTTCCAAGGTCCTGCTGGTGGGCGGCTCCACCCGTATCCCCGCCGTGCAGGAGAAGGTCCGCGCCCTCACCGGCAAGGAGCCGTTCAAGGGCATCAACCCGGACGAGTGCGTGGCCGTGGGCGCCGCCATCCAGGGCGGCGTGCTGGGCGGCGACGTGGAAGGCATCCTGCTGCTGGACGTCACCCCCCTGTCCCTGGGCATCGAGACCCTGGGCGGCGTGTGCACCAAGCTCATCGAGCGCAACACCACCATCCCCACCCGCAAGAGCCAGATCTTCTCCACCGCGGCGGACAACCAGACCAGCGTGGAGGTCAACGTCCTCCAGGGCGAGCGGGAGCTGGCGGCCTACAACAAGAGCCTGGGCCGGTTCCATCTGGACGGCATCGCGCCGGCCCGCCGGGGCGTGCCCCAGATCGAGGTCACCTTCGACATCGACGCCAACGGCATCGTGAACGTGTCCGCCAAGGACCTGGGCACCGGCAAGGAGCAGCACATCACCATCACCGCCTCCACCAACCTTAGCAAGGACGAGATCGACCGGGCCGTGAAGGACGCCGAGCAGTACGCCGCCGAGGACGCCAAGCGCAAGGAAGAGGTGGACGTGCGCAACGCCGGCGACCAGATGGTCTA
>CANPXW010000016.1 GCA_947587025.1 uncultured Oscillospiraceae bacterium
CTGGCGCACCGGCCGGATCGTGAAGATAGAATGACCGCGCGCCGGCATTGACAGTACTGTCGCGGCACAGACTCGCTTCGCTCGTCGACATGCCGTGCGACAGCACTGTCCCTGCCGCCAAGATGTAAAAGGAGAAACTATGAAAAAACTGCGTATGGGCATCCTGGGCCTGGGCCGTCTGGGCTACATCCATGCCTCCAACATCGCCTACAAAATACCCAACGCCACCCTGACCGCGGCCTGCTCCCTGGTGCCGGAGGAGCTGGAGCGGGCCAAGGCGGAGCTGGGCGTCACCGACGTCTATTCCGACTACCGCCAGATGCTGGCCCAGGCCGACATCGACGCGGTGGCCATCATCACCCCCTCCGGCGACCACTGCTGGCAGATCGAGGCCGCCCTGGACGCGGGCAAGCACGTGTTCTGCGAAAAGCCCCTGGGCACCACCGTGGACCAGTGCAGGCTGGCGGAGGCCGCCGTGGAGCGCCACCCGGAGCTGACGTTCATGCTGGGGTTCATGCGCCGGTACGATAAGTCCTACGCCTACGCCAAGCAGAAGATAGACGCGGGGGCCATCGGCACGCCCTACCTGGTGAAGGCCACCGGCGTGGACCCGGAGGGGCTCATTCAGAACGCCATCCGTATCTCCGGCGGCTCCGGGGGCATCTTTCTGGACCTGGGCATCCACGACATGGACCTGATGCGCTGGTACCTGGGCAGCGAGGCGGTGGAGGTGCACGCCCTTGGGGCCACCTTCCGCCACCCGGAGTTCCGCGCGGCGGGGGACGACGAGACCGGCGCGGCCATGTACCGGTTCGCCAACGGCGCGGTGGGCATGATGCACATCGGCCGCATCGGCCCCCACGGCTACCACGTGGAGACCGAGATCGTGGGCACCGAGGGCATCATCCGTATCTCCGCCGTGCCGGAGAAGAACCTGGCGCAGCTATATAACGCCGGCGGCGTGTGCACCGAGTGCGTGCAGTCGTTCCAGGAGCGGTTCGCCGACGCCTATCTGGCGGAGGTGAAGCAGTTCGTGGAGTGCGTGCTGGAGGGGAAGAAGCCCGGCGTCACCGTCTACGACGGCACCGCCTCCACCAAAATGGGCTTTGCCACCATGGAATCCTGGCGCACCGGCCGGATCGTGAAGATAGAATGACCGCGCGCCGGCATTGACAGTACTGTCGCGGCACAGACTCGCTGGCGCTCGTCGACATGCCGTGCGGGGACGCTGCCTCGCCGGCGCATATATTGAAAAAATTACGGCCCCCTCGTTCGAGGGGGCCGCAAATCATTCTAGGGGAAGCTTCACAGCATGCCCAGGTAGAGCTGGCCGTATTCATAGCCCCAGGCGTCGCAGCTGTAGTCCACGGCCATGGCCTGCTTGACCAGACGGGCCATGGCGGGCTTATCCCAGTAGGCGGCCAGTGCCCGGCGCACCGCGTCGGAAAGGTCCGCCCCGTCCATCCGGGAGAAGGTGAAGCCGGTGCCCTCGCCGGTGTACTGGTTGTAGGGCTGCACCGTGTCCCGCAGACCGCCGGTCTCCCGCACGATGGGCAGGGTGCCGTAGGCCATGGCGATCAGCTGGGAGATGCCGCAGGGCTCGAACCGGGAGGGCATGAGGAAGAAGTCGCACCCTGCGTAGATGTGGTGGCTCAGATCGTCGTCGTAGCCTATCCAGGCGCAGGCCCGGCCGGGGTGGCGCGCCTCCAGGCCCCGGAGCCACTGCTCATACTTCCGGTTGCCGTTGCCCAGCAGCACGAAGGCGCAGTCGTTGTCCCACAAAAGGCCGTCCATGGCGTCCATCACCAGCTCCAGGCCCTTCTGCTCCACCAGGCGGGTGACCATGCCGATCAGCGGCCGGTCCAGGTTCACTTCCAGGCCGGTCTCCTCCATCAGCGCGGCCTTGCACTTGGCCTTGCCGTTCATTTTGGAGGCGGTGAAGTTGGCGGGGATGCGCTTGTCCGTGCCCGGCCGCCAGACGGTGCGGTCGATGCCGTTGACGATGCCGCACACGTCGCCCCGCAAACTCAGCACCGGGTCCAGGCCCTCGCCGTACTCCCAGGTGCATATCTCACGGGCGTAGGAGGGGCTGACGGTGTTCACCCGGTCGGCCATCACGCACCCGGCCTTGAGGAAGCAGGCCATGCCGTAGCGCTCCATCAGGCCCAGGCACCCGTCGGGGATGCTCAGATAGTCCTGCACGAAGTCGAACTTGCACAGGCCCTGGTAGGCGATGTTGTGGATGGTGAGCAGGGTCTTGGTGCGACCCAGCTCCGAGTCTATGTACTGGGTCTTCAGCAGCAGGGGCAGCATGCCCGTGTGCCAGTCGTTGCAGTGAATCACGTCGGGGATGAAGTCCAGCCGGAACAGGCTCTCCAGCACCGCCCGGGTGAAGTAGGCATACTGCTCGCCCTCCCGGTCGGGGATGTAGATGGGGCCGGAGAAATACTCCTCGTTCTCGATCAGCCACACGGTCACCCCGTCCAGGTCCAGCTTGTTCACCCCCACGAAGCGGGTCCGCCAGCCCAGGGAGATGTAGAAGCTGAAAAGGTACTCCACCCGGTCGCCGTACCGGTCCTTGATCACCCGGTGGTAGGGGATCATGACGCGGGCGTCGAAGCCCAGCTTGTTCAGGTATTTCGGCAGCGTGCCCACCACGTCGGCTAGGCCCCCGGTCTTGGCCAGGGGCGCGCACTCCGACGCCGTCAGCAGTACCCGGGGCGGCCGGTCGGTGATGCCCTTTTCCGCCGCCAGGGCGGCGATGGAATCGCGAAGCTCCTTTATTTGCATGGCTTTTTCTCCTCCTCGAACTCAAATGTGAAATACTGCGCGCTCAGAGGCGGCAGAGCCAGATGCACGCGGTAAGAGAACTCCCGGAAGCCCTTGTGCTCGTACTTTTTCCGGCCCAGGGCCCGGCCGCTGCCGCCGTAGCGGGCGTCGTCGCTGCTCAGCAGCTTCTTCAGTTTGCCCTTGCCCGGCAGGCCGATGACGAAGTCCTCGTGGAACATGGGGGTGAAGTTGCACACGCACACGATGGGCTTGTCCTTTTTCGTATCCCGGGGCCAGCGGATGAAGGCGATGGAGCTGTGGTCCCGGTCGTCCGGGTTGAGCCAGGTGAAGCCCTCCCAGCTGTCCTCGATCTGCCACAGGGCCGGCTGGGTCCGGTACATCTGCCCCAGGGCCGCGCACCAGTCCTGCATCTGGCGGTGCTTAGGATAATCCAAAAGCAGCCAGTCCAGCTGCTGCTGGTAGTTCCACTCGATGAACTGGCCGAACTCGCCGCCCATGAAGTTCAGCTTCTTGCCGGGGTGGCCGAACTGGTAGCCGTACAGCGACCGCAGGGTGGCGAACTTGTCGTCGTAAAGCCCGGACATCTTCTGCAGCATGGAGCACTTGCCGTGGACCACCTCGTCGTGGGAGTAGGCCAGGATGTAGTACTCGGAGAAGGCGTACATCATGGAGAAGGTGAGCTTGTCGTGGTTGAAGGAGCGGAAGTAGGGGTCCAGCTTGAAGTAGTCCAGGGTGTCGTGCATAAAGCCCATGTCCCACTTGAAGGTGAAGCCCAGACCGTCCTGGTCAGCCGGGGCGGTGATGCGGGGGAAGGCGGTGGACTCCTCGGCCACGGTGAAGGCGCCGGGGCAGCGCTGGGCCACGGCGCAGTTCAGCTGCTGCCAGAAGGACACCACGTCGTAGTTGATGTTGCCGCCGTCCTTGTTGGCCACCCACTGGCCGGCCTTGCGGCCGTAGTCCAGGTACAGCATGGAGCTGACCGCGTCGCACCGCAGCCCGTCCACGTGATATTCCTCCAGGAAGAACAGCGCGGAGCTTATCAGGAAGCCCCGCACGTCGGGGCTGGCGTAGTCGAACACCAGCGTGCCCCACTCGGCGTGCTCGCCCATGCGGGGGTCGGCGTACTCATACAAGGGCGTGCCGTCGAACTTGGCCAGGCCGTGCTCGTCCCGGGGGAAGTGGGCCGCCACCCAGTCCACGATCACGCCGACGCCGGCCTGGTGCAGGATGTCCACGAAGGCCATGAAGTCCTGGGGCGTGCCATAGCGGCTGGTGGGGGCAAAATAGCCCGTAGGCTGATAGCCCCAGCTGCCCACGAAGGGGAACTCGGTGATGGGCAGCAGCTCCACATGGGTATAGCCCATCTGCTGGCAGTATTGGGCCAGGATGGGCGCGATGTTCTTGTAGTTGGGGAAGGTCTCGCCCTCGGCAAGACGCCAGGAGCCGATATGTACCTCATAGATGTTCATGGGCTCGGCCCGCAGGTCCTTCTTCGGCCGGGCGCGCATCCAGGCCCTGTCGCCCCACTTGTGGCCGCCCAGCTCCCAGACCTTGGAGGCGGTGGCCGGACCGGTCTCCGCGTGGAAGGCGAAGGGATCGGCCTTCAATACCTGCCGGCCGTCGGGCCCGGTGACGGCGTATTTGTATACCTGGCCGTGCTTCACGCCGGGCAGCGTGACGGACCAATAGCCCTCGAAGTTGCGCTCCATGGGCGCGGCGGAGGCGTCCCAGCCGTTGAAGTCGCCTACCACGGATACCGCCTGGGCGTTGGGGGCCCAGACCTGGAAGGTGTAGCCGTTACCCGCCTTGTGACAGCCCAGTGTGTCCTGCGCCCGATAGGTGCAGTCGTTCAGTACGCTCATTGCAGCGTCCCCCTATGATGACAGATGTTGGTCTATTCGTAGAGATTTACCAAATCTATCATATACCATTCGGGCCGCTTTTTCAACAATTGACAACAGAAAGATATTATAATAAAATGAAAAATAGCCGTCAAAGGTCGGTCAAAGGAACACGATGTCCGCCGCTGACACCTCGAAGGCCTGGCGCTGGAAGCTCTCCCCGTCGATGACCTTGGTGTAGGCACGGCTCTGCAGCCGGCCCCGGACGGACAGCTGCGCCCCCACGGGCGCCTCCGCCGCCTGGCGGGCCTGCTGGCCCCAGGCGATGACCGGGATGTAGTCGCTGCGCCTGTACCGGCGTGGCACCGCCAGGATGAGGTCGCATATCTCCCGACCCATGGGCGTGACGCGCAGCACAGGGTCCTTGCACACCGCGCCGGTGAGCAGGATGCGGTCGTCGTCCACGCCGCCGTAGGCAAGCTCCATGGCGTATACGGTCAGCACCAGCCTGTTGCCCACGCCGCTCTTGTTGTTGAACGAGCGCAGCTGGCCCGTGACGCGCACCGGCCCGGCCTGGGTCAGGTCCTCGGCCGGCAGCATGCTCTGGCGTATCACGATGTTCAGCGTGTCCGCCGTGCCGCTCAGCCGCCGCGTCTGGAGGGGGAAGGTATAGAACCGGATGCCCCTGCTCTCGTGGGAATAGCGGGGCGGGGCGGTGACCACGCCGCAAAGCTCGGCCCTGTTGGCCGCGAATATCTCGTCCATGGACGCACCTCACAAGTGTTGATACACAACCTTATGAGCATGCGTTTTCGGATATGAAAACAAATCTGGGCGCGTCAGCGCCCGCTAGGAGGATGAATTTGATGCAGATCAGTGAGATACTGCGCCTGTGCGACCACACCCTGCTGCGCCAGGAGGCCACGGTGGCGGAGATACGCCAGCTGTGCGACGAGGGCATCCGCTACAACTGCGCCAGCGTGTGCATCCCGCCCTGCCACGTGGCGGGGGCCAAGCGGTACGTGGGGAGCAAGCTGCCCATTTGCACCGTGATAGGCTTTCCCAACGGCTACAACACCACCCGCATCAAGGTCCAGGAGGCCCGTGACGCCATCGCCAACGGCGCGGCGGAGATCGACATGGTGGCCAACATTGCCATGATCCGGGACGGCTGCTGGGACGATGTGCTCCGGGAGATCGTGGCCCTGCGCGACGCCACCGCCGGCCACATCCTGAAGGTCATCATCGAGACCTGCCTGCTCACCGAGGACGAGAAGAAAAAGATGTGCGAGATCGTCTCCTCCTCCGGGGCGGACTACATCAAGACCTCCACCGGCTTCTCCACCGGCGGGGCCACACGGGAGGACGTGCAGCTGCTGCGTGCCTGCTGCGGGCCTCACGTGAAGGTGAAGGCCGCCGGCGGCATCAAGACCCTGCAGGACGCGGAGGACTTCATAAACCTGGGCGCGGACCGTCTGGGCACCAGCCGCATCGTGAAGCTGGCCATCGAGCTGGAGAAGGCTCCCGCTCAGCCGGCCTCCGAGCAGCCCGCCCCCGCAGCGGACGCCCCTGCGGAAAAAGAGGTCTACTGACCGGTCAGGACCCGGCGCAGCAGCCGGGCCAGGGCGCAGCCCGGCACGCTGAGGAAAAACCAGAACAGCACGTACCGGGGGCACACCTGCCCGTAGAGAGCGCCCGGCTCGCCGGCGTAGTCCCATATGCCCCAGCCAAAGTGAACGTTCACCGCCGCGCCCACCAGAAATTCTGCGGCGGTGATGTTTGCCGCGCACAGGGCGTATCGGGCCAGGGGCGGCAGGGAGCTGGCCGCCGCCAGGTACATGAAGGCGAAGCTGGCCCCGCCCATCAGGACCATGGTCCAGTGGGTCCGGCGCCGCCAGGCCAGCTCTATGGCCGCGTACAGTGTGCCGCCCAGCGGAAGGGCGATCAAAAGCTCTCGGACAGTCATACGCGTATTTTTCCCCAAAACCGGGAAAAACAGACTTGACAAAGCCCGCCGGGGCTGGTATATTTACAAGGCATGAAGCAGGACGCAGTGGTATCCGTCCTCGCCCGGCCGCTTTGGATGCGCGCTGCGGCAGCAAGACCTTTTGAGTGTTTTTGCGCGGATACGTCCTGTATCCGCGCTTTTTGTATCATTTTTTAAGGAGGTGCTCTGGCAATAGCGAACGTAACGCATCCTCTCAACGAGGATATCCGGGAGCCGCAGGTGCGCCTGATCGGCGGCGACGGCGAGCAGCTGGGGATCATGTCCTCGGCGGAGGCTCTGCAGATCGCTCTGGAGCAGGACCTTGATCTGGTCATGATCTCCCCCCAGGCCAAGCCGCCTGTGTGCAAGATCATGGACTATGGCAAGTACCGCTTCGAGCAGTCCAAACGGGAAAAAGAGGCCAAAAAGAACCAGCATGTCATCGAGGTCAAGGAGATACGCATGTCCCCCTCCATCGGCGACAACGACTTTTTGGTCAAGCTTCGCAATGGCCAGAAGTTCCTGGCCGAGGGCGACCGTCTGAAGGTGACGGTGCGGTTCCGAGGCCGCGAGATGGCGCATACGGACTTGGGCAGACAGCTGCTGGAGCGGTTTGCCGAGGCCTGCGTCGACATCGCAAAAGTCGATAAGGGCGCCAAGCTGGAGGGCCGGCTGATGACCGAGTTCCTCTCGCCCAAGGCCCAGACCCCGCAGAAGAAACAGCCAAAGCAAGAAAAAGCAAAGGAGACGAACTGAGATGCCGAAACTGAAGACCCACAGCGCTTCCAAAAAGCGTTTCTCCCTGACCAAGAACGGCAAGGTCAAGCGCGCCCACGCCTACAAGAGCCATCTGCTCAACGGCCACGGCAAGACCACCAAGCGTAAGCGCGGCCTGCGCCAGGGCGCCTACGCCGACAGCACCAACGCCGCCACCGTCAAGCGCATGATCCCGTATAAATAAGGAGGATAACGAAAGATGGCACGTATCAAGGGCGCGATGATGACGCGCAAGCACAGAAATAAAGTCCTTGGCATGGCCAAGGGTTACTGGGGCAGCAAGTCCCGCCACTATAAGATGGCCAACCAGGCCGTCATGAAGAGCCTGCGTTACGCCTACGTGGGCCGCAAGCAGCGCAAGCGCGATTTCCGCCAGCTGTGGATCGCCCGTATCAGCGCCGCCTGCAAGCTCAACGGCACCAACTATTCCACCTTCATGCACGGGCTGAAGACCGCCGGCATCCAGATGAACCGGAAGATGCTCTCCGAGACCGCCATCAACGACCCCGCCGCCTTCACCGCCCTGGTGGAGCAGGCCAAGGCCGCCGTGAAGTAAAGACCGAATGATATAAAAATCCCGGCGTCGTGCGCGACGCCGGGATTTTTTGATAAGGCGCGGATCAGGTGCGGTCCGCCAGGGTGTTGATGCAGTTGGCGCAGATGTTCTTGCCCTTGTAGCTGATGATGCCCTTGGAGCTGTCGCAGAACACGCACGCGGGCTGGTATTTCTTGAGCATGATCGTATCCTCCGACACGAAGATCTCCAGCGCGTCCCGCTCCGCGATGTCCAGCGTCCGGCGCAGCTCGATGGGCAGTACGATGCGGCCCAGTTCGTCCACCTTGCGCACAATGCCGGTCGATTTCAATAGGATCACCCCATTACCCTAGAATTACCTATAGGAACCCTATCATACTAAAATGGAAAAGTCAACGGCACTTTTTGCGTATGGAAAAAGTTTGGTAAATATCCACTATTTGTGATTTCCAGTTTATTACAATTAATTCCAGGCTCTGACAAATGCACCGGGAAAAACCGGGTGTCGGGGCGCTTCACATGGACGCGGGCGCGGTGACGCCCAGGATGCCCAGGGCGTTGGCCAGCACCTGCTTGGCGGCGGCGGCCAGGGCCAGACGGGCGCGGGCCGTGTCCTGCTCCTCGCCCCGGATGCGGCAGGCGTTATAAAACTTGTGGAACCGGGAGGCCAGCTCCGTGGCGTAGCGGTTGATGCGGGAGGGGTCCAGCTCCGCCGCTGCGGCGCGTATCTCGCCGGGGAAGCCGGCGATGGCGCGTATCAGCTCCCGCTCCTGGACGGTGGTCAGCAGCGCGGCGTCGGCATGCTCCGCCGGGGCCAGGCCGTCGGCGGCCAGGGTGCTCAGCAGGGAGCAGATGCGGGCGTGGGCATACTGCACGTAGTACACCGGGTTCTCGCTGTCCTGACGCACGGCCAGGTCCAGATCGAACTCCAGGTGGCTGCCGGGGCTGGCGTTGAAGAAGTACCGGCAGGGGTCCCGGCCGATCTCGTCCATCAGGTCCGCCAGGGTCAGGGCCTTGCCCGTGCGCTTGGAGACCTTCACGGTCTCGCCGCTCCGGGTCAGGCGCACCATCTGCATGATGAGAAAGTCCAGGTCCCGGCCGTTGAGCCCCAGCTCGGGGCAGGCCATGGTCTTGCCGAAGCGGATGGCGTGGCCGTGGTGGTCCGCGCCCCACACGTCCACCACCCGGTCGAAGCGCCGCTCCACGAATTTGTTGCGGTGGTAGGCGATGTCCACGGCGTAGTAGGTCCAGGTGCCGTCCGCCCGGCGCATGCACTCGTCCTTGTCCGCGCCGAAGTCGGTGTTGCGCAGCCACAGCTGGCCGTCCTTTTCGTAGGTGTGGCCGCTTTTCGTGAGGATGTCCACCGTCTCGGCCACGTAGCCGGACTGGTGCAGCTCCGTCTCCAGAAACCACCGGTCGAATTTTATGCCGTACCGCTCCAGGTCGACGCGCATGCGCTCTATGTTCCGGGGCAGGCCGTACTGTACGAAGGCAGCCCGGCGCTCTTCGGAGGGCATGGCGTCGTACTTCGCCCCCTCGGCGTCGTATATCTCCTTGGCCAGAGCCCGGATGTCGTCGCCGTGGTAGCCGTTTTCCGGAAACTCCACCGCATCCTCGCCGTGGATGATCTGCAGATAACGGGCCTCCAGGGACTGGCCGAACAGCTCCACCTGGTGGCCGGCGTTGTTCACGTAGAACTCCCGCCACACATCCCAGCCGGCCCAGTCCAGCACGGCGGCGGTGGTGTCGCCCAGCACGCCGCCCCTGGCGTTGCCGATGGTCATGGGGCCGGTGGGGTTGGCGGAGACGAACTCCACCATCACCTTTTTGCCGTTGCGCTGCTCGGCCCGGCCATAGGCGGAGCCCTCGGCCTTCACCGCGTCCAGCACGGCGGAGTACCAGCCGTCTCCCAGGCGGAAGTTCAGAAAGCCGGGACCGGCGGCCTCGGCGGCGGTGAACCAGGTGCCCTCCAGGGAGAGGTTTTTCAGAATGTCCTCCGCGATGGAGCGGGGCGCGGCGTGCAGGACCTTGGCCCCGGCCATGGCGTGGTTGGCGGCAAAGTCGCCGTTGCGGGTGTCCTTGGGGATGCTGACGGAGCCGGGCGCGTCGGAAAGCGCCGGTACCGCCGATTTGATGAGCGCGTCGATGTTCGACTTCGCCCGTTCGATCAGGTCAGCCATTTGTCTTCTCTTTCACATTGATCTTGAATTGATTGCGTCCCACGGGGGCGTGGTTGAAGTCGATGTCGTAGTCCAGCTCCATGGTGCCGCCGTGCTCGTCCAGGCTGGTCTCGATGCGGCGGGTGTCCACGCCCATGGTGGCGCTGCCAAAGGGGGTCTGGTACAGGAAGAAGTCCTTCTGGCCCTCCCGGAACACCATCTGCGCGTTCAGATTGCCCTCCCGGCGCAGCACCACGCCCATGGGGCTGATGGTGAAGGTGGTGCGGGTGCCCTCCAGCCCGGTCAGGCCGCTCTCCTCGTAGGTGAAGCGCCCCTCGCCGTTCTCGAAGCCGTATTTGCCCGCAGTGACCAGCTCCACCGCGTCCTTCTGGCCGGAGCCGTCGCGCTGGATGCCGGTTATGGAAATGATAGCGTCTCTCATATTCATGTGGTCTATCATAAACTAAAATCTCCCCCAACACAAGCAAAAAATAACAGTTGGAAGCGAATTTCCATTGACAAATCCGCAGTTTTGTGGAACGATAGTAAACGGGAAAGCATAACATCGGTCTTCCATCTTGGCGGGGATAAGGGAGGACCCAAGGCACATTATAGCACAGGATCGCTATAATGCAAATGGCACGACATAGAGGAGGTGAGCGGCGTGACGATCGAGATCACAGAAAAGGAGTTCCGGCGCCTGCTGGACCTGGTCTACGTGGGCAACTGGATACTCAACTCCGCCCGGGGCGAGGACCGCTTCGAGGATTACGACATGCTCCAGGAGAAGCTGTTCGCCCTCTGCTCCAGGGTGGGGATGCAGTCCCTTGCCGAGCGCTGGCAGGGCCACATCTTTCCCTCCAAGGCCTATGAGGAGGGCGGCATCCACGAGGCCATCGCGGATTATGAGGACGCCGTGTTCTTCGACATCCTGGCCGAGGAGCTGGCCCGCCGGGATATGGAGGGCGAGGGCGTGGACGCCAACGACGAGAACGAACTGCTCAACCGCATGGAGGAGTACTACTCCGAGTTCGAGCAGCATGGCATCGACAATCTGACCGTGGAAGAATGACAGTCGTTTGAAAGGAGCGAGCTCCTTTCAAACGAGAGAGCTGCGGCCCGCTGCAGCGCAAAGCGCCCCCGTCCATCGGACGGGGGCGTTCACGTTTGCGGGCCGAGAAGAATGATCTCCGAGGTACACGCCCCCGGAGATCATATCCAACTTTATTTGCGCCTGCGGGCGCAAACTCTGCGAGGCTGGGCTCACTTGTCCAGGGGCTGGGCGGTGCGCTCCAGGGTGAAGCCCCGGCCCCGGACCTCCCGGATCTGGGTGATGGTGATGAACGCCAGCGGGTCCACGGACTGTATCAGCTGCTTGGCCGCGTACAGCTTCCGGGGCGGGATGACGCACAGCACCCCCTGCTGCTCCCGCTGGGTCAGGCCCGTCTCCATGCGCAGCATGGTGGCGCCCGCCTGCAGCTCAGCCAGGATGCGGCGGCGTATCTCGTCGTAGTGCTGGGAGATGATGAACAGCTGTATCTGGGCCTGGCCCAGCACCATCACCTTATCCAGCATCACCGACTCCAGCACCAGCACCACCAGCCCGAACAGCACCGGCTCGGCCGCATGAGCGCCCAGCGCCTGCCCGCCGATGACCAGGATGTCCATGATGTACACGCACACGGATACGGGGATATGGGTCCACTTGTGCAGCACCAGGCTGGCGATGTCCATGCCGCCGGTGGAGGAGCCCACCCGCATGACCATGCCCAGAGACACGCCCATCAGCACCCCAGCGAACAGCGCCGCCAGCAGGGAGTTGTCCGTGACAGTGCCCAGGCCCGGCACCCGCTGGGCCAGACCAAGGAACGCCGGATACAGCAGGGAGCTGGCCACTGTGGTGGTCAGCAGCCGGCGGCCCAGCACCACGCCGCCCAGCACCAGCAGGGCCGCGTTCATCACCAGCACCGATACGGCCGTGTCCGCGCCGGTCATGTCGTGCAGCACGATGGCCAGGCCCGTGGTGCCGCCCATGATCACGTCGTGGGGGATGATGAACGCCTCCACCGTGAGGGCCAGCAGGGCGTTGCCGAACAGGATGCACGCGCACGTCCACAGAAGACCGCGCAGGCTCTTCTTGCTCGCTGTCATGGGGCGCCTCCTTTCCAATATATTCCTATTATACGCGATAACGCGCCCAAAAGCAAAGCCCCCGCGCATAAAATTCCCATTTGGCCGCAGAATAACTGTGGGGTGACAGAAAATGAACATGACCAACAGCGAGTACAATAACTATATCAAGGGCATGGCCCCCGGCTCGCCTTTGGCGGGGGACCTGATAAAGGCGTTCATCGTGGGCGGGCTCATATGCTGCCTGGGAGAGGGGCTGCGCATGGCCTACGAGCGGTTCGCCGGCCTGGGGCAGGAGGACGCCGCCGTAGCGGTGAGCATGACGCTGGTGGGGCTGAGCGCGCTGCTGACGGGGCTGAACGTATACGATAAGCTGGCCCGGTTCGCCGGAGCGGGCACGCTGGTGCCCATCACGGGCTTTGCCAACGCCGTGGTCAGCCCGGCCCTGGAGTTCAAGACCGAGGGCTTCATCCTGGGCACGGCGGCGAAGATGTTCACCATCGCCGGCCCGGTGATCGCCTTCGGCATCTCCGCCAGCGTGGTGTACGGGCTGATACTGTGCCTGCTGGGGTGAACGGCCCCGGATAAAAAAGAAAAATTTTCACGAGATACCTTGACAGGCGAGGTATCTCGTGTTATTATACCCTCACAAGATACCTCGCGAGGCGAAGTACATCACCATTTGAAAGGAGGGAACGCCATGTCCATATCTGCGGACATCCTGCGGGGACACACGGACGCCATCATCCTGGCCCAGCTGGCGGCCGGAGACAGCTACGGCTACGAGATCAACAAGAACGTCTCCCAGCGGGCAGGGGGCGCGTACGGGTTCAAGGAGGCCACGCTGTACACGGCCTTCAAGCGCCTGGAGCAGAACGGGCTGATACGCTCCTACTGGGGGGAGGACGGGCCGGGGGCCCGGCGGCGCTATTACGCCATCACCCTGGCGGGCAGAGAACAGCTGGCGGCGGACCGACAGGAATGGAGCGAGACGAAAGCGGTGCTGGACGCACTGATCGAGCAAAAGGAGGGCTGAACATGGAAGACATCAAGCGCAGATTTGCAAACGAGATCGCGGCAAAGCTGTCCGGCGCCCCGGAGAGCGACGCGAAGGCCGATATGATCGAGGAGCTGGCGGAGAATCTGGCCAGCCGCTACGATGAGATGATATCCGGCGGTATGGGCGAAGGGGAGGCTTTCCAGAAGGCCATGGACCAGCTGGGAGACGTGGACGAGCTGACGGCGTATCTCTGCAGCCTGGAGCCGGAGGGGACCGGACCGGAGACCGGCGCGGCCCGGACGGACATGGACGAGTTCTTCCAGTCCGTCGGGGATATGGGCAGGGCCATCGGGGACATGGCGAAGCAGGCCGCCGGCGCGGCCGGGGACTTTTTCCGCAGCGACAGCTTCCGGGACGGCGTGCGCAGCGCGGCCCAGGAGGGGAAAAAGGCCGCCCGGGAGGCCCGGGACTTTATCAAGGGCGCGGCCGGCGCGGTCTGGGACGGGGCTTCGGCGTACATCCGTGTGGACGACGACGGCACGGTGATCGGACGGGGGGACAAGAGCATCCATTTCGGCTGGCCGGCCCAGGACAGCGAGGATGAAAAAACTGTGCCGTCCCAGAACGTGCTGCGCCTGGACGTGGAGACCACCGGCGACGTGGACATTTTTCTGGACGGCGGCGCTGACGCCCCTGTACGGGTGGAGGGGAACATGTCCCGGCTGGACGTGTCCGTCACAGAGGACGGCGTACTGAAGGTGCGGCCGCTGGTCACCGCCAGCAACCAGTTCTTCACCTTCCGGGGCGCCTCCAGTCAGGACGTGTCCCTGACCATCCCGGTCCGGGCCTGGGAGAGCATCCGGGTATCCACCGGAAGCGGCGACGTGGACATAGGCTACGATCTGGAGGTGGGGAGCCTTGCCGTCACCACGGCCAGCGGCGACATCGACTGCCGGGTGAAGAGCTGCCAGCAGGTAGAGATCAGCACCGCCAGCGGGGACGTGTCCCTGGAGGGCAACGCCGCCGCGCTGCGCATCGAGACGGCCAGCGGCGATGTGGAGCTGGATGGACCTGTTGGCCAGGCGGAGATCAAGACGGCCAGCGGCGACGTGGAGCTGTCCGGCTCCGTGTGGAAGGCGCGCGTAAAGTGCATGAGCGGCGACATCCGGCTGGAGAGCATGACCCTGCCGGAGGCGATGGACCTGTCCTCCAAGAGCGGCGACATCGAGGTCCGCATCCCGGACAACGGCCCGTTCAAGGTGAACGCCTCCAGCGTCAGCGGTACGGTGGACCTGCGGCCCTTTGCCAAGTGGTCCTGGTCCGGCAGCGCCGACCCGGCCGCCCCCACGCCCCGGTATACCCTCGCCAGCATCAGCGGCGACGTGTCGCTGGACAAGTGCTGAGGGATAAGATATAGACCTCCTTCGCGCAAAAGGGACCGGCGCAGGCTTGCCTGCGCCGGTCCTGACTGTCCTGTTGTGTCTTATTTCATATAGTATGCCGCGACGACGCTGGAGACCAGGATGCCGTCCACCTCGCCCTTCATCAGAGCCTGGAACAGCCCGTCGGTGTTGGTCTGGTAGATGACCGAGCCCAGGCTGTTTACGAAATCCTCGTCCTGATACAGCACGTCCTGGTCCGTCACGGTCACCCCCAGCACCTTGCCCTTGAGCCCGGAGCGGCGGCGGATATGGCTGCCGGCGCGGGCCACCAGCACGTACTGACTGTTCAGGTAGGCGGGGGAGTAGTCGAAGTTCTCCGACAGGTCCGCCTCGGATACCGCCATGGCGATGTCGATGTTGCCGGCGTTCAGCTCCACCTCGGCGTTGCCGATGTCGATGGGGTAGAAGCTGACGGTCCAGCCCAGGTAGTTGCATATGTAGCCGATCAGGTCCACGTCAAAGCCCACGTACCCGCCGCCAACCAGGTAGCTCATGGGCATGTTGGTCACGTCGATGCCCACGGTGACGCTGCGCTGGGGCAGCTCCTCCCGCAGGGGCTCCAGGGCGTCGTCGTCCCCCCGGACGCTGACCAGGTTCTCTCCGAACCAGCTGATGGAGGCGGCCCGGAGGGTGTTGCCGGCGGCCAGCTCCTGCAGGGCGGCGGACACATATTCCCGCAGATGGTCCCCCTTGCGGAAGGCGATATAGTAGCTGCCCTCGCCGCTGTACTCGTCCACGATCCGGTAGCCGTTGCCGCTGCTGGAGCAGCCGGCCGCAGCCAGGAGCATGCCCAGGCACAGCAGTATGCAAAGGATGGACCGGAATGTCTTCATAGATGCTCTCCTTAGAAAAGTAAGCCGCAGGCGATCCCTGCGGCTTACATAATACAGTATATTCTGCAGAAAATCAAGAGGACGTGTAGCTTTCCAAAAACCGGCGGGTGCGTTCCTGCACCGGCGCGCCGATGACCTGCTCCGGCGGGCCCTGCTCCACCACCACGCCCCCGTCCATGAACGCCACCTGGGTGGACACGTCACGGGCAAAGGCGATCTCGTGGGTGACGATGATCATGGTGGTCTGCTTTTCCGCCAGGCCCCGTATCACCCGCAGCACCTCCTGGGTAAGCTCCGGGTCCAGGGCACTGGTGGGCTCGTCGAAGCACAATATGTCCGGCTGCAGGGCCAGAGCCCGGGCGATGGCCACCCGCTGCTGCTGGCCGCCGGACAGCTGGTGGGGGTAATTGCCCATCCGGTCGGCCAGGCCCATCTGCTCCAGCAGATGCCGGGCCCGGTCGTCGATGTCCCTGTATATCTGTTTTTTCCGGGAGCTGAAATCCGGTTCCTGCTTTGCCAGCAGCCTGCCTGCCAGGGTCACGTTCTGCAGGGCGGTGTACTGGGGGAACAGGTTGAAGGACTGGAACACCAGCCCGAAGTGCAGCCGCTTGCGGCGGATGTCCGCCTCCCGCTGGGTGGCCGGGTCGGCGGCGTCGAACAGCACCTCGCCGTTCACGGCGATGGAGCCGGCGTCGGGGGTCTCCAGAAAGTTCAGGCACCGGAGCAGGGTGGTCTTGCCCGAGCCGGAGGAGCCGATCAGCGACAGCACCTGTCCCTTCCCAAGGGAGAGACTGATGCCCTTCAATACCTCGGTCTGGCCGAAGCTCTTGCGAATGTCCTTTACGTCCAAAATAACCATGTCCGTGCCCCCTCTCAGCGGAAGTAGTCCAGGCGCTTTTCCAGCCGGCCCAGCGCCACGGTGACGATGCCGTTGAAGACCAGGTAGTACACGGCGGTGAAGAACAGCGGCCAGATGGCCCCGGAGATGCCGTGGGAGCCCTTCAGGAATGCCTGGCCGGCCCAGATGATCTCCTGCAGGGCGATGATGCGGGCCAGAGCGGTGTCCTTGACCAGGGTGATGACCTCGTTGGACATGGGCGGCACGATGCGCTTTATCACCTGCAGAAGGGTCACCCGGAAGAAGATCTGGCTCTTGGTCATGCCCAGCACCAGGCCCGCCTCCTGCTGGCCGGCGGGGATGGACTGGATGCCGCCCCGGTATATCTCGGAGAAGTAGCAGGCGTAGTTGAAGATGAAGGCGATGGCGGAGGCCGTGAACCGGCCGGCCTCGCCGCTGCCCCAGATGTTCTTGCCCAGTACCATGCCGGGGAAGTAGAAGATGATCAGCAGCTGTATCATCAGGGGCGTGCCCCGGACCACCCACACCACCAGGCGGGTCAGCCAGCTCAGGGGCTTGAAGCGGCTCATGGAGCCGAAAGCGATCACCAGCCCCAGGGGGATGGCCCCCAGGCCGGTGACGAAGAACAGCTTCAGTGTCTGCAGAAAGCCCACGTTCAGCGCCTTGAGCACCACGGGCATCTGCTGGAGGATAAGTTCCATGTAGTTCTCCCGGAAAACAGTTTTTTGCCGGGGAGAGCGTCAGCTCTCCCCGGTAAGATGCGTGTGTGCGGGTGTATTACTCTGCGGCCTCGGCGTCCGCAGCCTCGGCGTCTGCGGCGGAGGCGTCGGCGGCCTCCTCGGCCAGCTCGGTCTGGTCGATCAGAGAGGCCTGCACGCCGTAGGTCTCGGCGATCTCTTCCATGGTGCCGTCCTCATAGCTGGCCAGGAAGAAGTCGTTCAGGGCCTGGGCCAGGTCGGAACCCTTGCGGAAGCCCACGCCGTATTCCTCGCTGTTGAGGTTGACGGTGTTCACCAGGTCCTCGTAACCGGTGCCCTCGCCCACCATGGCGGCGGCCATCAGCAGGTCGATGACGGCGGCGTCAGAGGTGCCGGCGCTGACCTCCAGCAGGGCGTCGGCCTGGGTCTGCACGGGGGTGGTGGCATAGCCAAGGGCCTCCACCTCGTCCTCGCCGGCGCTGCCGGCCTCCACGGCGAACAGCAGGTCCGCCATGTCCTCGGCGGTCTCATAATCGCCGGCCACATCGGCGGGCAGGATCACGGTCTGGGCGTTGTTGCAGTAGGCGTTGGAGCACTCCATGGCCTCCAGGACCTCGTCGTTGAGGGTCATGCCGTTCCAGACCACGTCGATGGTCTTGGCGTCCAGCTCCAGGACCTTGTTGTCCCACTCGATCTCCACGAACTCCACGTCCACGCCCAGGCTCTCGGCAAAGGCCTTGGCCATGTCGGCGTCAAAGCCGATCCACTCGCCGTCCTCGTCCTTGTAGTCCATGGGGTCGAACTCGGTGATGCCCACCACCAGCGTGCCCTTGTCCTGCACGTAAGCCATGTCGCTCTCGGCCTCGTCGGCCAGGGCGAATACGGACATGCTCAGCAGCATCAGCGCCGCCAGGGTGAGAGAGATGATCTTTTTCATTGGAATGTGCCTCCTGATAAGTTGTCGCTTTGTTTAGCGTGGTGCCATACTACCACGCTACCGAACTAAAGTAAAGCCTTTTTTTCAGATTTTTTCACTTTTTTACATTTTGTTCACCCATACCATGCCCAACATGGTATTATTGGTCTATAATGAACAACAGCGCGAAGGAGGCACAGACGATGGCGAAAAAGGCGCTGATCGTAGAGGATGACGGGGATATATCGGAGCTGCTGCGCATCTATCTGAAGCGGGACGGCTTCGAGGTGAAGCAGGCGGAGGACGGCGGCAAGGGCGTGGAGCTGGCCAAGAGCTTCGAGCCGGACGTGGTGCTGCTGGACATCATGCTGCCGGTGATGGACGGCTGGGAGGTGTGCAAGCAGATACGCGCCTTCTCCCATGTGCCCATCCTGATGCTCACCGCCAAGGGGGAGACCCGGGACAAGGTGGCGGGCCTGGAGATGGGCGCGGACGACTACATCACCAAGCCCTTCGAGGTGAAGGAGCTGATGGCCCGTGTGCACGCGGTGCTGCGGCGCACCGACGCGGCCCCGGAGGAGAAGCCCCGGCGGCTGGAGTTTGACAAGCTCGTCATCGACCTGGACAGCTACGAGCTGATCGTGGACGGCACCAAGATCGACACGCCCCCCAAGGAGATGGAGCTGCTGTTCCACCTGGCCAGCGCCCCCAACCGGGTGTACACCCGCAACCAGCTGCTGGACGAGGTGTGGGGCTTCGACTACTTCGGCGACTCCCGGACCGTGGACGTGCACATCAAGCGCCTGCGGGAGAAGCTGGAGGGCGTCAGCACCCAGTGGCGGCTGAAGACCGTGTGGAGCGTGGGTTATAAATTTGAGCTTGGGGAAGAATAAGCGGTGAAGCGCAGCGTCTTTTTCCGAAACTTCATGGTCACCACGCTGATGTTCGTGGTGTGCTTCGTGGCCTTCGGCGTGACCATGCTGGCCATGGGGCGGTCGTTCCTCATCCGGGAGAAGCAGCAGAGCCTGGACGCCACCGCCGGCGAGGTCAAGCGCTTCGCCGAGGCCATGCACGCGGAGGAGGACCTGGGCGGCTGGGAGCTGCGGATGAATCTGGCCACCGTGGCCCAGAGCACCGGCAGCCATATCTTCATCGCTGACCGGACCGGCACGGTGGTGTCCAGCTCCGACCGGCAGGCGGTCTCGCCTTACATCGGCCGGCGGCTGTCCCAGCGGGTGATGGACGCGCTGGCGGACGGCGCCGGCGCGTATGACAAAATGACGGACCTTGACGGTTTTTACGATGGGATGTATTATGTGGTGGAGCAGCCCATCGACGGCCGGGACGGCCAGACGGCGGGGTACGTGTTCGTCAGCTATGCCGTGTCCGGCTTTTTCGGCGTGTGGGGCGGCTTTGCTATGGTGTTCATCCTCATCGCGGTGGGCGTGCTGTGCCTGGCCATCGCCTTTGAGTACGCCAACGACCGGCGCCTGGCCCGGCCTCTGAATGAGATGGCCGAGGCCGCCCACCGGTTCGCCAGGGGCGATTACAGCGTGCGCGTCAGCCCCTATCCCGACGAGGACGAGATCGGCACCCTGACCGAGGCCTTCAACACCATGGCCGACAGCCTGGAGCGCAACGAGTCCCGCCGGCGGGAGTTCATCGCCAACATCTCCCACGAGCTGCGCACGCCCATGACATCCATCGCCGGCTTTGCCGACGGCATCCTGGACGGCACCATCCCGCCGGAGGAGGAGAAGAAATATCTGCAGACCATCTCCTCGGAGACAAAGCGTCTGGGCCGGCTGGTGCGCAGCATGCTGGACATGTCCCGGCTCCGGGACGCCGACCCGGCCCGGCGGCAGCAGAGCTTCGATCTGGGAGAGATGGTGGTGCAGACCCTGCTCAACTTCGAGGAGCGGGTAAACGCCAAGCACCTGAACGTGGACCTGCATCTGCCCGAGGACGCCCTGCGGGTCAAGGGGGACCAGGACGCGCTGACACGGGTGGTATACAACCTTCTGGACAACGCCATCAAATTCGCCTTCGTGGGCACGCCGCTTTCCGTGAGCGTGTGGAAGGAGAACGGCCGCGCCTATACCGCCGTGCGGGACACCGGTCCCACCATCCCCCCGGAGGAGCTGCCCCTCATCTTCGACCGGTTCCACAAGGCCGACCGCTCCCGCAGCCGGGACCGGGAGGGCGTGGGGCTGGGCCTTTACATGGTCCGGCAGATCCTATCCGACCACGATCAGGATATATTCGTCACCAGCGAAGGCGGCGTGACCGTGTTCACCTTCACCCTGGCCCTGGCGGAGACCGGTCGGGGACAGCGGACAGAGAGCGGCGCCGCGCCCAGGGAGGGCGCCTGAGATAAGCAGCGACGAGAGGAGAAAATATGGCTAAGAAACAGACCCCCCGCCCTGAGCAAACGCCTGAGCAGGCCGCCAGCGCCTGGTACCGGGCCGCACCGGCGCGCCCTGCCCAGCCCGTGCGCCCGGCTCCGGCGGCCTATGCCGCGCCCGGCCCCGACCGGGATGGACACCGGCGGCGGACGAAGATCATCGCCCTGAGCGTGTGCGGCGTGCTGCTTTGCGCGGCGGTGGCGCTGGCGGTGATGCGGGGCCAGCTGATGCAGCGCATCTATGAGATGCGCTCAGGCCAGGTCTACCGCTTTGACGAGGACTTCGACTTTGATTTCGGCTTCGACAGCGGCTCCGATCTGCTGCCGGAGGACGGCTTTGACGACTACCGGTCCTACTTTGAGAACTACTACACCGGCTCCAACGAGATCAGCATGCCCGCCGCTCCCACCGGCACCGGCGTCACCCTGGACCTGCGGGGCCAGAAGGGCGACGAGCTGACCATGCAGCAGATCTACGAGAAGGTCAGCCCCGCCGTAGTGGGCATCGACACCTACCTGGACGGGGAGGAGTACGCCTGGGGCACCGGCGTGGTGTTCTCCGCCGAGGGCTATATCATCACCAACACCCATATCCTGCAGGGCTGCGACCAGGCCCGGGTGATGTTCCCGGACGGGGAGGGATACGACGCGCTTTTGGTGGGCGCGGACGAGGCCAGCGACATCGCCGTGCTGCGCGTCGAGGCGGAGGAAGAGCTGCCCTGCGCCGAGTTCGGCCGCTCCGGCAGTCTGCACGTGGGGGACGCGGTGGTGGCCATCGGCAACCCCCTGGGCCAGGAGTACACCGGCACCATGACCAACGGCATCATCTCCGCCATCGACCGCAACGTCACCTACGAGGGCCACACCATGACCCTGCTGCAGACCAACGCCGCCCTGAACGAGGGCAACTCCGGCGGTCCGCTCATCAACGCCGAGGGCCAGGTCATCGGCATCACCAACATGAAGATTATGTCCAGCTACTTTACCACCGTGGAGGGCATCGGCTTCGCCATCCCCTCGGCCGTGGTCAAGCAGATCGCGGACCAGCTCATCGAGAACGGCGTGGTGCCGGGCCTGCCCACCATCGGCATCGTGGCCGGCCCGGTGAACGGGGAGGCCAGAGCCCTGTACGACCTGCCGGCGGGCATATACGTCACCGAGGTCAGCGAGGGCTCCGACGCGCTGAAAAAGGGCATGCAGCCGGGGGACGTGATCACCGCCGTGAACGGCACGCCCGTCACCTCCGTGGCCGAGGTCAACCAGATCAAGGAGGGCATGTCCGTGGGCGACAGTTTGACCATGAGCGTGTACCGGGACGGCGAGACCTTCGAGATGGAGATAGAGCTGGTGGACAAGGCGGATATAAAATAATATCCATATGATAAAATGGTTCGCCCCGCAGGAGCTTTCCTGCGGGGCGTCGTTCGTTTTTCAGCTGAATGCCTCCTGCAGCTGGGCCAGCAGCCGCCCGGCGACGGGAGAGAACATCTGCCGCTTTCGCCACACCAGATAGAGCTGGCATGCCAGCCGGGGCGACAGGGGCCGGAACACAAGGCCGCTGTCCGGGCCGGTGTCGATGAGCCGGTCGAAGGTGAGCAGATACCCCAGCCCCTCCCGTACGAACAGGGAGGCGTTGTAAGAAAGACGGAAGGAGCCCTCCAGCCGAAGCCGGTCCATCCCCCCGCCGCACCAGGCGGGGATGTCCTTCTCCCAGCCCTGGCCGGAGCAGAAAAGGGGCAGCCCCTCCAGGTCCTCCACGGTGATGCTCTGCCTGGCCGCCAGGGGGCTGTCCGCCGGCATGACCAGGCCCCACACGTCCGCCTCCGGGAGGGACAGGCACTCGTACTTGGCCCGGTCCGGCTGCTCGGCCAGCACCGCGAAGTCCAAAATGCCCCTGTCCAGCTTCTCCGTGACCTGCTCCGTGTCGCCGCTGGTGATGTGGTAGCGCAGCCCGGGGCAGGTCTGCTTGAAGCGCTTGATCTGCCGGGCCAGGTGGCGTATCTGATAGGACTCCGCCAGCCCCAGATAGACCTCCCCGCCGGCGGCGTCGTCCAGCGCGCCGAACTCCCCGGCGATCTTGTCCGCCATGGACACCAGGTCCTCCGCCCGCTTTTTCAGCAGCAGCCCCTCCTCCGTCAGCCCGATGCCGAAGCTGCGGCGCAGAAACAGCTTTTTCCCCAGCTCCTGCTCCAGGGCCTGCATCTGCTTGGACAGGGTGGGCTGGGACACGTGCAGGGTCTCCGCCGCCCGGGTCATGTTCTCCTCCCGGGCCACCGCCAGAAAGTAGCGCAGCGTCCGTATCTCCATGGGCCGCCTCCTGTGATATTCAAAAATAGAATAATATGATATAAATTATAACCATTTGCACCACCGCCGTCAAGCGTGTACAATACATTTACACAAATCGAAAGGACGGCGCGGAAAATGGCTGAACTGACCCTGACCCAGGACTGGGACAAGACGTTCCCGAAAAGTGAAAAGGTGGACCACCGGAAGGTGACATTCCCCAACCGCTACGGCATCACCCTGGCGGCGGACGTGTATACGCCCAAGGGCGCGGCCGGGCCTCTGGCGGCCATCGCGGTGTGCGGCCCCTTCGGCGCGGTGAAGGAGCAGGCGGCGGGGCTGTACGCCCAGACTATGGCGGAGCGGGGCTTTCTCACACTGGCCTTCGACCCCTCCTTTACCGGCGAGAGCGGCGGCGCGCCCCGGTACATGGCCTCCCCGGACATCAACACCGAGGACTTCCAGGCGGCGGTGGACTTTCTGTCCGTGCAGGAGAATGTGGACCCGGACCGGATCGGCATCATCGGCATCTGCGGCTGGGGCGGCATGGCCGTCAATGCGGCGGCCCTGGACACCCGCGTCAAGGCCATGGCGGCCATGACCATGTACGACATGGCCCGCGTCAACGCCAAGGGCTACTTTGACGCGGAGGACTCCGCCGACGCCCGCTATGAGAAGAAAAAGGCCATGAATGAGCAGCGCATCGCCGACTTCAAGGCCGGCAGCTATGCCCTGGGCGGCGGCGTGGTGGACGAGCTTCCGGAGGACGCGCCCTTTTTCGTGAAGGACTACTACGACTATTACAAGACCGAGCGCGGCTACCATGCCCGGTCCCTCAACTCCAACGGCGGCTGGAACGTCACCGGCTGCATGAGCTTTCTCAACCAGCCTATTTTGCAGTACTCCAACGAGATACGCAGTGCCGTGCTGCTGGTCCACGGGGAGAGGGCCCACTCCTGCTATTTCAGCCGGGACGCCTATGCGGCCATGGTGAAGGACAGCCCCTGGGCCGGCAACAAGGAGCTTCTCATCATCCCGGACGCGGTGCACACCGACCTCTATGACGGCGGCGGCAAGAACGCCATCCCCTTCGACAAGCTAGAGGCGTTCTTCCGGGAGAATCTGGCATGAGGCGGCCTGCCTCCCTGCTGCTGGCTGTATGCCTGTGCCTTTGCCTGACAGTGCCTGCAGCGGCCGAGGCGGGCGGCAAAGTGCTGGTCGCCTATTTCTCCGCCACCGGCACCACCAAGGCGATCGCGGACCATGCGGCGGACATCCTGGGCGCGGACATCTATGAGATCGTGCCAGCCGAGCCCTACACGGATGCGGACTTGGCCTACTATACCGGCGGGCGCGCCGACCAGGAGCAGAACGACCCCTCCGCCCGCCCTGCCATCGCGGGCCATGTGGAGGATATGGGACAGTATGACACTGTGCTGCTGGGCTATCCCATCTGGCACGGCCAGGCCCCTCGGATCATCAGCACCTTCCTGGAGAGCTATGATCTCTCCGGCAAGACCATCCTGCCCTTCTGCACGTCCCACTCCAGCGGGATAGGCTCCAGTGACGACGACCTGCACCCCCTGGCGCCGGACGCCGATTGGCTGGACGGGAGCCGTTTCCCCGCTGGGACGACCAGGGAAGAAATCGCCGCGTGGCTGGATGCGTGCGGCATAGAGGCCGCTTCGCAAGTCGGCGCATTCGACTTTGAGAGGAAGACCGTTATGCTCAATTCCGGCTATGAAATGCCCATCATGGGGCTGGGGACATACAGTCTCTCCGATGAGGAGTGCTATAACTCCGTCACCGCCCTGCTGCAAGCCGGTGGGCGGCTCATCGACACCGCCTACATGTACGGAAACGAATCCGCCGTGGGCCGGGCTGTCCGGGACTCCGGCATACCCCGCGAGGAGATATTCGTCATCACTAAAATATACCCCGGAGCGCAGTACGCGAATCCCGAACAGGCCATCGCCGAGGCCCTTGATAAACTGGACATCGGCTATATCGACATGATGCTGCTCCACCACCCCGGCACCAACGACGTAAAGGCGTACAAGGCCATGGAGCGGGCGGTGGCGGAGGGCAAGATACATTCCCTGGGCCTGTCAAACTGGTATGTGGAGGAGCTGGAGGCGTTTCTGCCCCAGGTGAATATCATGCCCGCCCTAGTGCAGAACGAGATACACCCCTATTACCAGGAGAACGATGTGATACCCTATATCCAGAGCCTGGGTATCGTGGTCCAGGGCTGGTATCCCTTCGGCGGCAGGGGCTACACAGCCGACCTTCTTGGCAACGAGACCATCTCCGCCATAGCCGCTGACCACGGCGTGTCCTCCGCCCAGGTCATTCTCCGCTGGAACCTGCAAAAAGGCGTGGTGGTCATCCCCGGCTCCAGTGATCCCGACCACATCCGGGAGAACCTGGACCTGTTCGGCTTTACGCTGACCGATGACGAGATGGCTCAGATCAACGCCCTGGACCGGAACGAAAAGCACGACTGGTACTGAGAAGAAAATGAAAGGGCCTGCGGCAAAGCGTGCTTTGCCGCAGGCATTCTTATGGACGTCAGTCAGGGGGCTTGTCATGCCGCCAGTTTTTTGTGGTCATGACTTATCTCATTCAAGGGTTGCATACCGGCGGCGTATAACATATAATGAGAGCTGCTCAATGAAAGAGAGGGACCCCGTTTATGACTCTGCGCCAGCTTCCTATCGGGAAGACCGCCACCATTGCCGCCGTGGGCGGCGAGGGGGCGCTGCGGCAGCATTTCCTGGACATGGGCGTGATACCCGGCTCGGACATCACCCTGGTCAAGTTCGCCCCCCTGGGCGACCCCATGGAGTTCATGATACACGGCTACGAGCTGACGCTGCGGCTGGCGGACGCGGAGAAGATAGACATCGAGAACGTCCGGGACCCGGACGGCAGCGACGGCGGCATCCGGCCGGGCTATTCCGGCCGTCGGATGGAGCACCCCGGTCTGGGCGAGCCGGGCAAGTACCACGAAAAGGCCACGGAGAACCCCCTGCCCGAGGGCACTCTGCTCACCTTCGCCCTGGCCGGCAACCAGAACTGCGGCAAGACCACCCTGTTCAATCAGCTCACCGGCTCCAGCCAGCACGTGGGCAACTTCCCCGGCGTGACGGTGGACCGGAAGGACGGGGTCATCCGGGGCCATGAGGACACCCTCATCACGGACCTGCCGGGCATCTACTCCCTGTCCCCCTACACCAGCGAGGAGATCATCACCCGCGCCTTCATCCTGGACGAGAAGCCCCGGGGCATCATCAACATCGTGGACGCGTCCAATATCGAGCGAAACCTCTACCTGACCATGCAGCTGATGGAGCTGGACGTGCCCATGGTGCTGGCGCTGAACATGATGGACGAGGTCCGGGGCAACGGCGGCTCCATCAAGATCAACGAGATGGAGCAGCTGCTGGGCATCCCGGTGGTGCCCATCTCCGCAGCGAAGAACGAGGGCATCGACGAGCTGGTGCGCCATGCGCTGCACGTGGCCCGGTACCAGGAGCCGCCCCGGCGCATCGACTTCTGCCGGGAGGACAAAAACGGCGGCGCGGTGCACCGGTGCCTGCACGCCATCATGCACCTGATCGAGGACCACTCCCAGCGCTCCGGCATCCCCGTGCGCTTTGCGGCGGCCAAGCTGGCCGAGGGGGACGCCTCCATCGCCCAGGCGCTGGCGCTGGACCAGAACGAGCGGGAGATGGTGGAGCACATCGTCTGCCAGATGGAGACGGAGAGCGGCATGGACCGGGCCGCCGCCATCGCGGATATGCGCTTTTCCTTCATCAAGGACGTGTGCGACGAGACCGTCGTCAAGCCCCATCAGAGCCGGGAGCGCACCCGCAGCGAGAGCATCGACCGCATCCTCACCGGCAAGTATACCGCCATCCCCTGCTTCGTCGCCATCATGGCGCTGGTGTTCTGGCTGACCTTCGACCTGATAGGCGCGCGCTTGCAGGATATGCTGGACATGGGCATCACCGCCCTGGCCGGCCAGGTGGACGCGCTCCTGGCCGCCGTCCACGCGGGGCCGGCCCTGCGCTCGCTGGTGATGGACGGCATGTTCGCCGGGGTGGGCAGCGTTTTGAGCTTCCTGCCGGTGATCGTGGTGCTGTTCTTCTTCCTGTCTCTGATGGAGGACAGCGGCTACATTGCCCGTGTGGCCTTCGTGATGGATAAGCTGCTGCGCAAGCTGGGCCTGTCCGGCCGGAGCATCGTGCCCATGCTGCTGGGCTTCGGCTGCACCGTGCCCGGCATCATGGCCAGCCGCACCCTGCCCTCGGAGCGGGATAGAAAGCTGACCATCCTGCTGACGCCCTTTATGAGCTGCAGCGCCAAGCTGCCGGTGTACGCCTTCTTCACCGCCGCCTTCTTCCCCGCCCACCGGGGCCTGGTGATGGTGGGGCTGTACGTGCTGGGCATCGCCCTGGGCATCCTGCTGGCCTTTCTGATGAAGGGCACGGTGTTCAAGGGCGAGGCGGTGCCCTTCGTGATGGAGCTGCCCAACTACCGCATGCCCGGGGCCAAAAACGTGGGCCATCTGCTGTGGGACAAGGCGAAGGACTTTCTCCAGCGGGCCTTCACCATCATCTTTATGGCCTCCATCGTCATCTGGTTTCTGCAGACCTTCGACTTCCGGCTGAACATCGTCACCGACTCCCACCGGAGCATCCTGGCGGCCGTCTCCGGCTATATCGCGCCGCTGCTGGCACCCCTGGGGCTGGGGGACTGGCGCATCTGCGTCGCCCTGATCACCGGCTTCATCGCCAAGGAGAGCGTGGTGTCCACCCTGTCGGTGCTCTTCGGCGCGGAGACGGCCATCACCGGGGTGCTGACGCCCCTGGCGGCGGCCAGCCTGCTGGTGTTCTGCCTTCTCTACACCCCCTGCGTGGCGGCCATCGCGGCAGTGCGCCGGGAGCTGGGCGGCAAGTGGGCCGCCGGGGTGGTGGCCGGCCAGTGCCTCATCGCCTGGATCGCCGCCCTGTTCGTCCGGGTCATCGGCCACATGATCGGCATGATGTGAAACGCAAAATATGTGAAAGCGGGACCTGCTGCACAGCAGGTCCCGCTTTCCATATAGTCTGTTAATAGATCACGGCCAGGCTGAGCCAGAAGGGCACGTCCTCCACGCCCTCGGTCCCCTCGGGATAGGCGGCCTGCACGTTGCCCATGGCCTCATCGCCCTGCTTGAGCGCGTTGTAGATCTCGGTGCCGTCCTGGACGTACTGCACATAGTAGTTGCCGTACGCGTCATAGTCGAACGCGGCATCCTCCGGCAGATGGCTGCGTACGCCGGGGCGGCCGCCGAACTCCTCCACGTCCGCAGGCAGAGACACCCCCGCCTGGGCATAGCCCTCGGCATCGGTGCGGGCACCGCTGATGTGGATCTCGCCGTTGTCGAACTGGGCCATATAGGTGGTGAACGGCTCCTCCTGGGTGACCAGCTCCATCTCAAAGCCCTCGGGCAGATAGAACACGCCCACATTCTCCGCCTCGTAGCGCTGCAGCCCCTCAGCGGCCGCGTCGATGACGGTCTGGCTCATCCACTGGTAAATGCCCTCCGGCAGCTCGGTGCCCTCGGGATAGCTGAGTATGACATCGCCCATGCAGTCCTCGCCCTGCTTGAGCACGTGGTAGGTCACCACGCCGTCCTGGGTGAACTGCGTATAGTAATTGCCGTCCGCGTCATAGTCGAACACGGCATCCTCCGGCACGCTCCGGCGCACGCCATCCCGCTGGGAGTACTCCTCCACATCTGCGGGCAGGGGCACCCCCGCCGCCGCGTAGGCATCGGCCCCGAAGCAGCTTAAGTGGATGGTGAGCTCCTCGCAGTAAAGATCCGCATAGCTCATGGGCAGCGGCTGTTCCACCGCACCGGCCTCCATCGTCCAGCCTTGGGGCAGGGAAATGGTCCCCACGCCGGCGATGGCGTACTCCTGCAGCGCCTCATCCTCCGGCGCGTCGGCGGCCAGCGCCGTGCCGCCAAGTCCCGCCAGCAGGCACAGGCACAGCAGCAGGGCCAAAACATTTCTGCACTTCATCTTTGTGACCTCTTTCCGGTAAAATTTCCGGCGGACCTGGTCCGCCGGAAAACAGTATAACAGAGAACACCGGAAAAAGGGTGTGCAGCGCCGCACACTTTATCACGCCGTGGGTGTCTGCTCCAGCGCGCGGTCCAGCGCGCCCAATATCTCTATGACGCAGCCGTCGATGTTCCGCTCATCCCCCTCCGCCACCAGCATGTGCAGAGCGCTGGACCGGGCGTTCCCCTCCTCGTCGGTATACGTGTAGTCGATGTGGGACTGTACATGCATGGCAAAGATGGGCATGGCCGCCTCGTAGGTGCCCAGGCGGCGGGCGGCCAGGCCGTCGGCGTAGGCCAGGTTGTCGGCGATGTACTCATAGCCCTGGCGGCTCAGGTAATAGTCGGCCAGCTCGCCCTCGTCCATCTCCCAAAAGGCGGCCGGCTCCACGGCCTGGATGACCGGGTCGGCCTCCAGCGCGGTGACCAGCGCCTCGCAGGACTGGGCCAGGCCGGGCCAGTCCTGATCTTCCGCCAGGCGGATGATCTCGGTCACGTTCGGCTTCCAGCGGAAGCTGTCCCAGCTCGACAGCGTCTCCGCCGCCGGGGCGGACACCGGGGCCCGCAGCCCCAGCGCATAGCCGCCCGCGAGAGCACCGGCGCACACCAGTACCGCCGCGCACGCCGCCAGCACCATGCCCCGCACCGGCAGTGCCCGGCGGGCCAGGTACCGCTCCAGCGTCCGCTTCAGCCTGCCTGTGTCCGGCCAGCGCCGGGCGGGGTCATAGGCGCAGCACCGGTCCAATATCCGCTCCAGCGCCCGGTCACGGCCGGTCAGGCGCGGGGGCGTGTCCGTATATCCCCCTGCCAGGGCATACGTCAGCACCTTGCCCAGACCGAACACGTCCGTGCGCACGTCCGTCTGGCCAGAGCCATACTGCTCCGGCGCGGCGTAGCCCCGGGTGCCCAGGCAGACCGTGTCCTCCTCCCGGCCGGACTTATAGGTGCGGGCCGCGCCAAAGTCGATGAGCCGGACCCGGCCTGTCTCCGTGAGCAGGACGTTTTCCGGCTTCAGGTCCCGGTGGATGACCGGGGGCACCATGGCGTGCAGCGCTCCCAGCCCGTCACAGAGCGCTATGCCCAGCCGGGCGGTCTCCGGCCCCGTCAGCGCCCCGTCCCGCCGGACCAGCTGCTCCAGCGTGGTCCCCGGCAGGTAGTCCCGCAGCAGGCGGCACACGCCGCCTTCCTCCCGCAGCTCCAGCGTCATGCCGGGGCCGGACAGCGCCTTGAGTATCTCATGCTCCCGCCGCACAGACGCAGCGTCCGCGCCGGATGCCTGTTTGCATATATACCGCCGCCACGGCTCGCCCCGCCTTTCCAGCAGATACGTCCGCCGGGGGCCGTCCTCCTTCAGCAGCCGGACCACCTCATAGTCCGCATCCCACGGCTCACCCACGGGCGGCCTCCAAAAGCGCGTCCAGCTGCTCCAGGGAGAGGTGCTTTTCCACGGCGAATATGACCGCCGCGTCCTCCCGGACCCGGGGATAGAGAGGCTGTCTGCCCCCGATCTGCAGCAGCCGATCCGTCCCGGCCAGGTCCAGCCCCAGCAGGACCGCCAGGCGGATGAGCATGGCGCGGGTGGGCCGGCGGGTGCCGTTGAGCATCTGGTAGCCATAGGACTTGTCCAGATCCAGCGCCCGTATGGCATCCTTCGCGGTCATGTTCCGCTCGGCCAGAAGGCTGTTTATATAGATAGCGGCGGGCGGGCAGGTGTAATCGCTCTCCCCGAGAAAGGACAGGTCCGTGCTCTCCCGGCCGCGTATCTGGTGCAAAAGCTGCTGCGTGCTTTTCATCGGCATCTTCCCTCTTTGCACAAACTCCTGGTCTTCCGATCAGGAACGCGCTTGGCGGCGCGCTCCTGATCCCTTATGTATTTTTCGCGTGCATGGCCTCCAGCACGGCGTAGCGCTCCATCTGTAGATGCTTGGTCTCCTGCAGGGCCTGCTCGATGGGCTTGGTGACCAGCGCGCCGTCGTGGGTGCACACCACGCAGTTGCCCTCGCCCCTGGCCAGGGCCATCACTGCGGCGTAGCCCATGCGGGCGGCCATCTCCCGGTCCCGGGCGGTGGGGCTGCCGCCCCGCTGGATGTGGCCCAGCACCGTCACACGGGGATCCAGGCCGATCTCGTCGTGGATGCGCTTGCCGATCTCGTAGGCGCTGCCCACGCCCTCGGCCACCACGATCATGAAATGGGTGTTGCCCATCAGCCGGGACTGGCGGATGCGCTCGATCACGTCCCGGTCGAAGTCCAGCTCACGCTCCGGTATCAGCACCGCCGTGGCGCCCACGGACAGGCCCACGTACAGCGCCAGGTACCCGGCGTGCCGGCCCATGACTTCCACCACCGAGCAGCGCTCGTGGCTCTGCATGGTGTCCCGCAGCTTGTCGATGCACTCCACGGCGGTGTTGCAGGCGGTGTCGAAGCCAATGGTGTAGTTGGTGCAGCCCACGTCGTTGTCGATGGTGGCGGGGATGCCCACCACGTCCACGCCCAGCCGGGACAGCTCCAGCGCGCCCCGGAAGGTGCCGTCGCCGCCGATGGCCACCACCGCGTCGATGCCCAGCATCCGGCAGGTGGCCGCAGCCTTGTCCCGGCCCTCGGGGGAGAGGAACTCCTGGCTGCGGGCGGTGTACAGGATGGTGCCGCCGGCGGCCAGGATGTGGCTGACGGCGTTGGAGTCCAGGGGGAAGAAGTCGCTGAACACCAGCCCGTTCCAGCCCCGGCGGATGCCGATGCACTCGATGCCCTGGCCCATGGCGGTGCGCACCACGGCCCGCACCGCCGCGTTCATGCCCGGCGCGTCGCCGCCGCTGGTGAGCACGCCTATACGCTTGATCTTCTTATCCATGATAAACGCTCTCCTTCAAGCTCAAATATCTCTCTGTGCCTGTTCCAGCCAGTCCCTGGCCGCCGCCAGCACCCGCCGGTCGTCCTCATAGGTGAGGGCTGCGGCCGCCGCGTCAAAGGGCAGCCACTGGACGAAGGATACCTCCTCCTGCTGGACGCGGGTGTCCATGCTCTCGGCCCTGGCAAGGAAGAACACCACCAGCTTGGTGCAGTCCGGGTACGGGCTGTAACGGATGGTCCGGCGGAATCCGTCCAGAAACTCCACCGACAGCGCCGTCTCCTCCTTGATCTCCCGGCGGGCGGTGTCGTGTTCGGTCTCCCCGGCCTCCATGTGCCCCTTGCACAGAGACACATGCCCGCCGTGCATGTGCTCCACCAGCCAGAGGACCTGGCCCTTTTGGACGGCGTATATGGCCGCCCCGCAGCTCTTCTCTCTCCGCATGTCCGCCTCCTGTGTGCTCTCTTGTCAAAACCGCCGGAGCGCTCGTCTCACCACTCCCGCCGCAGCTCCTCTTCCCGAAAGCCATACTCGCTCAAAAACTGCTGTAGGTCCCTGTCGCTGCGTATCAGCATGACCTCCGTGAAGCGGCCCGTGGCGGTATCCCGGTAGCCGGCCACCTGCTCGCCCGTGCAGATGCTGGCCCGGATGACCGGCTGCTTGCCGGTCCTGTCAAAGGCCGGCGCGGCCTTTTTCCGTCTGCCGAACATGTCCTCAGATGTTCGTGTAGAATATCCCCGTCAGCAGCTGCATGCCGATGGACACCGCCGTGATGGCCGCCCAGCAGCAGAAGCCCAGGGCGATG
This sequence comes from uncultured Oscillospiraceae bacterium, assembly GCA_947587025.1. Classification (GTDB taxonomy): domain Bacteria; phylum Bacillota; class Clostridia; order Oscillospirales; family Oscillospiraceae; genus CAJOIG01. Next base: position 32,425 of record CANPXW010000016.1, read on the forward strand.
GGCTTGCCGCCCTTCTTCACCAGATCGACGATGTTGGTGTTCAGCCCGATGGCGCACATGGCCATGGCGATGAAGAACTTGGCCAGCCACTTCATGGCCGGCACGAACCGGCCGGCGTAAAACACCGTCAGGCCGCTCTCCGGCAGCAGGCCCGCCAGGGTGGTGATCAGCGCCGCCGCGATGAAGTACAGGATGAAGAAGGGGAATATCTGCTTGATGGAGAACTTGCCGCCCTCTCCGCCGCTCTTTTTCGCCTGCCGCGTCCGCCACAGGGCCAGCGCCAGGGTGATGGGGATGATGGCCAGGGTCCGGGTCAGCTTCACCGTCACCGCCGCAGACAGGATGCCGTCCACGCCGTAGATGCTCTCCGCCGTGGAGGCGGCCGCCGTCACCGAGGAGGTGTCGTTCACCGCCGTGCCTGCGAACACCGCGAAGCCCTCCGAGCCCAGGCCGATGCCGTGGCCGAAGGCCGGGAAGATCAGCGCCGCCAGCACGTTGAACAGGAAGATGACGGAGATGGACTGGGCCACCTGGCCGTCGTCCGCGTCGATCACCGGGGCCGTGGCCGCGATGGCCGAGCCGCCGCAGATGGAGGAGCCCACGCCGATGAGCGTGGCCACCTTCCCGTCCATGCGCAGGGCCTTGTGCAGCAGGAAGGCCGCGATCAGCGATACGCTTATGGTGGACACGATCACCGGCAGGCTCTTGCCGCCCACGCTGGCGATGGTGCCCAGGTCCAGGGAGAAGCCCAGGATGATGACCGCCCACTGGAGTATCTTTTTGGATGTGAACTTGACGCCGGCGGCGAGCGCGTCACGCCCTGCCAGAGCAGGGCAGACCAGCGTGATGACCATGCCGATGAGGATGGCGAACACCGGCGCGCCCACCACCTCCAGGGAAAAGCCGCCCACCGACAGCCCCGCCAGCACCGTGGCCAGCCCGGCGATCACCGCGCACAGGGCGATGCCCGGCAGCTTGGCCGATATATCCTTCATAGTCCCCACTCCCCCTTTTTAACATATTTTAGCACGTTTCGCCGGAAAAAACAACGGTGGCGCATATCCCTTCTCTGTGCTTTGAAAGCGCCACAGCACAGCGCGGGGCGGAGCCATGCGGCTCCGCCCCTGGATGGGTATATCAAGTTTACATAATGTGTTCTTCCGCGCAGTCGTCCCGGACGCGCATGCCCATGTCCTCCCGGGTGCCGGTGGGATATTTGGCGATGCCGGTGCTGTCGAACCTGGGCGCAAGGCGCGTCTCCGGGTCCAGGCGCGGGTTCGCCCCTGTCACGTCAGGGCCGTGCCTTCAATCCTGGCTGCTGTTCTGGGTCTTGTTCTGAGAGTTGTTCTGGCCGTTGTTCTGGGTCTTGTTCTGGGAATTATTCTGGGAGTTGTTCTGGGACTTGTTCTTCTTATTGGACAACCTTATCACCTCGCCGTTAGTATGCCGCGCCCGGCGGGCGGTTATACCGGCGGCGGTCCTTTTCCCAGGGAGAATATTGGCCGGACGGGGGATTTTTCCTTGACAATTCCTGCATCTTGAAGTTTAATATAGTACGGCCTTAACAGGCGCCGTATGGGCTTTTCCGACGCGCCGTTTTATCAGTCAATACAATTCACAGGATTATAAAGGAGGAACCCCAAGTAATGAAGTACGTCTATCTGTTCACGGAGGGCCGCGCGGACATGCGCGAGCTGCTGGGCGGCAAGGGCGCCAACCTGGCCGAGATGACCAACATCGGCCTGCCCGTGCCCCAGGGCTTCACCATCACCACCGAGGCCTGCACCCGTTACTATGACGACGGCAAGAAGATCGGCGAGGACATCCAGAGCCAGATCATGGAGTACGTTGCCAAGCTGGAGCAGATCACCGGCAAGAAGTTCGGCGACGCCGAGAACCCCCTGCTGGTGTCCGTGCGCTCCGGCGCCCGCGCCTCTATGCCCGGCATGATGGACACCATCCTGAACCTGGGCCTGAACGAGACCGTGGTGGACGTGCTCTCCCGCAAGTCCGGCAACCCCCGCTGGGCCTGGGACTGCTATCGCCGCTTCATCCAAATGTACTCCGACGTGGTCATGGAGGTGGGCAAGAAGTACTTCGAGCAGCTCATCGACAAGATGAAAGCCGAGCGCGGCGTCACCCAGGACGTGGAGCTGACCGCCGACGACCTGAAGGCCCTGGCCGAGCAGTTCAAGGCCGAGTATAAGGATAAGGTGGGCGCCGAGTTCCCCACCGACCCCGTGGAGCAGCTGATGGGCGCTATCCAGGCCGTGTTCCGCTCCTGGGACAACCCCCGCGCCAACGTCTATCGCCGGGACAACGACATCCCCTACTCCTGGGGCACCGCCGTCAATGTCCAGTCTATGGCCTTCGGCAACATGGGCGACGACTGCGGCACCGGCGTTGCGTTCACCCGCAACCCCGCCACCGGCGAGAAGAAGCTGTTCGGTGAGTTTTTGACCAACGCCCAGGGCGAGGACGTGGTGGCCGGCGTGCGCACCCCCATGCCCATCAGCCAGATGGCCGAGAAGTTCCCCGAGGCCTTCGCCCAGTTCGAGCAGGTCTGCAAGACCCT
>CANPXW010000017.1 GCA_947587025.1 uncultured Oscillospiraceae bacterium
GTCCGAGTGACAGGGTTCGAACCTGCGGCCTGGTGGTCCCAAACCACCCGCGCTACCAACTGCGCTACACCCGGATAAAAGGCCGCCGCATCACGCGGCGGCCTTTATACTATAACTTTTTCCGCCAGTGCTGTCAATCAGTTTTCCCGCTTTTTGCCCCAGAAGAACAGGGCCACGGTGCCGGGGCCGGTGTGGCTGCCGATGACGGTGCCGATGTCGTTGATGAGCACCTTGCCGTTCAGCTTGGGGAACTTGGCCTCCACCAGGTCGGCCACCTGGCGGGCATCCTCGAAGCAGGCGGAGTTGGAGATATAGCACTTGCCGTCGTAGTCCGTTCCGTTGTCGGCGCACTGGACCATCTTGTCCGCGATGGCCTGGATGACCTTCTTCTTGGTGCGTATCTTCTCCCGGGGGATGAGCCGGCCCTGGTAGTCCACGTTCATCAGCGGGCAGATGTTCAGCATCCCGCCGAACGCCCCCGCCGCCTTGGAGATGCGGCCGCCCCGGACGAAGAACGTCAGGTCCGTGGAGAAGAACCAGTGGTGCAGGCGCAGCTTGTTCTCCTCGGCCCAGTCCCGGAGCGCGTCGATGTCCATCCCCTCGTCCCGCTTGTCCGCCAGCGCGTCCATCAGCAGGCCGTAGCCGGAGGAGGCGGCCAGGGAGTCCACGATGTATATCTTCCGGTCCGGGTAACGCTCCCGGGCGATGGCGGCGGCGTTCCGGGCGGAGTTGACGGTGCCGGAGATGCCGGAGGACAGGGTCAGGTGCAGGATGTCCTTGCCCTGTTCCAGGAAGGGGGTGAAGAAATCCAGGTACTCGGATATGTTCACCTGGGCGGTCTTGGTCATGGCCCCGTCGGCCATGGCCTGGTAGAACTTATCCAGGGGCATGGACTGGCCCAGATCGTCCTGGTATTCCTTGTCGTCCAGGAAGTAGTGGAAAAAGACGCAGGGGATGTTTCGGCTGGCAAGATGCTCCCGGGACAGATCTGCGGTGGAGCAGCAGCTGAGGATATAATCGCTCATGGAGACCTCCTTGCAAGGGCGTCGCGCCCTGTTAGCTGCCGCTATTGTACCAGAGCCCGTCCCGCCGGGCAACCTATCCCTGGGGGAAATGGCCTCTCAAATGAAGACCGGGACGTAGAAAAGGCTCTACGTCCCGGACGATCGGGCTCTACGAATCGGAGAATCCGCTGTTTTCAGGCCTTTCGGCCACGGATGTGGAAGCACAAAAACACCAGCAGCTCCGCCGGGATGAGGATGAGGAACAGCTGCCAGGGCTGCCAGCGCAGCAGGAAAAGGTACACCAGCGTGACGATGGCCGCTACCAGGGTCATCACGATGATCATGTTGTGCCGGCCGTGGTTCCACACGGAGTTGAGCACCAACAGCGTGATGAGCGACACCGGCACCGCGCAGGCGAAGATGAGCCACTGCCGCTGGCCCATGGCCACCCAAAAGGCCACGAACATGATAACCGCCATGGTCCATATGCCCACGATGGCCACCAGGGTCACCACCTGGCTGCTGAAGGTGCGCTCGCCGGCCTTCTGCTCGGCCCTGGCCTTCTCCGCCGGGTCCTGCCAGGCGCTGCCGTCGCGCAGCAGATCGTTCACCGTCAGGCCGTATATGTCCGCCAGGCGCATGAGCACATAGGCGTCGGGGATGGACTCGCCCCGCTCCCACTTGGAGACGGTCTTGTCGGAGTAGCTGAGCTTCTCGCCCAGCTCCGCCTGGGTCATGCCCGAGGCCTGACGCAGCCTGATAAGGTTGCTGGCCACCACCAGCTTCAGCTCGTCCATGCTCCCGCCCCCTTTCCTGTGCAGGCCTGCAGGCCTACGGTATCTTGATGTAGAATAGCGGCCTTGCCGCTATTCTACCATACTGGGCCCGGTTTCGCAAGCGGCGCGTGCTTGACAGGGGCCGGGCCTGAGAGTAAAATGGTCCCAACATCAAACATTAGGAGGAGCTATCATGGCGAACTATAAGCAGCTGTTCATGTCCTTTATGGACACCAATGGGATCAAATATCAGGAGTTGGACAACAATGCCGTGCGGGTGGGCTATAACGCCGATAACGCGAAGAGCGTCACCGTGTTCGTGATCTTCGATGAGAACGGGAAGAATCTGGTGGCGTTCCGCTGCTGGGACATCGCCAAGTTCAAGGACGACAAGTGGGTCGACGGGCTGACCGTGTGCAACGCCCTCAACCGCAAGTATCGCTGGGTGAAGTTCTGCCTGAATGACGAGGGCGGCCTGTCCGCCGAGGAGGACGCAGTGGTGGACGAGGCCAGCTGCGGCGAGGAGTGCATGCAGATGGTGCAGCGGATGGTGAGCATCGTGGACGAGGCCTATCCCACGGTGATGAAGACCATCTGGGGCTGAGACAGAATAAAAAATGCCGCCCGGACGCTGGTCCGGGCGGTATTTTTATCCATTTATTTTTTCGCCGTGAAGGACGTGACCCGGGCGATGGGCTCGCCGTCCATGTTCAGGGAGGCGGGCCGGTCGGAGCGGACGGAGATCTCCCGGCCGAAGCGCACGTCGCACTGGCGCATCTTCACGTGGCCGCCCCAGTAGACCTTGGCCAGATGCAGCAGCACTGTGGCCCGGTTCAGGCTGTGCAGCACCACGCAGCACATCTGCTCCCTGGTCCGGTCCTGGTCCGGGGCCAGCATCATCCCGCCGCCCACGTACCGGCCGTTGAAGGCCGAGGCCAGCCACACCCGCTCGTAGTTTTTCGTCACCCCGTCCACGGTGACGGCGGCGCTGAAGGACTGAAAGTCCCGCAGCACCAGCCGCAGGGCCAGCTTGATGTAGTTCACCGGCCGGCCCAGGCGGGCCTTCTCCTGCTCGCCCAGCTCGCATACCTGCCCGTCCAGGCCGAAGCTCAGGTTGTTTAAAAACCGCTGGCTGGCGTCCTCTACCCAGCCCGTGGGCAGATCGCGCAGATACTCGTTCAGGCGCACCATCTGCTGCTTGCTCTTGCCCAGCACGTCCCGGAGAAAGTCGTTGCCTGTGCCCATCCGCCACAGGTACACGTCCGCCGCCGGCACCTGCCCGTCCAAGGCGTTGATGAGGTAGTGGAGCGTGCCGTCCCCGCCGCAGACGATGGCCTCGTCCTCCGGCGGCAGGCCCAGCAGCAGCGCCCCCTCGTCCTGCTTCGTCACGTCCACCAGCGTAGGCGTCTGGCCGGGATGACGCTGCCCGGCTGCGGCGATCACCTCGTCCAGGCCCTCGGTGCCCTGGCCGTTGTTGGCCAGGGGGTTGTAGAGGATGTATACCATGGCGCGTCTCTCTTTCTGCTTCTATATTTTTATCTATTATAACGCCTCCGCGCCCGCCCGTAAAGAGATTTCGTTGTCCGGTTTATGGGACTTCCGTTCCGGTATCATACAGTCATAAAACAAAAGGAGGATGACTGCGATGCGCGGATATTTTACGGCGGCGGGTTATTACGGACTGGTGGACGGGCGGTACATGCTCTTTTCCAGCGAGTCGGAGTACTACGAGTACATGGAGCCAGAGGAGGAGAGGGACGCCTCTTGACAAAAGAGAAGCCGGCCGCTATAATAAGCACAGCTAATTTCATAGCAAGACAGTTCGTGACCATCCTGTCTATAAACAAAACTACGGCGAGGACATGATCCGGGGAGAGCGTAGTGCTCTCCCTTTTCTTGTCCGGGAAGGAAACTTGAAAAATGAATGAGCTTATCCTGGCCGGCTCCGTCGTCTTTATATTCGGAGCGGTGCTGCTGGCGTACCGGCTGTTCGGGGACACGGGCCTGTACGCCATGACGGTGACGGTGACCATCCTGGCCAACATCGAGGTGCTGATCCTGGTGACGGCCTTCGGCATGGAGCAGACCCTGGGCAACGTGCTGTTCGCGGCCACATTCCTCATCACCGACATCCTCAGCGAGAATTCCGGGAAAAAGGCGGCCGACCGGGCGGTGTTTTTGGGCGTATTCGCCTCGGCGTTCTTCGCCCTGCTGACGGCCAGCTGGATGCTGTACGCACCGGCGGCGAGCGACTGGGCCATGCCCTCCATCCGGGCCATATTCTCCACCACGCCCCGGCTGGTGCTGGCCAGCATGACAGTATACGCCGTCAGCCAGCTGCTGGACGTGTGGCTGTACCATAAGTGGTGGGACTTTACGGATAAGAGATTCGGCGACCACAGAAAATTCCTCTGGCTGCGCAACAACGGCTCCACCCTGATCAGCCAGTTCGTCAACACGGTGCTGTTCAATCTGGGCGCGTTCGCGGGCGTGGAGGGGTACACGCCCCAGCTTCTGACAAGCATCATCCTGGCAGGCTATGCCATCTACGTGGTGACCAGCCTGCTAGACACCCCCGTCGTGTATCTGGCCAGAAAGATATGCGATATAAAAAGCGCAAAAGCCACGCCCGACAAGGCGTGACCGGCGGGGAGCCGGACAGAGTGTATCCACTCTGCCCGGCTCTTTTTATATCCCTTTATACCACGGTGAACTCGTTTTCCTTTTCGATGTACCGGCAGAAGACGAAGAGACCGGCCAGCAGTTCTGGGCGGAAGCGGTCCAGGGCGAGGATGGACCAGCCGCCGGGCGCGCCCCGGTGGGTGACGCGCACCAGACTGCGGCCGTCGCGGTCCGACAGGGTATAGCTGCGGCCGCTCTCCATGACCAAGCGGCAGCTCTCGCCGCCCATCTGTACCAGCGCCCTGTCCACTCTGGGCAGGCGGCACACCGGCCAGCCGGCGCTGGCCGGGTCGTCCCCGTCGGCATAGTCCGGCCGGGCCACGGCCAGCTCCGCGCCGTTTCCGTCCTGCATCACGTACTGCTTGTCCCGCACCGAGCCCGTCTGTGCGCCGGACCGACGCACTATAGTTCTGAGCAGCAGCGTCCCGTCCGGGGCCAGGACGCGCTTCTCCCCGCCGGGAAGCAGCCCCCGCAGCCGCAGCAGGGGCCGCTGGGAGCCACGCTCCGAAAGCTCTCCCGCCGACATGATGTACTCCATGGTCCGCGCCCCCTCACAGCAAAAGATACAGCGCCGTCCCCAGCGCTCCGGCCCCCAGCATCACCGCCATGGGCCGGACCTTGAATGCCCGCAGCAGGACCAGACTGCCGGCGAACAGTCCCACAGCGATCAGGTCCGCGTCCAACGGGTCCGCCGGCAGGGTCCGCTGGCCGTAAAAGCAGAGGACCACCAGCGACAGCGCCGCCGACGCGATCATGGCCACCACCGCCGGCCGCAGACATGCCAGCACCCCCTTGACCATGTCCAGGCCCCGGTAACGGTAGTACAGCCAGGCCAGCGCCGTGACGATGACGCAGGAGGGCAGCACGCACCCCGCCGTGGCCGTCAGCGCCCCCGGCAGGCCCGCTACCCGGATGCCCACGAAGGTAGCCGCGTTGATGGCGATGGGGCCGGGGGTCATCTCCGCGATGGCCATGATGTCCGCGAACTGGGTCATGGTCAGCCAGGGGTGCGCGTCCACCACCTGGCGTTGGATCAGCGGCATGGCGGCGTAGCCCCCGCCGATGCTGAACAGGCCGATCTGAAAAAAGCTCCACAGCAGCCGCCAATAGATCACCGCTCCAGCCGCTCCTTCCGCCGCCGCGCCATGGTGCTGACCGCGCCCAGCATGCCGCAGGCCAGTATCACCAGCACGATGTTCACATTCCAGAACCGCACAGCCGCGAAGGCGGCCAGCATGATGAACACCGCCAGGAAGCTGTGCTGGGCAAGGATGCTCCTGCCCATGGTGAACACCACGTCGCACACCACTGCGGCCACCCCCGCCAGCAGGCCGTTCATGGCCATGGCAGCCACAGGATGATCCCGCACGGCGCTGTAGAAATAGGACACCGCCGTGATGATCAGCAGCGGAGGCAGCACCGTGCCTGCCACAGCCGTCAGCGCCCCCAGCGGACCGGCCGCGTGATAGCCCACCAGGATGGAGGCATTCACCGCGATGGCTCCGGGGGAGGACTCCGCGATGGCCACCAGGTCCAGCATCTCCTGCTCCTCGATCCAATGCAGCTGCCGGACGAACCGCTCCCGCATCAGCGGCACGATCACGAACCCGCCTCCGAACGTCCCCGCGCTGAGCTTGAAGGTGGAGCTGAACAGCGTCCAGCAGAGCTTTCCGTTTCGTGTCATGGCCGTGCCCCCTTTCCGCAGGCCATTATAATCCTTGACATATGATAATGGAAATAATATAATCAAATCAAAACGATAACTATTTTCATATGTGTGAGGGGATCAATGACCATACGGCACATCCGGATATTTCTGGGGGTCTGCGAGAACGGCTGCAACGCCACCAGGGCGGCGGAGGCGCTGCACATGTCCCAGCCGGCGGTGAGCCTGGCGGTGCGGGAGCTGGAGCAGTATTACGGCGTGACGCTGTTCGACCGGATGGGCCGGCGGCTGAAGCTGACAGAGGCGGGCGCGCGGTTCCGGGACTACGCGCTGCACATCGCCCGGCTGTTCGACGACATGGAAAAGGGCATGCGGGACTGGGACGCCTTCGGCCTGATCCGGGTGGGCGCCAGCGTCACCATCGGGGCGCAGTTCCTGCCCAACTATGTGCGGGCGTTTTATGACCGCTGGCCGGGACGGTCGGTGCGGGCGGTGGTGGCGCCCTCCGAGCAGCTGGAGCGCTCTGTCATGGACGACGAGCTGGACCTGGCCCTTATCGAGGGTGTGGCCCACAGCCCCGAGCTGGTCAGCGAGCCCTACATGGAGGACGAGCTGGCGGTGATCGGCCCGGCGGACGTTTTCTCCCCTGACGAGCGGCTCACCCTGGAGTGTTTCCGGCAGCAGCGATTCCTGCTGCGGGAGCGGGGCAGCGGCACGCGGGAGCTGTTCGAGCAGGTGACGCAGAGCGCCGGCTTCACGGTGGAGCCGGTCTGGGAGGCCATGAGCACCACCGCCCTGGTCAACGCGGTCATCAGCGGCCTGGGCATCGCGGTACTGCCCCAGCGGATGGTGCTGGGCCCTCTGGAGCGGGGGCTGGTGTCCCATCTGACGGTGGAGGGGCTGACGTTCCGGCGGTGGTTCCACATCATCCGGCACCGGGAGAAATACCTGACCGGCGCGGCCAGGGCGTTCATGGACCTGTGCCGCAGCTACGAGATGGACTATCCTCTGCCCCGCTACAACGGGCTGTATTGAATAAAAAGAAGCGGAACGGCAAAATGCCGTTCCGCTGACCGGTTTCCGGGACTTTCTTACTTCCGCAGATAGATGGTGTGCAGCAGCGCGCCCAGGCCGGCGCCGCCCAGGATGTTGCCGGCCGTCACCGGCAGAAGATTTTTCACGAAGAACGCCCCCCAGCTCAGGCCTTCGGCCGCCGCGCCGGTGCGCATCACGGAGAAAAGGCCCGCCGGGATGTAGAACATATTGGCGATGGAGTGCTCGAATGAGCACAGCACGAAGGCCATCACGGGGAAATAGAGCCCGGCGATCTTGCCGGTCACGTCCTTGGCCGCCATGGCCATCCACACCGCCGTGCACACCAGCACGTTGCACAGCACGCCCCGCAAAAGCGCCTGGCCGAAGGGGATGGCGCACTTGGCCGCAGCGGTGGCGATCACTGCGTCGGCATAGGCCCCCAGCGCGCCGCTCCAGACGGCCGCCGCCGCCACGATCACCGCGCCGAGGAAGTTGCCTATGTACACCACCGCCCAGGCGGCCAGGAGCTCGCCGGCGGTGATGCGCTTTTCCAGCAGGGAGATGACCATCAGGTTGTTGCCGGTGAACAGCTCGCTGCCCGCCACGATCACCATGGCCAGGCCGGCGGGGAAGATGCAGGCCCCCGCCAGCTTTCCCGCCAGGGCGGTGCCCACGGTGGCGGCCACGCCGGCCAGGGCGATGAAGGCCCCCGCCAGGATGGCCAGCAGGAGCATGCGCCCCTTGGGCTGGGCGGCCTTGGCCGCGCCGGTGTCGATATAGCTGGCGGCGATGTCTTTGGGCAGGTTCATGGCGTCCTCCAAAAAATTCTGGAAATTTCTTGCAATTTGTTCTGGATGGCAGTAATATGTTGCATATTATCATACCATGAGTAAACCGGTCTTGTCTATGGAAATGAGGAGACATATGCTGCATCAGAACGATCTTGCCGTGAACGCCGCCGGTCATCTGGCTCTGGCGGGCGTGGATACCGTGGCGCTGGCGAAAAAGTATGGCACGCCCCTGTACGTGCTGGACGAGGACATGGTGCGGGAGCGGATGGACCTGTACAGGACGGCCATGGCCGAATGCTTCCCGGCGGGGAGCCGGCCCTATTATGCCAGCAAAGCACTGTGCTGCAAGGCCCTGTGCGCCTTGGCACATGAGCGGGGCATGGGGGTGGACGTGGTGTCCGCCGGGGAGCTTTATACCGCTCTCGCCGCCGGGGTGCCGGCGGGCGACATATGCTTTCACGGCAACGCCAAGACGGAGCGGGACATCCGCTATGCCATCCGCTTCGGCGTGGGGCTCATCGCCGCCGACGGCCAGGAGGAACTGGAGCGCGTCGACGCGCTGGCGGTCGAGCTGGGCGCCCGGCCAAAAGTGCTGCTGCGGGTCACGCCGGGCATCGACCCCCACACCTTCGCGGCGGTGAACACCGGCGTGGTGGACGTGAAGTTCGGCGTGCCCATCCCCACCGGCCAGGCCCTGGCGGTGACGGAGAGGGCGCTGGGGCTTTCAAACATCGAGCTGGCTGGCTTCCACTGCCACATCGGCTCCCAGATATTCGACGCGGAGCCCTTCCTGCTGGAGGTGGACGTGCTGACGCAGTTCATGGCCCAGGTGCGGGAGCGGCTGGGCTACACCGCCGGGGTGCTGGACCTGGGCGGGGGCTTTGCCGTGCCCTATGAGGAACAGGAGAGCGCGCCCGACTGCGCCGAGATGATACGCCTGACCGGCCGGCGGCTGGCGGAGCGGTGCGCCCAGTATGGCTATCCCGTCCCCGTGGTGCTGATGGAGCCGGGCCGGGGCATCGTGGGTGCGGCCGGCATCACCCTGTACACCGTGCAGAACGTTAAGACCGTCCCCGGCGGCAGCACCTTTGTGGCTGTGGACGGGGGCATGGGCGACAACCCCCGCTACGCCCTGTACGGCGCCCGGCACAGCGCCGTGGTGGCGGACCGGGCCGGCGAGCCGGAGACCTGCCGGGTGACCATCGCCGGCTGCTGCTGCGAGAGCGGAGACCTGATCGGGGAGAACGTGGCCCTGGCGGAGCCCCGGACAGGGGACACCCTGGCGGTGCTGGTCACCGGGGCGTACAACTACTCCATGGCCTCCAACTACAACCGGGTGCCCCGGCCGCCTGTCGTGGCCCTGCGGGGCGGGACCGACCGGCTCATCGTCCGCCGGGAGACACTGGAGGACGTGACCATGTTCGATCTGTGAGGTGGACGCCGTGAAGACAGTCGCCCTGCCGGGCTATGAGAGGAATCTGAAAAACTATATCGCCGCCCTGCGGGCGATGGACCTTGCGCCGGCGGTGACCCTGGACCCGGCGGAGGCTGCGGCCTGCGACGGGCTGCTGCTGCCTGGCGGCGGGGACATCGACCCGGTCCGGTTCGGCCAGCGGGACGCCGGCTCCCGCGACATCGACCCGGCGCTGGACCAGGCCCAGCTTGCCATCCTGGACAGCTTCGTCCGGGCGGGAAAGCCGGTGCTGGGCATCTGCCGGGGCCACCAGGTCATCAACGTGTACTTCGGCGGTGACCTTGTCCAGGACCTGCCCACGGCGGAGGACCACATGGCCCATGACCACGCCGACAGCGTCCATCCCGCCGCCGTCCGGCCTGGTACGCTGCTGTACCGGCTGTACGGCCCCGCGCCGGCGGTGAACAGCGCCCATCACCAGGGGCTGGGCAGACTGGGAGCGGGCCTTCTGGCGTCGGCTGAGGCCCCGGACGGGGTGAATGAGGCCGTGGAGCACGTCAGCCTGCCCATCCTGGGGGTGCAGTTCCACCCGGAGCGGATGGCCTTCGCCCACGCCCGGCCCGATACAGCCGACGGCAGACGGATATTCGATTGGTTCCGGGAACAGATGTGACGACGGTCCTGCCGCGAAACGAGGGTTTCGCGGCAGGGCTTTTTTGCCCCGCCCGTATTGCCGGCGGCGGCCGTTTGCGGTACAATACAGGCAGAATGAAAAAGGGGGCGGAACGGATGGAGGAGAGCGCGGCGCGCGCCGGAGAGGACGGGCTGCTGTTTTTCGCGGCGCATCAGCGGGTATACCCGCTGTACCTGGCCCTGGAGGACGAGCTGCTCCAGCGGTATCCCCAGACCGTGGTCCGGGTACAGAAGACCCAGATCTCCTTTTCAGACCGGCACATGTTCGCCTGCGTGTCCTTTATGCGGCCCAAGAGGAAGGCGGAGCTGCCGGAGGACTATTTCGTGCTCACCCTGGGCATGCCTTATCCGCTGGACGCGGAGCGGGTGGCCGCGAAGACGGAGCCCTATCCCGGCCGGTGGACCACCCACATCGTCCTCAGCGGACCGGAGCAGCTGGACGGGGAGCTGTTCGGCTGGGTGGACCAGGCGCACGAGTTCGCGCTGTGGAAGTGAAGCGGCAAAGCACGGCGTTTTCACGCGCGGCCGCTCGAGGCCCCGGAGCGCCGGACGCACGGACGAGGAGGACAGAGCCATATGCAGGACATGATGAGCCGGTATAAGCAGACGCTCAACGCCGGCGTTTTATACGACAGCTCCGACGAGCAGATGCTGGCTTACCAGCACGAGCTGGTGGAGCGGCTGGAGCGGTTCAACCGCACGCCGGAGACGCCGGAGGGGCTGAAGGAGCGGGAGGCCATCCTGCGCCAGGCCCTGGGCACCTACGGGGAGGGGCTGTATATCGTGCCGCCGATCTATGCCAACTGGGGACTGAAAAACGTCCACGTGGGCAGGAACGTCGTTTTCAACTTCAACGTATGCCTGGTGGACGACGCGGATATATTCATCGGTGACGACTGCCAGATCGGGCCGGGGTGCCACATCGTCACCGCCCAGCATCCGGTCTGCCCCGCGCTCAGACGGCACAAGCTGCAGTACAATAAGCCGGTCCGCCTGGGCAATAACGTGTGGCTGGGCGCCGGCGCCATCATCCTGCCGGGCGTCACCGTGGGCGATGACGCCATCGTGGCCGCCGGGAGCGTGGTGACCCGTGACGTGGAGCCGGGCGTCATCGTCGCCGGCTCTCCGGCGCGCGTCCTGCGCCGCATCACCGAGCGGGACGACCGGTTTTACGACGGGGACAGGGCCATACCGGAGCAGCTGCTGGAAAAATACGGCCGATGAGGGCCGTGTCGTTTTTGAAGCGGACGGAGAGGAGAACAGACGCCGTGAAACGCACGAAGCTCCGGGACCGGCAGCTGCCGGACTATACCAGAGGCGAAGAGGATTTCAATATGATCTCCCATATCGTGGGAGGGGCCGTGGGCGCGGCGGCGCTGGTGCTGTGCGTGGTGCGCGCGGCGCTGCATAAAAACGGTTGGGGCGTGGTCGGCGCCGTCGTGTTCGGGCTGTCCATGATCCTGCTGTACACCATGTCCAGCGTCTACCACGGCCTGCGCCAGGGCATGGGCAAGCGGGTGCTGCAGGTGATAGACCACTGCACCATCTATTTTCTCATCGCCGGCACCTATACGCCGCTGCTGCTGAGCGCCATGCGGCCCATCGACCCCGCCGCCAGCTGGGTGCTGTTCGCCGTGGTCTGGTCGCTGACCATCCTGGCCACGGTGCTGACGGCCATCGACCTGCGGCGGTACCGGGCCTTTTCCATGGTCTGCTACATCGGCATCGGCTGGGCCATCATCTTCAAGGCCCCGCTGCTGGTCCAGGCCATCGGCTGGGCCGGGTTCTGGATGATACTGGCCGGCGGCGTGTCCTATACTGTGGGGGCGGTGCTCTACGGGATGGGGAAAAAGCACCGCTATATGCACAGCGTGTTCCACCTGTTCGTGGTGGCGGGCAGCGTGCTGCATCTGCTGGCCATTCTGCTGTACGCGCTGTGAAATGAGAAAACGCCCTGCTCCGGCAGGGCGTTTTATGATCCGGTCTTCAAGGATAAAGCACGGCGCCAGGGTACCTGGCGCCGTGCTTTTCATTGGCGGGGCTGCCGTCAATGGTCGGCGGGCCTTACCGCCGGCGGGTGGTCTCCCGCTCGATGAGGGAGGCCTTCAGCTGCACGTCGCAGCTGCCGATGGTGGGGTCCTCGATCAGCTTGCAGATGGTGTCCACCGCCCAGGCGGCGATGCGCTCCACGGGCTGGCGGATGGTGGTGATCTGGGGGGAGAATATCTCGGACAGATACGTGCCGTCGCAGCTGATGACCTGGAAGTCGTCGGGGATGCGCTTGCCCAGGGAGCGGGCCTCCTCGATGGCGGCGATGCAGGAGATGTCGTTGCCGAAATAGCCGTCGATGTCGGGGAAGGCCAGCAGCTGCTTGCGTATCAGCTGGCGGTTGAAGGCGATGTCCGAGATGCGCAGCACGTCCCGGAAGTGGGTGTGGCACTGGACCCCGTGGGCCTGCAGCGTCTGCTCGAACACGGCGTGCCGCTCATTCCAGGGCGAGCCCTGGGAGCCGGTGCCCACCGTCTGCAGCACGTTTTTGCAGCCGCACTCCACGAGCAGCCGGGCGGCCATCTCGCCGGAGACGGGATGGTCGGAGGAGACGGTGGAGATGCCCGTATGGGCATAGCGGTCGATAGAGACGATGGGCTGGTGCAGGGACTCCATCTCCTCGTCGGTGACGGTGCGGTCGCACAGGATGAGCCCGTCGATGGGCCCGTGCTGGAACACCTCCAGGTTGTCGATGCCCAGGCGGGCGCTGTTGAGGGTGTTGCACAAAAGCATGCGGTATCCCCGCTTGGACAGCTCGTTCTCCACACACAGGGCGATGCTGGAGAAGTGGGGATAGCAGATGTCAGGGACCAGCAGACCGATGGTGTTGAACTGGGTGCCCAGCCTGCTGAGAGCGGCCTCGTCCGTGCGGTAATTGAGGGTCTTTACCGCATGGTACACCTTCTCCCTGGTCTCTAGGGAGAGGTAGCCCTTGTTGTTCAGAACGCGGGAAACGGTACTCTTTGAAACGCCGGCCAGTTGCGCTACGTCAGCCAGTGAAGCCATAGACATTTTTCCTTTTCTTAAAATCTCAGTTGCTGAAATTATAATCGTTTTTGGACGCAAATGCAACAGTATTTCACAAAAGCCGGAAACGTGTGCAAAAAATGTTTCACAAAAAGCACAAAATCCCGGTAACGATGGCGCTAATCGTACATATTGAAAGACAATTACGCCGTGACATGCTGGATAAAATATACTAAGAATGTACGAATTTACCAAAATTTGGCGGTTTATTTTGGTTTCATAAATAGAAAAATTATTTGACACATCGTTTCACCACCGCTATAATTGAACCATAAAATCAGCCGTCGGCGCCGCCCGGCAGCGGCCGCCCGTACAGAACAGGAGGACCCTCATGGACAACAGTGTCTGCGCGAAGATACGCGCTATAGCGAGAGATTCCGCTACGAAGATCTATATGATGAAGACGACCCTGCCCCAGCAGGGCGTGATCGCCGGCATGGATACGCTGGTGATGTATGACCAGAAGCAAACGGAGGCCCACTGGGGCTACGAGCCGTTCTACGGCTCGGACAACATCCACTTCTCTATGGACATCGCCTATCTGGACCTGGGCATCGACGAGATGCTGCGCCGGCTGGACGACGCGGCCCGGTCCGCAGCGACGGAGGAAAAGCGCTGCTACGCCGCCGGGGTCGCCAAGACCTACCGGGCCATGGCCGACCTGATCGAGCGCCACGCCCAGGCGGCGGAGCTGGCGGGCCTGGAGCGGACCGCTGCCAACTGCTGGAAGGTGGCCCACCAGGCGCCGGAGAGCTTTGAGGAGGCGGTGCAGCTGTTCTGGTTCGTGTGGACCATCCGCTCCGACTTCTCCCACATCCACTTCCGCAACCCCGGCTACTACATGGGCACCCTGGGCCGGTGGGACCAGCACTTCTACCCCTTCCTGGAGCGGGACCTGCAGGCCGGGCGCACCACCCGTGAGCAGGCGCTGGAGCTGGTGAAGGAGGTGTTCACCAAGATGAACACCCTGGGCGTGGGGGATACGCTCAAGAACATGATGCTGGGCGGCCAGGACGAACACGGCCACGACGAGAGCAACCTGCTGTCCTGGCTGTGCATCGAGGCCATCATGGACCTGAAGGTGGCCGAGCCCCACCTGAACGTGCGGGTGTTCCCCGGCATGGACCAGGCCTTTTACGCCAAGACGCTGGAGCTGGTGCGCATGGGCCAGGGCCAGGGGGAGATATTCAACGACGAGGTCATCATCCCCCAGCTGCTGGGCCACGGCATCCCGCCGGAGGTGGCATACGACTACTGCTGCGACGGCTGCGAGGAGATCATCATCGACCGGCTGGGGGCCATCCTGTTCAAGGAGCTGGAGTCCCAGAAGGTGCTGGAGCTGGCCTACTTCAACGGTCAGGAGAACCCCTTCCAAGCCAACCACGACGTGCGCCGCTGGTCCATGGCCATCGACAGCCGCGAGATCTCCACGGCTCTGAAGCTGGGCTTCGAGAGCGGCGATATGCGCAAGGCCAAGACCTTTGAAGAGGTCTATGAGATGTACCTGCGCCAGTACCGCTACCAGGTGGAGCGGGTGGTGGACTTCATGCACGAGAACATCCGCTTCTTCACCCAGGAGTGCGTCTCCTCCATGGTCCTGGCCGGCGGCTATCTGCAGGCCATCGAGCAGGGGGACGACCCCTATAAGGACATCATCAAATACATGTTCTTCCAGATACAGTCGGGCACCATCAGCACCGTGGCGGACGCCCTGGAGGGCATCCGCAAGGTGGTATTCCAGGACAAGTTTGTCACCATGGACCAGCTGCTGGATGCCATCGCCCGGGATTTCCAGGGGGAGGGAGACGAGGTGCTGCGCCAGCGGCTGCTGTCCGCCCCCAAGTACGGCAACGACATCGACGAGGTGGACCTGCTGGCCGCAGACATCTCCAGCCGGTTCTGCTCCTGGGTGTGCGAGGCAAACGACAAGATACCCCAGTACCTGTGGCCGGCCATGTACTCCATCTTCTTCCTGGACCACTCGGCCCTGACCAGCGCCACCTCCGACGGCCGCCACGCGGGCGACCCGGTGGCGGTGCACAACTCCCCCACTCCCGGCAAGGCCACGGAGGGACCCAGCGCGGTGCTCCAGTCGGTGGCCAAGACGGACCTGAACCAGGGCTTCGCCGGCTCGCCGGTGTTCCTGACCATCTCCCGCAACCTCATCCCCGAGGACGGAGAGGGGCTGCGCATCGTGGACAGCATCATCCGCAGCAGCATAGCCATGAAGCTGCCCATCCTGAGCCTGGCCATCAACGACGTGGCCGCCATGAAGGACGCCCAGATACACCCGGAGCAGCATGAGGACCTGATCGTGCGGGTCTGGGGCTTCAACGCCCGGTTCATCGACCTGACGCCGGAGATGCAGGCCCACATCATCGGCCGGACCGTGGGCGCGCCATGCTGATAACGAACATACAGCGGTTCTCCGTGCGGGACGGACCCGGCGTGCGCTCGACGGTGTTCACCAAGGGCTGCTCCCTGCGCTGCCGGTGGTGCCACAACCCGGAGACCTGGGCCGGCACGCTCCAGGTGCAGCACAAGGCCGCCCGGTGCGTACACTGCGGCCGGTGCGCCGGGGTGTGCGACCGGTTCCTGCCCCAGGGCGGCATCCGGACGGACGGCCGGGCGTGCACCGCCTGCGGCCGGTGCGTCGGGGCCTGTCCCACCGGGGCGCTGAGCCTCTCCGGCCGGGAGGTGAGCGCCGCCCAGGCCGCCGAGGAGGCGCTGCGGGACCAGGTGTTCTTCGCCAGCTCCGGCGGCGGAGTCACATTCTCCGGCGGGGAGCCGCTGCTGCAGCCGGACCTGCCCGAGGCGCTGCGCCTGGTGCGCCAGGCCGGGGTGCACACGGCGGTGGACACCGCCCTGAACGTGCCCTGGCAGGCGGTGGAGGCGGCGCTGCCCTACACCAGCCTGTTTCTGGCCGACGTCAAGGCCATGGACACGCAGGTGCACCGGCGCTGGACGGGCTGCGGCAACGAGCAGATACTGGAGAATTTCCGCAGGCTTCTGAAAACGGACGTGCCCATCTGGGTGCGGGTGCCCTTCATCCCCTGGGCCAACGGGGACGAGATGCCGAAGATCGCGGACTTTCTGCGCGCCGAGGCGGCGGACCGCATCCGGCTGGAGGTCATCCCCTTCCACAACTACGCGGCGGCCAAGTACCGCAGCCTGGGGATGGAATGCGAGTACGGGGACGAGCAGCCCCCCTCTCAGGAACAGTACCAGCGCTGTCAGGCACTGTTTGACGGGCTGGACATGATAACCTATCACTGAAAGGAGAAGCGTATGGCGTCAAGATACGAAAAGGAACAGAGCCGGTTCGCCATATTCGACCCGGTGACCGAGGAGACGGTGGGCTATGTGCCGGCGTTCACGGAGAGACAGATCGACGAGGCGGTGAAAAACGCCCGCCAGGGCTTCCGGGAGTGGTCGGCCCGGACCCAGTACCAGCGCAACCAGGTGTTCTACCGGTTCATCGAGCTGTACATGGAACGGCTGGACGAGCTGGCGCTGCTGCTCAGCCATGAGACCGGCAAGCCTCTGGCCCAGGCCAAGGGGGAGTTCAACTCCATCACCTCCCTGACCCGGGGCTACTGCGAGAAGATACGGCACCTTTACGGCGACGTGTTCCCCTCCGGCGCGGAGGAGACCAAGGGCGTGAAAGACATCGTGTTCACCCGCCGGGAGCCTCTGGGCGTGGTGGCGGCGTTCCTGCCCTTCAACTACCCCATCGACCTGTTCGGGCAGAAGGTCATCCCGGCCATCGTGGCGGGCAACGCCTGTCTTGTCAAGCCGCCCTCCGACTGCCCGCTGACCATCTGCCGCATCGTGGAGCTGCTGCACCAGGCCGGCATGCCGGACTATGCTGTCCAGGCCATCACCGGCAGCGGCGCGGTCATCGGCGACCATCTGGCCGGCCACCCCGGCATCCAGGCGGTGTCCATGACCGGCAGCACCGAGGTGGGCATCCGCATCTACCAGAAGGCCGCCCCCAACCTGACCAGGGTGTTCCTGGAGCTGGGGGGCAACGACGCCTTTATCATGCGCGCCGACGCGGACATCCCCCTGGCCGTCACCGAGGCCATGGGCTCCCGCTGCGGCAACGCCGGGCAGATATGCTGCGCCAGCAAGCGCTTCATCGTCCACCGCTCCATCGCGGACGACTTCGCCCAGGCCCTGAAGGCCGCGCTGGAGAAGGTCCGCCAGGGCGACCCCCGTGACCCGGAGGTGACCATGGGCAGCCTCATCAACGAGCAGGCCGCCATCACCGCCGAGCGGCAGGTGGCGCTGACCGTGGAGCAGGGGGCCGAGTGCATCCTGGGCGGCAGGCGGTTCGACCGGGTGTTCTTCCCGCCCACCGTGCTCACCGGCGTGTCCGCCCAGTCCGACATCGCCAAGGACATGGAGGTGTTCGCCCCCGTGTTCCCCATCATCCCCTTCGACACGGACGAGGAAGCGCTGGCCATCGCCAACCAGAGCTCCTACGGGCTGATGAGCGCCATCTTCACCGCCGACTACAAGCGGGCCTTCCAGATGGCCCAGCAGATCGAGGCGGGCGGCGTGGTCATCAACGGCGGCGGATGCTTCCGCCTGTCCGAGCAGCCCTTCGGCGGCTATAAGAAGAGCGGCATGGGCCGGGAGGGCATCTCCTACACCCTGCTGGAGTACACCCAGGAAAAGACCTACGCTCTCAAGGGCGTGCTGTGACCATGGCGCGGGACCGTATCGACGCGGCATGGGCCGCCGGCCGGACCGCCTACGGCGTACACTGCGTCAGCGCGGACCTGGCCTTTTACGAGATCGCCGGCCTGGTGGGCTACGACTTTCTGTGGATAGACACGGAGCACGCGGCCATCACCCTGCCCATGGTCCTGTCCGGCATCGCCGCCGCCCAGTCCAAGGGCTGCGCTGCGGTGGTCCGGGTGGCAAAGAACGACCCGGTGCTGGCCAAACCCATTCTGGAGATGGGCGCGGACGGCGTCATCTTCCCCATGGTCAACAGCGCCGCCGACGCGGAGCGGGCGGTGCAGGCGTGCCTGTATCCCCCCGCCGGGTGCCGGGGCTTCGGCCCTCTGCGGGCCAACGGCTACGGCAGCATCCCCTCCGGCCAGTTCCGGGAGCAGGCCGACCGCTCCGTGCTGAAGATCATCCAGATCGAGCACGTGGACGCGGTCAACGCTCTGGACGAGATACTGGAGGTCAAGGGCATCGACCTGGCGGTCTGCGGGCCCATGGATCTGTCCGCCTCCGTGGACCGGCTGGGGCAGATGCGGGACCCGCTGGTGAAGGAGCTGATGGACACCATCATCCGCAAGTGCCGCCAGGCAAAGGTCCCCTTCGGCATCTCCATGGGCTACGACATGGCCCTGCGGGACTACTGGCGGGAGCAGGGCGCAAGCTTCATATCCATGGGCAACCCGTACATCTTCTTCAAGAAGATGAGCGAGCAGATATTGTCGGGAACATAAAACAAAAATGATAAAAAATTTTTAAGGAGGAACCTAACATGAAGAAACTCATCGCACTCGTACTGGCGCTGACCATGATCCTCACGCTGGGCGCCGTCGGCTATGCCGACGACAACGAGAACAAGCTGGTCATCTGGACCAACCTGACCGCCGACTCCCAGACGGCGGTGCTGCAGAAGCAGTTCGACGAGGTGGCCAAGGAGATGGGCGTGGAGATCGAGATGGTCACCGTGGCCTTCGACGACATGTACACCAAGCTGGCCGCCGCCATGGAGTCCGGCGACACCCCCGACATCATGCACACCACCGAGGGCGGTTCCGCCTACCTCTACACCCAGGGCCTGATCTCCCCCATGGACGACGTGATCGACGCCATCGGCCGGGACGACTTCGTGGAGTCCTATCTGCGCTCCATCACCGTGGACGACGTGGCCTGGGGCGTGCCCGACTGGGCGCTGCACACCTCCGTGTGGTACCGCAAGGACCTGTTCGCTGAGAAGGGCCTGGAGATCCCCACCAACTGGCAGGAGCTGGAGGCTGCCGCCGAGGCGCTGAACACCGACAGCGACGGCGACGGCAACATCGACGTGTACGGCTTCGCCGTGCCCATGGCGGCGGTGCAGCTGGCCGCGCAGTCCTACTATGAGTTCCTGTTCACCTCGGGCGTATACACCTTCGACCCGGCCACCGGCGAGTACAACTTCGGCAACGAGAAGGAAAAGGCCGCCCACGTGCTGGACTACATGATCGACCTCTATAAGAAGGCGTCTCCTCCCTCCAGCACCGAGTGGTCCTGGAGCGAGAACCGCAACGCCCTGGTGGAGGGCTCCGTGGCCATGGTGCTGGATATGGGCGCCGTCATCGGCCTGGCCCAGACCAACAACCCGGATATGGTGGAGAACCTGGGCTGCTTCGATCTGCCCGGCGAGAACGGCGATAAGCAAGCCTCCTTCGGCGGCGGCTACTACTTCGTGGCCAGCAGCCAGGCCAGCGAGGAGAAGATCGCCCTGGCCAAGGAATTCATCACCAAGCTCTACACCCCCGAGAAGGCGGCTGAGCGCGCGCTGAGCCGGCCCATGTTCGCCTATCCCTCCCTGTACTCCGCTTTTGAGCTTTATAAGAACGATCCGGCCGTGGCCCAGTTCCCCGACGAGATCGACTCCATCTTCGACGCCTTCGAGCACAACACCTGGTACCGCTACGGCATGGAGGCCGGCCTGAGCCAGATGGCGTCCCAGATCGAGGCCACCACCTTCTTCGGCGAGGCCATCCAGGGCGTGGCGCTGGGTATGCAGACGTCGGAGCAGGCCGTGGACTACATTGATTCCCAGCTCCAGGTCCAGCTGGACGTGATCGGCCAGTGACCTGACCGGAGGAGGGTGACGGTATGTCTGCAAAAGCAATGTCACTGGCAAATGGCCGGGCAAGAAAACGCAATAGGCTGGCCATAGTCTTCGTGGCGCCGGCGGTGCTGTTTTTGGCCATATTTGTCATGTACCCCGTCTTTTACAACATCTATCTGAGCTTTACCGACGCGAACCTGCTCAAAAAGAACACGTCCTTCGTATGGCTGAAAAACTATAAGAGGCTGTTTTCAGACCCCATGTTCTGGAAATACGCCTACAACACCCTGATCTGGACGGTCTTTTCCGTCATCGGTCAGCTGGCGCTGGGCCTGGCCATCGCGCTGGTCATCAACCGCAAGATGCGGGGCGGCACGCTGCTGCGCAGCTTCCTGCTCATCCCCTACGTCATCCCGGCGGTCACGCTGGCGCTGGTGACCAAATGGGTCCTCAACGGCGACTACGGCATCGTCAGTCTCCTCCTGCAGAAGGCGGGAGTGATCGCCCACCGGCAATCACTCCTGGCCCTCCCCAAAGGGGCCATGGCGGCGCTGATCATCGTGAACATCTGGCGGTCCTACCCGTTCCCCATGCTCATCTACTGGGCGGCGCTGAAGAGCATCGACCCGGAGCTGTACGAGGCGGGGAAGATGGACGGCGCTGGCACGATGCGCCTGTTCTGGCACATCACGCTGCCGCTGCTGAAAAACACCACCATCGTCCTGCTGGTGCTGCGCATCATCTGGACGGCTACCTACTTCGACCTTATCCGCATGGTCACCGGCGGCGGACCGGCCGGCTCCACGATGCACCTGCCCATCATGATCTACCAGGCGTCCTTCGGTACCTTCCAGACCGGCTACGCCTCGGCCATATCGGTGGTGCTGGGCGCGCTGCTGTTCTTCTGCATCGTTTTCTACGTGAAGAAGACCGGACTGGACGACTGAGGGGAGGAGAGCGCAAATGGAAAAAGCACATGAAAAGACCCGCCGCCACATATCCAAGCTGGCGCTGGACCTGGTGATCCTGCTGCTGATAGGCATGGTCGCCTTCCCCCTGCTGTGGATGGCCCTCAGCTCCCTCAAACCGTCGGTGGAGCTGTTCAAGTCTCCCCCTACCATATTCCCCAAGGCGCCCACGCTGGAGTGGTACAAGAGCGCCTTCAGCGACATGACGGTGGTCCACTACTTCATCAACAGCTTCGTGGTGGCCATGGCGACCATGCTGATAAACGTGGTGTTCGGCACCCTGGCCGCCTACAGCCTGACCAAGTTCCAGTACCGGGGCAGGAAGATCATCGTCATCGGCGTTCTCAGCGCCTACTGCATCCCGCCCATCATGCTGATGATACCCCTGTACCGCATCATCGCCGGCATGGGCCTGTCCGCCAGCCTGGCGGGCGTGGTCATCGGCCATCTGACGGTGACGTTCCCCTTCTCCGTCTGGCTGCTGATGTCCTTCTTCCGCAAGATACCCAACGAGATCACGGAGGCGGCCCTGGTGGACGGGGCGTCGGACTTCCAGACGTTTTATAAGATCAATCTGCCGCTGTGCGTGCCCGGCGTGCTCAGCACCGGTATCCTGGCCTTTATCCTGTCCTGGAACGAGTACCTGCTCAGCAGCGTGCTGGTGTCCCGGGATACCATGAAGACCCTCACGGTGGGCCTGGCCAACTACATCAGCGCCACCGAGGTCAACTGGGGCGTTATCATGGCCCTGGGCACGGCCACCACCATCCCCATCGTCATCATGTTCAGCCTCATCCAGAAGCACTTCGTGGAGGGCATGACGGCCGGGGCCGTGAAGGGGTGAGCGCCATGGACGAAAAGCGCTCCGCCTCTGTCATCGAGGCCGATGTGCTGGTGGCGGGCGGCGGCACCGCAGGCGCCGTGGCGGCCATCGCCGCCGGCAGGCGCGGCTGCCGCACCGTCCTCATAGAGGAGAGCGACATGATCGGCGGCACACTGACCGGTCAGGTGCTGCAGCACATCTCCTCCTTCCACGACGGCGTCGGCAACCAGATCATCGCCGGCATCCCCCAGCAGATCGTGGACCGGCTGGCGAAGCTGGGCGGCACCCCCGGCCACATGCCGGACACCACGGGCTATTCCTGGTCCGTGACGCCGGTGGACCATGAGCTGCTGCAGTTCGTGCTGGAGCAGATGCTCCGGGATGCGGGCGTGCATGTGATGCTCAACACCCGCTTCGAGCGGGCGCTCGTGGAAGACGGCGTCCTGCGCGGCTGCGAGGCGCTGACCAGCCGGTCGGGCCCCGTGACCATCCGCGCCGCCGCTGCCGTGGACGCCACCGGCGACGCGGCGGTGGCCGCCGCCGCCGGCGCGCAGTGCGTGGGCGGGGGAGGCCAGGAGCAGGCCATGAGCATCCTGTTCACCATGGCCGGCGTGGACGTGGACGCGGTGCTGGACTACATCCAGCAGCACCCGGAGGACTTCCGCAGCACCAGCGTCACCGGCCCGGAGCTGCGCGGACTGCCGGTGGTCACCATCTGGGGTTTCGGCGCGCTGCTGGGCGCGGGCGCCCGTGCGGGCGAGGCTCCCATCCTGCGGGGGGAGATGCACGTCTCCCTGTGGACGCAGCGGCGCATGGCCGTGGTAAACGTCACCCGCACTGCGGGCGACCCGCTCAGCGACGAGTCCCGCAGCGAGGCCATCCTGCAGCTGCGCCAGCAGGCGCTGGCCTTCAGCCGGTTCCTGCAAAAGCGGGTGCCCGGCTTCGCGGGAGCCTATCTGAGCAAGACCGGGCGGGGCGCCTTCGCCCACAGGGCCGCCCGGAAGATCGTGGGCGACTATACCCTCACCGGCGAGGATCTGCGCGGCGGCCGGCGCTTCGACGACGCGGTGGCCCAGAGCTTCTTCCCCAGCGACCGCCACGACGCCCGTGGACCGTCCATGCTGGTGGTGGACAGCGGCGGGGTGCTGGACATCCCCTACCGCTGCATGCTGCCCCGGGGCGTGGAGGGCCTGCTGGCGGCGGGACGGTGCGTCTCCGCCGACACGGTGGCCAGCGGCTCCATCCGCGTCACGGCCCCCTGCATGGCTATGGGCCAGGCGGCCGGAACGGCCGCTGCCCTCTGCGCCCAGAGCGGCGTATCGCCCCGGGCGCTGGACGTGCAGCTGCTGCGGCAGGAGCTGGTCCGGGACGGCGTGCTGCTGTACACGCCGTGAGGCCCCCTATATCACCAAACAAGAAAAAACAAAATTTTTTTAGGAGGATAATTTAATGAAAAAGTTCATCGCATGTCTTCTGGCGCTGATCATGGTCCTGTGCCTCGGCGCGGCGGCGTTTGCCGACGAGGAGATGGAGCCGGTCAAACTGACCCTGGGCACCGTGTACGCTGCCGACCACCCCGCCAGCCTGGCTATCGAGTCCGCTATCGAGGAGATCAGCGAGGCCTCTGACGGCAAGATCACCATCGAGCACTATCCCGCCGGCCAGATCGGCGACAACGACGAGCTGGCTGAGCAGCTGGTCGCCGGCTCCGTGGACATCAACGTCCAGAGCCTGGGCTACTTCGACGAGAAGTGCCCCGAGGTCAACGTGTTCAGCTGCTTCTTCGTGTTCCAGGACGCCGCCCACGTGGATAAGGTCTGGGAAGGCGAGCTGGGCGAGCACTTCAACCAGATGGTGGAGGAGAACTACGGCGTTCTGGTGCTGGACCCCTGGATGTACGGCAACCGCGTCATGACCACCAAGGACACCGCCATCCGCTCCCCCGAGGACCTGAAGGGCCTGAAGATGCGCGTGCCCGACCACACCATATACATGGACTGCATGTCCTCCTTCGGCGCGGAGGTCACCCCCATCGCCCTGACCGAGCTGTATCTGTCCCTGAACCAGGGCATCGTTGACGGCCAGGAGAACCCTGTCCCCACCATCATCTCCAACAAGTTCGACGAGGTCCAGGGCTACATGTGCATGACCAACCACCTGGTGGACACCATCTACGTCATGTTCAATGAGGACAGCTGGAACAAGCTGAGCGAGGAGCAGCAGGAGATCATCGCCACCGCGTTTGAGAACGCCGGCCAGCTGAACAACGAGCTGATCGAGAAGCAGACCGAGGAGGGCATCGAGGCCTTCGAGGCCTCCGGCGGCACCGTTATCGGCGAGGAGGAGATCGACCGCGACGCCTTCGTGGAGTGCGTCTCCGGCGTGCTGGAGGAGAAGTATCCGGAGCTGACCGACATCTACGAGCAGATCCAGGCTGCGAAGTAACGTTATCCCGCAGAGCCGGCCGGGTCATATACCGGCCGGCTCTGTCCCGCGAACCAAGAAAGGAGGGTGAAATATGCAGCAGAGCGCTGTGCAGCGGCTGCAGGACCGGCACGGGAAGATCGAGGCCGTGATGGACAAGGTCTTCCAGTTCGTTCTGGCCTACGCGCTGTTGGGAACGGTGCTGATCGTCATCTGGCAGATCATCAGCCGCAACCTGTCCATCAGCAACACGTGGACAGAGGAGGCGTCCCGGTGGCTGTTCGTATGGGCCTGCTTTTTGGGCGCGGCCTATTTCGCGTTCAAAAACGACCAGATCATCGTGGACCTGGTAAAGGAGATACGGGTGCTGCGGATAGGCGCGGAGAGGATGGAGGTCCTGTTCAAGGTGCTCTATCTGGCGTTCTATATCCTGATCGCCATCGGCGGTATATTGTACGTGAAGGACTACGGCGGCAGGACCAGCCCCGGCATGCGGGTACCGTACCGGGTGCTGTACTATTCCTGCCCGGTCTCCTTCGTGCTGATGTCGGTGTTCGGCGCCTATGACCTGGTGTACACCATCGCGCTGAAGCTGGCCCGTAGAAAGGAAGGGGTGAAGTAAATGCTGCTGGCACTGGTCTTTATCGCGTTCATCCTGCTGATGTTCGCCGGCTGTCCCATCGCCATCGCCCTGGGCGTGCCCTCTGCCGTGGCGCTGTACGTCGGCGGCATGCCGCTGCCGATGATCGCCTCCAAGCTGGTGGCGACGCTGGACTCCTTCACCACCATGGCCGCCATGTTCTTTATCCTGGCCGGCGCGCTGATGAACGAGTACGGCGTGTCCGAGAATCTGTTCGACTTTGCGGAAAAGACCGTGGGCCACCGCCGGGGCGGTCTTGCCCACGCCAATATCCTGGCCAGCGTGATCTTTGCCGGCATGTCCGGCGCGGCGCTGGCGGACGCGGCCGGCCTGGGCGCCATCGAGATACGGGAGATGAGCAAGCGCCGCTATTCCCGTGAGATCAGCGTGGGCATCACCGGCGCCTCGTCCATCATCGGCCCCATCATCCCGCCCTCCGTGCCCATGGTGTTCTACGCCGTGGTGGCCGGCTCGTCGGTGGGCAAGCTGTTTTTGGCAGGCATCATGCCGGGCCTGATATGCGCGCTGGCCCTGGCGGTGACCGTGGTCATCCTGGCCAAGCGGGAGAACGTGGAGATGCTGGAGCGGCCCACCTTCCGGCAGTGGCTCAGCTCCCTGCTGCACGCGGCCCCGTCGCTGATGACCATCGTCATCCTGCTGGGCGGCATCTACGGCGGCTTCTGCACGCCCACCGAGGCGGCCACCATCGCGGTCATCTATACGATCCTGCTGGGCGTTATCAATAAGAAATTCCACTGGAAGCGCTTCGTCGCCATCCTCTTCGAGAGCATGCGCACCACCGTCCGGGTCATGTTCATCGTGGCCTGCGCGGGCCTGTTCGGCCAGGTCATCATCCGCACCCAGCTGGCCAACAAGCTGGCGGCGGCGCTGCTGGCGACCATCTCCTCCAAGGTGGTCATCCTGCTGCTTATCAACCTGCTGCTGCTCATCCTGGGCTGCTTCCTGGAGCAGATCGCCGCCATCCTGGTGGTGACCCCCATCATCCTGCCCATCATGACCGCCCTGGGCATGTCCGACATTCAGGCCGGTATGCTCATCATCTTCAACCTGATGGTGGGCCTGCTGACGCCGCCCTTCGGGCTGGTGCTGTTCACCCTGGCGGACGTGGGCGAGCTGAGTATGAAGCGAACGATCAAGGGCGTGGCGCCGTTTTTGATCCCCCTGTTCGCCACGCTGGCTATCATCACCTTCGTGCCGGCGGTCAGCGATTTTCTCCCCAATCTGTTTTTGGGCTGACCCTTGCGGGCGCATAAAGGCATGATAATATCCCTGCCGTTTTCGCGGCAGGGATATTATTGCATGCAGTATTTTACGACTCCATCTGCTTGCCGGGAAAGCCGCTAACGGCGGCGGCCAGTTTCAGCTCCGCGTCGCCGGCCTTCTCCGTATGGATCTCCAGCGATCGCCGTCACGGATGACTTTGACGCCGGAGGAGGAATACATAAGCAATATGCTGCATATGACGGAGCGAATTTGTGGAGAACGACAGGATGGATCGTCTTGCGGAGAAAAGCGCTTTGTTTTGCTTTGTGCACTGCAAGGTGCTATAATAGGGACAAATTATACAAGGAGGCAGAACGAATGAAGAATCTTGGCTTTGGCATGATGCGGCTGCCTGTGCTGTCAGGCCCCACCGACTTTGACTACCCACAGCTGGAGCAGATGGTGGATGAGTTTTTGGCTGCGGGCTGCACCTATTTCGACACCAGCTTCGTCTACCACGAGGGAAAGAGCGAGGAAGCGGTGCGCAAGGCGCTGGTAGAGCGTCATCCCCGGGAGAGCTTCACGGTCGCCACCAAGTTTCCCACCTTCAACCTGGTGCCGGAGGACGAGATCGACGGCATCTTTGAGCGCCAGCTGGCCAATCTGGGCGTGGACTACATCGACTACTACCTCATCCACAACGTCCAGACTGTCTTATACGACGGCGTGGACGGCGCCGGCGGCATCATCAAGACCACACATCTTTTTG
The DNA here is from genome assembly GCA_947587025.1 of uncultured Oscillospiraceae bacterium. Lineage (GTDB taxonomy): Bacteria > Bacillota > Clostridia > Oscillospirales > Oscillospiraceae > CAJOIG01. Next base: position 26,799 of record CANPXW010000017.1, read on the forward strand.
ACCATGCGAAAAAGTGGAAGGACGCGGGGAAGATCCGGCACCTGGGCTTTTCCTTCCACTCCTCTGCCAAGCTCCTGGGGCGGGTCCTGACAGAGCACCCGGAGGCGGAATTCGTGCAGATCCCCGTCAACCCCATCGACTGGGACAGCGAGCTTGTCCAGGCGGGCGCCTGCTATGATGTGATACGAAAGCACGGCAGGCAGGTCGTCATCATGGAGCCTGTCAAGGGCGGCGGTCTGGCAAAGCTGCCCGCAGAGGCGGAGGCTGTTTTGAAGGCTGTCCGGCCGGAACTGTCTATCGCATCCTGGTCCCTGCGCTTCAGCCAGCAGCTGGAAGGCGTGATCACGGTGCTGTCCGGCATGAGCACCCTGGAGCAGGTGCGGGACAACATAAGGACGAGCGGCGCCATGGAGCCCCTGACCCCGGAGGAGGAAAAAGCGCTGGCCAAGGCCATGGCCATCTACCGCCAGAGCGGTCCCATCCCCCAGAGCGAGATCGAAAAATACCGGGGGCTCACGTACCACGGCGTGCCGGTGACGGCGCTGCTGCAGGCGTACAGCATCTGCCAGCTCCAGCCCGATCCAGGCTTTTCCGATGACAACAACTATGTCAAGAACGCCTTTGCCGAAAACGCACACCTGGACTTCTTCCAGGGTCTTCCCAAGCAGCAGGTGGTCGCCGCCGACGGCACCGACATCACGGAGCTTGTGGAAAAAGCGGTAAAATGGCTGACGGAGAACTCTTTCTGAAATTGACAAGAGACGTTTAGCCCAGCTCACCGCAGAGACGACGCGGCAAAGACTGCGCTATTTGATACAAATGCAACGCTTTTCTGTGGAGCGTTGCATTTGTCATATCTGCGTTGATAGGGGCCGTCATTTTGCCCTGTAGTGCTCCCGCAGGAGGGCCACGAATTCACGGACGATGGGGCGCTGGTCCTCCCTATGGGTGCAGAGCACGCAGGATATGGTCTCCCGGCAGTCAAAGGGCGTCCAGGCAAATTCGGGGTTGTGGTCGTTGAGAAACCCCGGCGAGAGACACACGCCCTTTTCCGCCGCCACGTTGGTCAGCGTTGTCTCATGGTCGGCGCTGTTGAAGTAGCGCACCTGGCCCCCGGCGATGATCCGCTGCTGCACCCTTTTCAGGGCGGGCGGCGAGCCGCCCCCGATCATCAGCGTCCGGCCCGCCAGGTCCTCCATCGTGACCCGCTCCTTTTTCGCCAGAGGGTCGCCGGGCAGGGTGATAAGGTAGATGGGGCTATCGTAAAACGGCTCTGTACGGATGTCGGAGATGTGCCGGACGCTGGTCCCCAGGGCAAAGAGAATGTCTGTCTCGCCCTTCAAAAATTGGTCGATGGAGCTGGCGTAAGAATAGACCGGCGTGACGGAGACGGCCGGGTGGAGCTGGGCGAACCGGCGCATGAGCCGGGGCAGGTCATAGATGGCCGAGCGGACGGGCATGCCGATGGAGATGTTCTCCGCGTACCGGGCGCTGAAGTTCTGGGCCTGCTCCACGGCGTTTTTCAGCTCCTGGCGGACGTTGCGCAGGGTGACGCAAAACTGTTCCCCCGCCGGCGTCAGGGCCGCGCCCTTTCCGGACCGGACGAAGATGGCAAACCCCAGCTCGTCCTCCGCCGCCTTGATGTGATAGCTCAAAGTGGACTGAGCCATAAATAGATTCTCCGCCGCCCGGTTGAAATTGTGGGTCTGGGCCACCTCCAAAATGGCGTCCATGTCTTTTGTGGTCATGTTGCTCACCTGTATAATCAATATTTTCGATTATTTATCTAATACTTCGTTTAGTTTTATTGATTCTACAATGCTATACTATTCTTGTCAAGAACCAACAAGGAGGGTCTTATGAAACGTATAGTATCTGCGGCTGCCGCACTATGCCTGATGGCGGGCATGACAGCCTGCGGCAGCCCGGCCAGAACGTCAGCAGCAGCGCAGACGACCGCTCCCGCCCCTGACGATGAACCGAAGGAAGAAACGACGGCGGGCAGCCACATCTTGGTGGCGTACTTCTCCCTGGCAAACGAGCAGTACGAGGTGGGCGTGATCGAAAAGGGCAACACTCAGATCGTGGCGGAGCTCATCGCGGAAGCCACGGGCGCGGACACCTTCAAGATCGAATCTACCGAAGAATACCCCACCACCTATGACGGGCTGCTGGAGGTCTCCCGCCAGGAGGAGAACGACCCGCCGCAGATCGCAGGGACAGTGGAGAACATGGACGGGTACGACACGATCTTCCTGGGCTATCCCATCTGGTGGGGCGATCTGCCCACCATCGTAAAGGTCTTTTTGCAGAGCTACGACTTTACCGGCAAGACCATCGTTCCCTTCTGCACCCACGCGGGCAGCGGTCTGAGCGGTACGCCGGGAACGATCGAGGACATCTGCCCGGACGCCAGCATGGGCGAGGGCCTTGCCATCCGGGGCAGCACCGCCCAGAACGACCGGGACAGCGCCGCCCAGAGCGTGGAAAGCTGGCTGGCGGACGGCGGGTACATCAACTAAAGAGAAGGAGGGGCATCCCATGTCTGACTATTTCGGAGAAGAGACGCCCAAGCTGGGCTTTGGCCTGATGCGCCTGCCCAAAAAGGGAGATGGCACGGACATCGAGCAGGTCAAAAAGATGGTGGATCTGTTCATGGCGGCGGGCTTTACCTACTTTGACACCGCCTTCGTGTATGGGACCTCGGAGCAGGACATAAAAAAGGCCCTGGTTGACCGTTATCCCAGGGACAGCTACACTCTGGCCACCAAGCTCAACGCCTTTCTGATGGCCCCCAACGAGAAGGCGGCCAAGGAGCAGTTCACCACCAGTTTGGAACGCACCGGCGCGGGGTACTTCGACTACTACCTGCTCCACGCCATGATGGAGAACAACTACACGAAGTATGACAAGTTCCACCTGTGGGACTATGTGGCCCAGAAGAAGGCGGACGGACTCATCAAGCACCTGGGCTTCTCTTTCCATGCAGGGCCGAAGCTGCTGGACAAGCTGCTCACCGACCACCCGGAGGTGGATTTCGTCCAGCTGCAAGTAAACTACGCCGACTGGGAGAACCCGGACGTGACCTCCCGCGCCAACTATGAGATGGCCCGCTCCCACGGCAAGAGCATCGTGGTCATGGAGCCGGTGAAGGGCGGCAATTTGGCCGACCCGCCTGCGGCGGTGAAAAAGCTGTTCACGGACTATGCCCCGGATATGTCCCCGGCATCCTGGGCCATCCGGTTCGTGGCCAGCCTGGACGGGATCATAACCGTCCTGTCCGGCATGAGCAGCGTGGCCCAGATGGAGGATAACCTCTCCTATATGAAGGATTTTCAGCCTCTCAACGAAGATGAGCAGGGCATTATTCGGGAGGCACAGCGCATCTTGGGCCACTCCGCAGCCATCCCCTGCACCGCCTGTCACTACTGCACGGATGGCTGCCCCAAGCAGATACCCATCCCGGACATCTTCGCCGCCGCCAACAAGCAGCTTGGCAACGGCCAGATGGCCCAGGCAAAGGAGAGCTACGCCGCCGTGACCGGGGAAGGCCATAGGGCCAGCGACTGCATCGGCTGCAAGCAGTGCGAGCGGGCGTGCCCCCAGCACCTGCCCATCACCAAGTATCTCGGCCAGTGCGCCCAAATGCTGGAAAGGTAAAGGAGAAAACGATATGATCCTGGATCGGAACGAGAAGAAAGACGTAGTGGTCCTGCTGGGCGCGGGAGCCATGGGCACCGCCATCGTCCGGCGCGTGGCGGCTGGCAAAAAGATACTCCTGGGCGACATCAGCGAAAAGGCCCTGGAGCGGGTGAGCCACGATCTTCAGTACAGCGGCTATGACGTGACCACTCATATCGTGGACGCCTGCGACCCGGCTTCCCTGAGAGCCTTTGCGGAAAAGGCCGCCTCCCTGGGGCCGGTCAAGACCTTCGTGATGACGGCGGGGGCCTCCCCCAGCCAGGCCAAGCCGGAACATATCCTCGCTTTGGACCTGGTCGGCACCGCCTACGCCATCGACGCCTTCGGCGCGGTCATGGCCCCCGGCGGCGCGGGGCTGGTGGTGGCCAGCCAAACCGGGTATATGCCCTCTGCCCTGACAAAGGAGGACGAACAGGCCCTGGCCATGACGCCTGCGGCGGAGCTTTCTTCTCTGCCCTGCCTGGACGGGAGCAAGACGGGCTCTTCCGGCGCGGCCTATATCGTGGCGAAACGGGCCAACCAGCTTCGGGTCCAGGCGGCGGCCGCTACCACCTGGGGCCAGCGCCGGGCACGGATCAACACCCTCAGTCCCGGCATCATCGTCACGCCCCTGGCCTACGATGAGTTCAACGCCCCCGGCAACACATACCAGGGCATGATCGACGTCTCCCCGGCCCGGCGCACGGGCACCATCGACGAGATCGCTGCGGCGGGGGCGTTCCTGCTGGGGCAGGACGCGGGGTTCATCACCGGCACAGACCTTCTCATCGACGGGGGCGTCATCGCCTCCATGCGGGTGGGAAAATTCGCCCTGGGAAGAAAATAAAAAGAGGAAATACCATGAAGACCCTGATCGCCTATTTCTCCCACGCGGGACAGAATTGGTCCCACGGCGGCAGCGGCCTTTCCAACTCCTTAGCGCCCGCCAACAGGCGGGCGCTATCCTTATATTTGTCAAGTAAATAGGCGGCAAATGATAGTTTCTCCCATGGTGAGCCATCTCGTTCTATCGCGCGCGATTGACATTCATGCAAACGTGGTCTATACTGAGATCGACTTGCTAGATCGAATAAAGGAGGGGCGAATGGAAGACAGATATGCGGCGCTGCGGCTGGAAAACCAGCTGTGCTTTCCCCTGTATGCCTGCGCCAAGGAGATCGTCAAGGCCTATAAGCCCTTTCTGGACGAGCTGGGGCTGACCTACACCCAGTACATCACCATGATGGTACTGTGGGAACATAAGCAGCTGCGCATCAAAGAGGTGGGGGAAAAGCTGTTTCTGGACTCCAGCACCCTGACGCCGCTTTTGAAGCGGCTGGAGGAGAAGGGCTACGTTACCCGCCGGCGCTCTGAGCAGGACGAGCGGGACGTGTTCGCGGCCATCACCCCGACGGGCGAAGCGCTCCAGGAGCGGGCCCTCACTGTCCCCGGCCGGCTGGCCGCCTGTGTGCAGCTGGAGTCGGAGAAGGCGGCGGCGCTCTACGGGACCCTGTACGAGATCATCGGAAAGCTGACGGACAGGGAGTGAAGGAAATGGACGAGAAATTTGACATTCAGAGCTATCTTGCCCGGGGCGTGGAGAACATCGTATCCGGCGCCCTGCGGGCCACGCTGAAAGACCCACGGGAGAGCGCATTCATGGTGCGGTTCGCGGCGGCCAGCCGCAAGGCGTCCCAGCGCCGGGCGGAGGCGGAAAAGGCCGGTGAGCACATCCCGCCGTTCCTCATCGCCAGCATTACCAGCGCCTGCAACCTCCACTGCGCTGGGTGCTACTCCCGCTGCAACCACGCCACGGTGGACGCAGAGCCGGTGCGTCAGCTCACGGACGACGAGTGGCTGAGCCTCTTCCGTCAGGCAGAGGAACTGGGCGTCAGCTTCATCCTGCTGGCTGGAGGCGAGCCTATGCTCCGCCGGGGCGTACTGGAGGCGGCGGGGAAGCTGCCGGACATCATATTCCCCATCTTCACCAACGGCACCTACATGGACGAGGGCTATTTCCGCCTATTCGACGCCTGCCGGAACCTGATCCCGGTGCTGAGCATCGAGGGCGGCCGGGCCGAGACGGACCAGCGCCGGGGCGCGGGCATCTACGATACGCAGATCGCCAACATGGATGCCCTGCACGAAAAGGGCCTGCTGTTCGGCGCGTCCGTGACGGTGACCACCCAAAACGTGGACGAGGCCGTCTCCCCTGCCTTCATCGACGCCCTGGCAGACCGGGGCTGCAAGCTGGTGATCTATGTGGAGTATGTGCCGGTGACGTCGGAAAGCCGGGAGCTGGCCCCCGGCGAGCCGGAGCGGGTCCGGCTGCGGGACGGCATCGCCCGGCTGCGGGAACAGGTCCCCGAGGTGGTGTTCGTGTCGTTCCCCGGCGACGAGAAGAGTTCCGGCGGCTGCATCGCGGCGGGGAGAGGCTTTTTCCACATCAACTCCCACGGCGGGGCGGAGCCCTGTCCGTTCTCCCCTTATTCGGACGTGAACGTGCGGGACACGTCCCTGCGCCGGGCGCTGACCTCGCCGCTGTTCAATGCCCTGCGGGAGGGGGAGCTTCTGGCGGACGACCACGCGGGTGGCTGCGTGCTCTTTGAAAAGCGGGATGCAGTGGAGGCGCTTCTGAAACGATAAGATCATGATAAAACGACGGCAGAGGGATGATCTTCCTCTGCCGTCGTTTGCTGTTTTTCAATGATTTGCCTTGGAGAACGGACACCGCTTGCCGATGCACTGGTTGTTCTGGGGAGAATAGCTGCAGACCACCTGGTGGGTCTCCATCTCAACACCGAAGCGCTCTTTTACGAAGTCGATGGCGGCGAGGATGGAGAGGAAGGAGTCCCGTTTGCAGCACCGGGGCCCGCCGATCTCACCGATCTTTTCCAGTGACCGTGCGGTCATGTGGTGGGACAGGGCGAACGGCTCGACGGTCAGCGGCGTGGACTTGGAGATGATGGAGACGAATATGCCGGAGCTGATGCCCGCCCCGCACGCGCCCCAGAAGCCGCAGGCCCCGCCGGGAACATTCTTGCCGCGATTCATCATCTCCACCAAGGCGCTGTGCAGGTCGATGTTGCCGCCGGCGTTTTTATAGGCGGTCAGCAGCGCGGCGCCCACCATCACATGGTGCTCCGGCCCGTGCATATGGCAAAAGGGCATGGCCATCATCTTCTCGATGACCGCGATGGGGTCTTTCGACGTCTCGGCCATGCACAGCCCGATGATGGAGTCCAGCCCCCGGGTGTGGCAGTCGCTGCACACATAATGGCCGTTGACACACCGGGTCTTGCTCAGCTCCTTCTTGTGGCATATCTCGCATTCCATAAGAACGTCCGTTTCCAGATACTCCAGCGGCGCCTTGCAGATCAAACATTCTTCTTTCATATGTATACCTCCGATCATAAGCTGGTTTTGCTACACGGCATCTGCTCCATGGCCTCAGTCTTCCTCCGCGCCTGCGTCAGCCACATAGCTCCTGTCCATGGTGATGACACACAGATACCGTCCCTCCATCCGGTTGATCTGCCGGAGGATGTCGAATTCCACCGCGTCCTGCCGCTTCTGATCGTAGTCGTGGGACACCAGCAGGCGGAAGCTCACGTCCGTATAGCCGTCCTCCACAGAGAGGCGGAAGTCATGCAGTTCCAGGCGGGGGTCGATATGCTCCACGATCTCCGTCACCCTCCCGCGTATCCGGAGGATGTACTCGTCCCGCACCTCCACCGGATCTACGTGGATCACCAGGAGCACCCCCAGCCGGCAGGCCACATACCGCTCTATCTGCTCGATGAGCTCATGGGCCTGCTCAATGTCCATCTCCCGGGACACCGCCACCCGAGCGCTGGCCATGCTTCGGCTCGGCCCGTAGCTGTGGATGATGAGGTCGTACACGTCCTCCACGCCCTCGAAAGACCACATCAGCTCCGTGATCGACTGATACAGCTCCCGCCCTGCGGGCTCGCCCAGCAGCGGCTCCAGCGTCTCCTTGGCGATCTTCACCCCGGCCGCCATGACGAACAGCGACACCACCAGTCCCGCCCAGGCGTCCACGTCCAGCCCTGTCGCCTGGAAGATCAGCACGGACAGGACGGTCACGCCGGTGGACAGGCTGTCCCCCAGAGAGTCCGCCGCCGCAGCCATCATCACCTTGGAGTCGATGCGCCGGCCCACATTCCGATTGAAAAGACCCAGCCACAGCTTCACGGCCACGGACAGCAGCAGAAAGAGGAATGGGAAGAGCTCGAAGGACAGGTCCCCCGGCTTTCCGATCCGGCCCACGCTGCTTCTGAACAGGGAAAAGCCCACCTCGACCACCAGAAACGCCACGATGAAGGCCGCGATATATTCCATCCGGCCATAGCCGAAGGGATGCTTGCGGGTGGCAGGCTTTTCCGCCAGCTTGATGCCGGCCAAGCCGATGAC
>CANPXW010000018.1 GCA_947587025.1 uncultured Oscillospiraceae bacterium
TCCCCTGACTTCACGGTGTAGATGATGTCGTCCCCGCTGGTTTCCGGCTGAGGCGTGACCGGCGTTGCCGTGCCGCCCATCGCTTTCACAATAGCAGCGAAGTCCGGGCAGATAAAGCCCCGGATGTACCGGCCATTGACCTGCATCTGGCGGGTGCCGACTACGCCGCCGCTCATGTTGCCCTCGGTGACGGTGAAGCTGGTGCTGCCCGTTTTGGAGACAATGCCGATGTGGTCGCCGCTGCCCCGGTTGTCCCCGGCCCCGCTGTCGTCCCAGTCGTAGACGACGGCCTCCGCCAGCTTCGGGACATGAGCATCGTTTTCGACCCAGATGCCTTTTTTCTGGGCGATTTCGACATACTTCTCGACCCCACACTCCGTCCCGGTGCAGTCGGCGATTCCGGCCTTGATGTAGGCCGCGCTGACCGTGGTCGCGCAGTATGCGTCATAGGTCTGGACGGCGTACCCTCTGGCAAGGGGCTTGTGGCCGTTATAGATGCTCAGGATTTCCTTATGCTTTGCGCTGCCTTTTGTCGCGCCAATCCATCCGTTGATGATGTTGACGACATTCTGTCTGAGTTGGTTTTCCGTCATGGTAGTTGTACCTCCTGTCTGCGGGGATGTAGAGCCGCCTGCGTACTTGTTGAAATAGGTTTGCCCATAACCCGCTCTTTTCTGTTTGACCGTTTCGCTCTGGTCGGCTGGCCGCTCGAAGTTGAGCAGCACGCTGTCCGATGCCGCCCGGATGCTCCCCGCCGCCTTTAAGGTGGCAAAGACCGATTTATAGCTTTCGGACAATTCCCTGATAAGGAAATCAAGCTGCATTTCGAGGTCGCCAATCGAAGTCCCGGCCTTTTTGCAAAAGTCGTAAAGGGCCTGCTTGCGGGACCAATATGTCCACTGGCAGAGGCCGTACCCGGCGCTGTCCCGGACAAAATTGCCGTAGGAGCCGGAATCGACCGCCGCCGTGTAGGTGGCATCCGTAAAGCCCAGTGACTTTTCATAGCTGTTCTGCAGGTTCGTAGGGATGAACCCGCTTTCTGCAAAGATGTTCCCCATAAGACCGGCCACACCGTAGTCGGTGAGGCCCTTGCCCTTGAGGTAGTTCCAGATTTTTTCTTCGTTCGTTTTCCCAGTCAGTGCCATAGTGCATACCTCCCTTTCAGCACGTCCCGTCCGGCGGTTCCTGAGCCTGTTTCATGGCGGCCTCCCGGTCGTCCAGCTCCCACTTGCGGCTCTGGTTCCGCTCTTTGGTTGTCTTAATCCACCCCATGATGCCAAACTCCCCTCCGCAGGCTGCAAAGACGCAGGTTACGAGGGTGTCCGGCACGGCCCCGTAGATGGTGAACAGGTGTATCATGGTAATGGTAAAGACCACGAGAATGAGGCCCACGACAACGAGGATGATGTTCATCACGCCGGGGCTTTTCCGCTTTTTGGCGTGGGAGGGCCTCTTTCGTCTGGATTGCGTTTCATTCATGTTCCCGCCTCCGTTATAAAAAAGTCTTTTCCTTGAGGCACTTGTCATAGACCCTGCGGATGTTGGCAATCGTTGCCACCGCGATGCTGTTCCTGAATTTCGGATGCTCGTCGCAGTACGTTTCATAGAACGTGATGTCAAGCAAGGTCTGGTCGAAGTGTTCTTTCGTGTGTTCCTTTCCCTGCAGGATTTCGTCACCGAAGCGCATGATTCTGGCCCGGCAGGTCGTGGCCTCCCGTTCCTCGCTTTCTACCCTGAGCAGGTTCAGGTCGTTGGAGAGATTGTCCACCTTTTCGATGATTTCCCCATTGATGGCCCGCCCGAGCTTCCGCGCCAGCCAGCTCCACGGGTTTATCTGGATTTTTGAAATCTGGACAAACGTCATAATCAGTACCAGAAGTCCGCCGCCCCCGGCGAACACTTCCCATAGGTTCATTTCATGTCCCACCCCTTTCCGATGATGTTTTTGCCTCAAATTCCGCGCAGTTGGTGGCAGGTGTCTGAGGCTCCGGCGGCTTTTCTGTGGCCGCCTTGCTATACCGGGCAAATATGGCGTTGAGCTTCCGGCGGAGGCCCCTGCTGTTGCAGTGGCTTAAAATGCCCCGGTAGGAAGCGGCTGCCCGGTCGAACTGAACCCTTGTCATCAGGCCGTCACGGAGGCGCTTGCTCATGTTCTTGACATGACGGGTGATTTTCCGGGCCGTCTGGCGTTTCATCTTGCGATGGGTCGCCCAGATTTTGAACCCGCAGAACTCTACGCCGAGCCTGCACGGACGGATTGCTGTCTTGCGGTTAAGGTCAAGATGCAGGATGTCCCGCAGGAACGCCTCGATTTCATCCTTGACCCGGCGCAGCTCCGCCTTGTCGTCGGATAATATCACGATGTCGTCCATGTACCTGATGTAGTAATGCAGGCCGAGTTCGTGCTTGCAGTACTGGTCGAGTTCGTTCAGGTAGATATTTGCAAAAAGTTGAGACGTGAGGTTGCCAATCGGCATCCCGACATCGGAGCGCCACATATCCGCCGTGCAGTCCTCCGGGCTGTACCCGGCAGGCAGGCCGAAGCGCACGTCCTCGCTGTTGATGATTTTTTCCAGCAGGCGCATGAGCTTTTCGTCCTTTATCCGTCGGCGGAGGATGTCTATCAATACGCGGTGGTCTATCCGGTAGAAATACTTCGATATATCCAGCTTGAGGTAGTACCATTTCTTCGGTTTCCTATCCACCTGCCGGAGCCAGTATTGCAGCCGGTCAACCGCCTTATGTACGCCCTTTCCGATGCGGCAGGCGTAGCTGTCCTCGATGAACAGCTTGTCATAGAACGGGTTAAGCTGGCGGTAGATGTCCCACTGCACCACGCGGTCGCGGTATTGCAGGGCCATGACAAGCCGCAGCTTTGGTTCATGGACATAGAACGGTCTGTATCTGCCGACCTCGTAGGTTTCCCAGATAAGTTCGTTCTGCAGCTCAATGAGGTTTTCTTCCAGCCGGTCGGTGAACAGGAGAACATCGTCCCGGTAGCGCTTGCCCTTGCGGGCCTTTAGGTGTGACTGATAAAGTTCCTCGTAGTCGCACATTTTTTCGTAAACGCCGGAGAGTGTTTTCATGCCGCACTCCCCGGCAAGCCTTTCGTTTTCCATTGGCATCGCCTCCCGCCTCAAACGCCGTGTGTGACGTTCCCGCCTCCACGGCAATAGAATCTTTTCCTTTTGGCACTTCCGCCGCAGGAGGGAAACAGACCCCTTTAAGGCTGCGCTCCGTGCCATGCCCCTTGAGGCGATGGCCTGTCATCTGTCGCAGCCGCAGAGCGGAGCGGAACCCCACGTTGTGGTTGGAATTGGACCGCGCATTGTTGAAGTTGGAATTGAACACCCCAGCGTTCGCGCCGTTGTTCCAGTTGCCACCGCGATTCAGGAACCGCTTTGGCCTGCTCCCCATAGGGAAAAGTTATTTTACAAACTTCATGTAGCCGCCGATGATTCGGCCAATTTCATTCAGGAGCTTGCTCCAATACTCATATTTTTTGAACGGCAGAGGTGGGGCGACGTTGGGGCCGTAGTAGTCTTTATCCATCGCCACCCGGATGAAGTGGCGCAGGACATCCAGCTCGATGTCAAGCTCCTGCAGCGTGGTCTTTTTGTAGTATTTCTTCTCTATCTGGATTGCCAGACGGAGCATGGCGTACATAGACCGCTGGATATTGTCGGCGAGCTTCCTGTCCCGGCGCGGGAAATTTGACGTTGCCGGGTTGCCGTACTTTATCATGTCGGAGATTTTCTCCTTGAGGATGAAAGAAGTCGTTTCTTTCGAGTAGTTGACCTTTTGCTCCTCCATCGCCTGAGCCTCCTATCCGTGCAAAATTAAGGGGCGGGCTACCGCCCACCCCATCAGTTATTCAGTCATCAGTTTACAGTTTGCCATAAAAAGCGGAGCGGAACCCCACGTCGTGGCTGGAATCGGACCGCGCCCTGTCGAAGTGGGAATCGAACGCCCCAGCGCCCGCGCCGTCGCCCCAGTAGCCACCGCGATTCAGGAACCGCTCTGCCTCGGCGTTGTTCGCCCAGAAGTAGTCGCCGCTGTATTCCCCGGAATCCTCCGGCATGAGGGTCATCAACTGCAAGATGGCCTTTGCGTTGGCCCCCACGCCCTCGTCTGCGGTGATGTCATTAAACAGACAGCCGCGCCCGGTGTTGCTGGAATCCGAGATTTCCCCGGTAATCCACTTCCACTTGCTGGTAACGTAGTCCAGCTTGAGGGTGTTCGCGGAACCCGGCGCGACGAAGTTGCCGTCCTTATCCAGCGCCCTCCACTCTGCGGAGCTTGCGCCCATGTCGCAGGTTGCGAGGATGCTGTTCGCGTTGATGATGAACTGGACTTCGCCTTTTACGAGGCGGATGCCCGCGCACCACTCCCAGACGTTTCCGTTCATGTCGGCGATGCCGGAGTAGTCGCCATTGTGATACCACGTCGCCGGGCCGGAGCCGGTCGCCGTCCTGCCGTTCTTCGTGCCGCTGTCCTCATAGGTGTAGGTCACGACACCCTTTTCCCATGTGGATGCGATGTCATGGCCGAACTGGTTATTGCCGTGCGGCTGGAAGCCGTTTTTCTTGCACCACAGGGCGATTGCAGACCAGAGGGCCGCAGGCTGAACTCCCCAGCCCTCGCCCTTTTTGCGGCAAGCCTCAAGTGCTTGGTCGAACGTGATGTTCGCACGGGGGTCCTGCATCGGCAGGGAGTAGGCCCGGCTGTTCTGGACGATGTTCTGATATTTGCTCATGTAGGCGACGCTCTGCGTGTTGCCGTCCACGATAAAGCCGGGATGTGCATCCGCGGCCCCTGCCGTGATAAGCTCGGAGCGGGCAAGCATAGGGACAGCCACCATGATAGAGGGCATCCCGATGTCGTCAAAAATGACCGTGTTCGTACCGCCGGACAGCATTTCCACCGCCAGCTTCAAATCGTCAAAATTATTCATGATATTTTCCTCCTCTGATGATTAGATGCTCCACAAATAAAGGGTGCAGTTGTCGATGTTGAACGGGACGGGTACAAACACCGTGATGGTGTTCGGCTCGCCCTCCTGACCCTTGTTCGGGTTCTCCTGCTCCTCCTCGGTGTACTGGCGCGGCGGAATCTCGACCTGCGCGGCGTAGCGAAGCCCGGCGGCGGTTCCCATCGTGAGATTGCCGTCCCGGTCAAAGCAGATGTCAATGACGACCTTGTCGTCCGCCTCGCGGTTCTTGAGGTTGATGCTCAAGTCCTCGTCCTCACCGAAGATGATGCTCTTTGCCGTGGTTTCATACTCGATGTAATTGCCCGGCGTTACGTTGATGACTTTCATCTGTGTCTTTCCTCCATTCTTTTTAATTCGCGGTGTGCCTCCATAGACCGGGCGGCGACCGCTTCCGCCTGCTCCCGGTGGGCCGCGCTCATGCGGCTGGGGTCGTAGCCGAAGTCGCGGGCGACCTTATTCGTAAGGGCCTCGCGCTCCGCTGATTTGATGATGACGTTCGCCATAGTTACCTGCCTCCCTGCACATAGCACTTGACAGCGACCTTTTTCGCGCTGCCGGTGTATTCCAGCTTGAAGCCGTTCAGGAGCTTGTCGGAAACAATGAGGTCGCCGACGAAGCCGTCCTCTGCCTGAGCCTCGACGATGATGGTGTAGTCCGTCGTGTAGCGCTCATTCTGATTGCCGAACGGAATCGTCGTCTTGCTCCCGTTGAACGGGTACTTGCTGGAATTGGTGAGCGTGGCGGTCAAGACCAAGCCCTCAAGGGCATCCGCCTTGTCCTGCAGGCCGCGAATGAGCCGCAAAGCCTCCGCAGCGGAGATATTCGCCGCGAGGATGCCATACTCCATGTTGTTGAAGTTGGCCGCGCTCATGTTTGTTCCCTGCTGGATGACAGTCCCGGCCCTGACCGCCGTTACGGTGCCGTCGTGGTTGTCGGTGATTTTGTAAAGGTTTTCCGGCGTGACGGCGTGGTCTTTCCAGACTAATGCTGCATACATAGCCTGTCCCTCCTTTCTTTAGGTGATGATTTCGTATAAGGGAAACTCCCAGAGGGTTATTACGCCCTGACCGGCGGTTTTCCTGATACTCTCTGATATTTGCCCGGCGACATCGCCGCTGGTGTCGAGGATGCGAACGCTCGTGATTGTGGTGTCCACGCTGTCGGTCGTCTGGGTCGTGACCTTGAGGGTGTTCCCCTCGATGGACTTGTCCGTAATCTGAGCGTCGTACCATGTCCCACCGGCCAGATACTGGATTCTTGCAATCCGGCGGAGCCATTCAGTCCGCATCTTGTTCATGAAAGATTCCGTCCAAAAAGCCATTGTCTTACCTCCTGTCTTTTAAGTGTGGGCTACGGTCGTGCCGCAGAATTTGTAATCAGCGCCGTAGCTGGTGGCCTTGACCTCAGCCTGAGCGGTGATACCTGAATGTAGATTGCCGTGCGCGGCGGCCTCCGGGAATAACCCGGAAACCCCTTTATCGCCGCTGGCAGCGTGTTTGTGGCCGTAGATGGTACTTTCTTCGGTGGCCCCGATAACGGCCCCAAAATCAAGCCTCTGGCCCTGTGTTGCGATGCCCGGCGTTGTGCCTGCCAGCTCCCCGGCTTCATCCGCCTGCCGGTAGTCCGTGAGCTGGGTGCTGCGGCCAGCCTCGACCGCAACGTCCACACGGCTGAGGCTCCCGTGCATGGCGATGTCAGGGTACACGCCGGAGATTTCCCGGTCTTTGTCTGCCTGCCGGTAGCCGGTGACTTTGTTCCGGCGGTCGGCCTCGACGACTACTTCCACATGATTGAGGTCGCCATGCAGAGTGATGTCCGGCTTCGTCCCGGTAAGGTCATAGCTGAAACGGTAGTGCTTCCGGCTGGCCCCGACGACGACGGCCCGCTTATAGACCACCGCCGCAATCCAGTTGATATGCGCCGGGATTTTCTTGCTCAACAGCAGGCTGATGTCGGACATATAGAGGGTGTCCACGTCGCCGCGCTGGATGTAGATGTAAAGCGTGTTGTTCCGTTCCTCGTCGGACGGTTCAAAAACCATGTCCACGTCCGCCCCGGTGTAGCTCTTTATCATTTCCTTGAGCATGGAGGCGGAAACCTTTCCGAACCCGACGAAGAATGATTTCACCAGCCTGCGGCGTTCCTCCAATGAGCGCTCTTTGTCGAGGCCGATTTGCAGGAACAGTTCAAGCCGGGACAGCGTTTCCTCGTCCATGTCGTCGATGAAACTGTTCTGATAGACCCTTTCGATGTCGTCCTGCATCATGTCGGCCAGATGGCCGTGCGCGTGGAGGATGGCGACCATTTCAAGGACTTCCCGGTAAAAGCGCGGGTAGTAGGTTATCAATTCCTCGTAGCAGTCCGGCCAGTAGTAGTCATAGAATTTGATTTTGCTCATGTGACTGCCACCTCCCCGACGACAGGAACATCATCCTCGCCCGGCGTGATGTTTTCGGCCTTGCCGTTCAGGGTCAGCTCACTGTAATCAAGGACGGAGTGCAGCCCGCTGATGATGGCCCCGACCTGAGAGAGCCGGACGACGGTATCTTCCGCGTCGTTGGCGCTGAGTACCATGTCCCTGAAATGCTCCTCGATGGCCGCTTTCGCCTCCTGTGCTGCCGTGTCGGTGCTGCCCCCGGACCGAAGCTGCGCCTTGAACGCCACATTGACGGTGAGGGCCGTCGCAGCCGCCGCCGTGAAGTGTGCGCCGAGGTTCGCCACGCCCTCGCCCAGACCGTCGCCAACGGTGTAGACCTTGCCGTTGACTTCGGCGGTGTAGCCCTTTGTGGCCGGGTCGATGTATTCCTGCACTTCCCTGACCTTTTCCTCGGAGCAGGGCTTTCCTACGCCGTCGATAAGCACCGCCTTGACGGTGTTCGGGCCGTTCCATAGCGGATAAATCCGCGCCCTGCCGATGCCGTCCACGCTCTCGCACCATGTCTTATAGTGCTGCTTGTTCCCGTTTTCGGCTGGCCCGGCGATTTTCTCCTGAACCCGCTGCCGGAGGCTGTCGTCGCTCTCCGCGTCGGTGCCGTTCTCATAGATGGCCCCGAACGTGGCAGATTCCAGCCCCTCGATGGTGTTGACCGGCACCGCGTTCGTCCCGGCGTAGACGTTGTTCCCCTCGATGCCTGCGACCTCCGCTTCCAGATAGAGCGTCCCGGTTTCCTCGTCCTCTTTCAAGATGAAATACTGCCCGTCGGTGTAGAACCGCTCTCCGAGCTGAGGCGTTACCCCGGTAAACGATACCCGGTACTTCGCTTTCGTGGCCTGCAGGCGTTCAATGCCGTACTCCCCGGCGCGGAGGTCGAGCGCGTCCCCGGTCGCCGTTGCAACGCTGGTCATTTCCACGATTAAGTCCAAATCCGTGTAGAGCTTTGCAATCTTGATACAGATGCCGGAAACCGCGTCAAAGAAGATGCTGCCCTGCCGGGTGTCCACGCCCTCCGGCGCTCCGCTTAAAACGTCGGCCATCAGGATTTCATAAGTCATTCCCTCGAACATCAAATCACCTCCTTTATCTCGGTTTCGCCGTAGATGGTGTCGGCCTTGAAATAGATGTATGCCTGATTATCCATGAACTCAAAATCGAAGTCGTGCACGCCAAGAACCCGCGTGTCCGGCTTGAGGCAGTCTTTTATAAACCCCTCGGTGGCCGCCCGGATATATTCATAGCTTGCGTCCTTTGCGATGAAAGCGTCCTCGATTTCGCTGCCGTACTGGTTATCGTAAATCAGGCACTTGAACCGGGGCGTGATGATGGCTTTTCGGATGGCCTGCTCGACCGCCGTTAAGCCGTCCACCATGCCGACGATGCGCCCCGCGTCAAGGTCTAAACGGTAGGTGAGGGACGGCTGTTCTTCCGCCTCCGTGACCGTTTCGACCGGTATCGGAATATAGGTTTCTGGCATGGCCGCATCCCTCCTTTATACCCTGTCCAGAATGTAATATTGCTTCCCGTGGTTAAGGGAAAGCAGATGCACGATCTCCCCGGCCTTGAGGGCGTTATGCACGACGATGGTTCCCCCGAACGCAAAGCTCGTAAGCCTGCTCCCGTCTGAGGTCGGCCCGGTGACATACGAGTGTTCCCCGCCCATCGACAGCTCACAGCTCGTGGTGTAGTCTGTCAGATGGCGGGGAACGAACAGGCTGTTCTGGTATATCATGAGCTTGTCGTCGTTGACGGCCTGAATTTTCAGCGGGGATGTAGAAACGACCTTGCCCTGAATGACGGTCACTTCGCCGCCGGTCATGCCCTGAATAAGCTGCTTTATACTGGTTTTCTCGGTTTCTTCTGCCATGTGCATCCCCTCCTGTTACTCAAACGTGCCGTCGTCCACCCAGCCGTAGACGTGCGTCCGGCTCCAATCCGTGGTTATGAGGTGCCACGGGTGCGCCTTGCCGGAGCCGTTCATAATGGTAATTTTTGCAGGCCCGGCCCCGACCTGATACCCTTTCGCCCCCGGATAGCTGGAAACGTAATGCGTGCCGCCCTTGAACTGGACGACATCGCCGACCTTGTAATCCTTTTTCTTCTGTTCCTCGGTCTGCTCCTTTTCCGCCTTGTCCAAGTCCGTCGCATAGGTGAGCTTCAAGTTCATGGTGTGCATATTGTCGGCAAACGTGTGGGTGTCGCTGTCCACATAAAAGGTACGGGACAGCCCCAGCTCCGGGATGATGATAAACACCCCGATGCCGGAGACGACATCCGGGATGCCGACCGCATCCAGCGACAAGGTGCGCTCCGGGGTTCCCTTTTCGGAAAGTATGCTGTCAATCAGGTCTTTGACCTGCGCGGTGGTGAGGCTTTCGTCCGGGGTGTCCACTTCCTGAAAGATGCCGATTTTCTTTTCCATGCCTGAGTTGCTTTTCTCGGCGACGGTGGTTCCCTCTTTGGAGACCATTTTCACCCGTGTCTTGATGTCCTCAATGCTTTTGGAGTAGGTATAGCTTTCAAGGTTCTGGCCTACCTCGATGACCCACTGCTTTATATTGTCCCGGCGCGTTATTAGGCTCAGGGAGCCTTTTTCGCTGGTGATGTAGTGTCTTATCCCGGTCGCGTCAAAGTCCAGCGAGAGCGCGTCGCAGATGACATCAAAGGCCGTGGTCTTTGGTTTGGTAAGCTCCGGGATTCGGTAGGAGCATTTCGCCACGCTGCCGACCTGCAGGCCGAAGCGCGTACAGCAGTCCTTGAAAATATCGGAGGCGGTCTTATTCTCGTAGGAGAACGTGTCCTTGTTATTGGACAGGTAGATGCCGCAGTCGTAGGCCGTGATGTTCATCTTCTTTTTGTTGCTCTGGGTCGAACTCATGATGATGCCCCGGAACAGCTCGGTGCCGGAGTAGGAAAAAATACATTGATAGCCCTGCTCTACGTCGATGCCGCTCCGGGCGTGCTTGTAGCCGTCGTCGTCAATGAGCGTGGCGGTAAGCGTGCGGGAGGCCGAGCCTTTCCGGCCTTTCCACTTGACCGATTCGACCAGCGATGAAATATCCGTGCCGGTGCTTTCCCCGTTCTTAAAAATGATAAGGCTGATTTTCCCGGCCATGATTTCACCCCCCTTATGGAATCGTAAAAACCTGCCCCGGATAAATCAGGTTCGGGTTCTTGATTTTGTCCCGGTTGGCGTTGTAGATTTTGGTGTACTGGGAGCCGTTGCCATAATATTTCTTCGCAATATTCCACAAGCAGTCCCCGCTCTTTACCGTGTAGGTTCTGGGCTGCACGGTGTTGTCCACCCTCGGCTCCGTCTTTTGGACGGTGGCCTTTTTCTTCGGAATGTCCACCTTGACCTGCCGGACGGTGATTTCCCGGTACTCCTTGAGGGTGATGCTGTACTGATACGTTCCGGGGTCGCCCCCGGCCTCGTAGTAGGTAAAATCCTCGATGGCCGCGTACATATCTACCCCGCAGGATGTCACGATAAAATGCACCGGCTTGTCGCTGGCTTTCCAGTCGTTTATCTTCTGGATAAGGGACAGCGGCGAGGTCAGGCTCTTGACCTGAACCCCCGGAAACGATGTCGCCGGAAAAAAGCTCGAAAAGGAAATTTGCAGGGCTGGGCGGCTCTGCAGTATTACGATTTCGCCCAGCCCCGCCACGTCAATGGTGTCGTTATGGCTGCCGTTCTTGACCTCGAACGTTTCCGGGTGGACCGGGAGCTGAATCTTTTCCTTTTCCGCGTTGTGGGTAATCCACATTTCGTACTTAGTAGTCATAGCTCAAGTCCCCCTCCTCATAGATTTCCGACTGGATAAGGTTCATCAGTACCGGCTTTAAGTGTTCCTGCAGGATGCTGAGAACCGTTTCCGTGTTCGCGCCGGAGCCTACGTCGATGCTGCCGCTCCCGGCAATTTCCAGAATGATGCGCTTGATTTGCTCCCCGGCGGTCATGCGGCTGCTTTCGCCCCTGCCCCCGGTGTCCGCCGTGATGTTGAGAGGACGGCGGCGCTCGTCCAGCGCGTTGATGATGCGGTCGGTTTCCTCGGTCGGGAACACGGTGCTGCCCTGCTGCCCGATGATAAGCTCAGGCCCGTTCTCCCCCGCGAGGTAGTACCCGGTGCTGTTGGTGGTGCCGTTGGCGTATGCTTCCGCCGCCCGGACAATCAGCTCGTGGCCCTGTTCGCCAGCGACGAAAACATTCTCCGCGTTGGTGGTGCCGCGTGCGTGGCCCGGTGCAGACACGCCGACGTTGACCGTAGTCCGTGCGCTCGCAAGGGCGGCAGATACCTGGTCGGCGATGCTCTGGGCCGCCTGAACCGCCGCGCCCCCTGAGGTCCGTATCTGGTTCGCGTATGCGTCGATGGTAGCCTTTGCGGATGCAGATGCCTCGCTGTCAAGGTTCAGCTCGTCCACGGTGGTGTCCATCTTCTGCACCAGCTCGTCCATGGTGGCGTTGAAGTTGGTCTGCCAGTCTGCCGTTTCCGCCGCGATGGTTTCCCGCGTAGACTGGACTTCCCCGGCGGTGTTCGCCAGCTCCGCGACGGCCTCCGTGTTGCCGTTCTGGATGGCCTCGACCATGGAATTGGCAAGCCCGGCGGCTTCCTCGCTGCCGTCCTGAACGTAGGACATGAGCAGGTCGTAATTCTCCTGCGTGATGCCGAGGTCTTCCGCTGAGGTATCTTTCAATACCTGCACGTTGGCGAGGTAGCTGTCCCAGTACGCAAGCTGGGAATCAAGCGCCGCCTGAGCGTTTGCGACGGTGGCGTTCATGTACTCCTCGCTGGTGGTGGATGCCTCGTCAAAGAGGCCAAACTGCCCCTCGAACGAAGATTTTGCCGCCTCATAGGCTTCATCGTAGGCCGCGCAAAGCTCCTCGATTTCCTCTTGCACCGACTGGTAGGCGGTGGCGGCTGCCTCCTCGTAGGACATGGTCTGTTCTGCGGCTTCCTCCTCCGCGTCGGCGATGTCCTGCCACTGCTGTTCTATCTCGGCAATCGTAGCGTTGTTTTCGGCCTCCGCAGCCTGCAAATCCTCAAGGGCCGCCTGATATGCTTCGAGGTCGTCCCATTCGCCGCCCGTCCAGAAATGCGTCCACCCGGACATATTATCCATGCGCTCCTGCTCAAGAGCGATGTTCTCCTGAGCCTTTGCGATTTCGTCCGTGAGTTCCTGCCGCTTCTGTAATGCCTGAATGTAGGTGTCCTCCGCCTCTTGTAGACGCTGCTGCTCCGCCTGCTGTTCGCAGGCCCGTTTCATCGCGTCCACCATGCCCTCGGTGTTCTCAGTGACAGACTCGATGCTGACACCAAGCTCCGGGTAAGCGGTGGCGAGTTTGTTCGTGAGGGCTTCCAGTTCCTTTTGCTCGACGGCTGTCCGGTTGCTCTGGGTAGCCAAGTCCTGCAGCTTTTGGATAAGGGACAGCGCCCCGGTTTCCTCGGTGTTGATGGAGGTTATATTCTGGTCGTACTGGGAGGACAGCTCGCTGGTGCTGGTGCAGAGGTTATCTACCTCGGCGGTAAATTCCTCCACGGTCTGCCGGTTGGCCTCGAACGAAGCGTTGAGGTCGTCCAGTTGGTACTTGAGCCGCAGAGCTTCCTCCGAGTTCTCGCCATACTTTGCGACCGCCTCCTCGTACTGGGAATTAAGGTCTTGTACTGCGTAATACTGGTCGCGGGTGGCCGCCGTCATGCCCTCGGTTTCTCCCAAGTCCTCCTCAAAAGCGTCTATCAGGAAAAAGACCGCAGCGGTTACGGCTGCCACGGCTGCCGCGATTGCGGTCAGCGGCCAGATGGCGGCGGACAGTGTAGTCCCGAACAGGGCCGTTGCCGCCGTTGCGATGCCTGAGGCGATTTCATAGGCGGCGAACGCTCCGACGGCTACTCCGAGGCCGACACCTATCGCGGTGATGGCCTTTGTAAATGCCGGATGTTCGTTCAGGAAATTTCCGATGCCCGCAACGATGTCCGCAAGCCCGCTCGATATTTTGTCAAGGGTCGGCTGCAGCGCCGAGGTAAATGCCGCCTCCATGCTGCGGTTTGCCTGATTCCATTTCTCGGACAGGGTTTGCGAGGTTTCCGCCGTTTTGGTAAGTGTCCCCTGAGCCGCGTCCATCGTGCTGTTGAACGTGTCGATGGAAACGGTTCCGTTCTGGATGGCGAGGGCAAGCTGCTGCCCGGCCCGGCTGCCGAATGTTTCCACGGCAAGGGCGGTCGCGTCGCTCTGGTTCTCCATCGTTGCTATCTGGGTGATGACTTCCTGCAGGGCGGTGTTCGCGTCCAGCCCGTCCTTGCTGAAATTGTTTACCGCCGTCCGCATGGCGGTGATGGCGGTCGTGGAGTTGATACCGGCCAGCTCGAAGTCGGCCAGCATCTGGATGGTGTTGTCAAGGGACAGGCCCGCGTTCTGGAATGAGGCCGCCCCGGTTATGAGGGTGCTGCTGAGGTTGTCCACGGAAATCCCGGAAATCTGCCCCGCATAGGCGAGCTTGTCCATGAGGCTTTCCATGTCGGAAGCCTCAACGCCCCACTGGTTCATAACCTTTGTGACATTCTGGACGGAGCCGACGACGTTCGTGCCGGTGATGTTGGCGTAGTCCATGAATTTGTTCGTCACGTCGGTGAGTTCGGACCCCGTGAGGCCCATCCGGGTATTGATTTCACCTATCGCGGAGGATATGCTGTCCATGTCCCCGCTCTTTGCGGTGGCGTAGACCTCCATCGTGGACTGCATGAGGCCGTCCAGAGCGTCGCCGCTTGCGCCGGTGGCCTTTACGACGGTACTCTCCGCCTCGCTGAAAGCGTCCACAAGTTCATAGGCGGCCTGAGCTATCTCCGTGACCTTTGCGGTGATGCCTGCGGCTGCAAGCGCCCCTGCGATGCTTTCTATCGCGTCGGTTCCCTTTTTCCCCGCGTCCTCGGATTTATCGGCGGCATCCTCCGTCTGTTTGCCAAGGTCTTCCTGAGCGTCGGCCAGCCTCCCGGCGGCCTGCTCTGCCTCCTGCATGGCCTGTTGTTCAGCTTCCAGAGCGTCGGCAGATTTGAGGCCCATGTCCACCAATTCCTCGGTGGTGTAGATGGCCTCAAGCGCCCCCTTGTCGTAGTTCCCCACCGCGTCAGTCCAGTAATCCGTCTGCTCCGCCGCTTTCTCGGCGGCGTTCTCGTATTCGCCGAAACTGTCCGCGAGGTTTTCCGCAGACGAGGCAGCATCCCCGGCGGCGGAGTTGATGTCCGCAATCGAGGTCGCCACCCCATCGGCGGAGGACACGGCAGAGGAAAGACCGCTTTCCATGTCCCCGAACGCGGAGTTCGCCGCGTCCCCGGCATCCTCGAAAGATGTCACCATCTGCTGGCCCCGGTCTGCCATAGATGCCAGCTTGTCAGAAAGCTCGTCAATGAGCTTAAACCGGGCGGTTAAGTCAGCCATTTATCTGCCGCCTCCTTTCATCGAGATTGTGTCGCGCCGTTTCGGATGTTCGTCCTCCTCAAGCTCCGACGCTATATAAAAGAGCTGCATCCGGCGCGGCATGAATGCGAACTCCTCCGGGCGCAGTCCGTGGCGCTGCCATAGGACCGAAGCCCAGTACGAATCGGAACCCTCGGAGCTTATAAGTTTTTTGCCGCTTCCAGCTCCTCGCCGTCATCGACCCCGGAAACGAGGCCCAGTGCCTGCATGACGATACGCATGACGTACTGGAAGTCGTCGGTTTTCGGGAATACCTTGAGGGGCATTTCCGTGACATCCACGCAGCCGTAGAAGTCCATCAGCTCCTTGTCTTTCAGGTCTGGGTACTGCAGGGCCTCCACAATCATGTGGCGGGAGGCGCGGGCGGAATCGCGTTCGGTTTTCCACACCACTTCCCCGTTGGCAATCAGCGGGTTGCCCTTTTTGTCGGTGGCGATGCTGCGGCGGCGGTATGCGTCATTGATACGCTGAATCTCGGCCTGAGAAAGAACCTTGATTTCAAACTGGACGACGTTGCCGTCCTCGTCCTTGAAGCAGTCCGGGCCGGGTACGGTTACGATTTCCGGCTCGTCCTTACGCATGAAATATTTCAAATCCTTTTTTGCCATGATGAATATTCCTCCTTAAAGTTTTTGATAAAAAATGCCCCTCCATAGCCGGAAAGCTACAGAGGGGCTTGTGCTTACGATGCGCCCCGGCCTGCGCTGATTAGACGATGCTGACCGCGTTGAACCCGATGCTGTCATCCACGACCTGACCGGCGGAATCCAACCGAGTGAGGGGCAAGTCCCCGGTGAGGACGCAGCCTACGCAGGTTACGGTATTCGCGCCGTTGGCCGCGTAGTAGTCGCTGTTCTCGTCGTTCATGATGCCCTGAATCGTGATTTCAGGGGTTGCGCCGCTGTTCAGATATTCCTTGATTTTGACCTCAAGCCAGTTCGTGGAGCGGCGGCGGGTGATGGTGCCGGTGATGGTATAGCCAAGCCAGCGGCTCGACTGACCGCGTTCGCCGAGCTGCCTGCCAGTCCAGACATCCGGCGTGAAATTGATAGTCGCATTGACGGAATCGAGGACTTCCACGCCGTCAATGAAAACCTTGCCCTCGCGCAAGGAAATCGGGTTTTTATTGTACTGCATGAGCTGAGACATATTCCTTTACCTCCTTATCTCGTGGCGATGGTGAAGTAGAGCTTCTCAGCAGAATCCACGGCCTGCAGCCCGACGTTGAAATAGGTTTCATCGCCCTGCGACAAGCTCTGGTCTACCTTGAAGTCTGCGTCATAGTCCACGTTGGTGATTGCCCCGGCATCCGCGAACTGCCGGAGGATGGTCTTTCCGATGCCCTCCATGATGGCCCAGCCGTCCGGGCTGTTGTCATACTTGTTAGGCGGGAAATTAAGCTGCACGGCCTCGGCAAAGGTATCAAACACCCGGATGACCCTGTTCTTGCGGTAGGTCTTGTCCTTGCCGTCCTTGAAAGAGGTCAGCGAGTTGATGTCGTATTCCACAACGACCTCGCCCTCCTCGGAGACGGAGAAGAAAAACTCTCCCGCATTGATAGCGGCGACGGCCTCTTCATGGGTCTTCGGGTCTACGACTTCCTCCGCCCCCTCATACGCAACATAGGTGTTGCTCTGGGTGTTGGAGGCCCCGGCGGTCACGCCAGCCACCCACGCGCAAGCCTCAGCATGAGTAAGAGGCCCGGAGGACAGCTTGACGGAGTTCGTCACGTTAATGACCCCCTCGTAGTCCTTTGCCTTTGTGTCGGGCATTACGACCTGAACGCCCCGGCCCACGCTCTCGCGGATGTAGGTAATCTTATTCTTCGCGGCGGTATGCAGGTCGTCGTCGGTGGACGGGAACGCCAGAGTATTCCAGCGAATCCTTTCCAGAGCGTCAAGGAAAGACGTAACCTCCTGCTTCTGGGCCGTCGCGTCGGTGCCGCCCGTGAGGATTAAGCCAGCCTGAGCGGACAGGGCGCCGGACCCGGTAAAGGTGACGTAATCGTCCTCGACCGCTGCCAAGTCGGCCACGTTCTCAAGGCCCTCATATACGGACACCTTGCTGCCGCCCAGATAGACGGAAACGTCAAAGCCGCCGGTCGGGTTCTCCACGATGGCGACCGTGAGGTCGTTGCCTCTGGTGCCGGGATATTTCGCCTCGACGGTGAGGGTCGGCGTTTCCTCGTTCTCGATTTTGGCCTTTACGCCCTCGGTGCCGTTCACGCGGTAGACGTAGACGGTGGAGGCGTTCTTGAAAGCCTCACGAATGAGAAGCATCTGCCTGTTCGGGTCGTTGTCATAGATGCTGTAACCCAGCTTTGCATACTGGGCATCCGGGGCCGCGCCGGTGAGCTGGATAAACTCTCCGACCGGGCCATAGTTGTGATTGAGCAGAGGGACGACAACGATGCCCCTCTCGTTGATGCCGACCGTGTCGTGACGGGTGCTGACAAAATTGATGTAAGTACCCGGACGGACTTTCCCGGCCAGCTTATCAAAGGTTCCACCTGCCATGTTAATTTACCTCCTGTCTTTTCCATTTCTCGATGATGGATTTCATTTCAGCGACGGTGTAGCTGCCAGACAGCCCATGCGTAGCCCCTGCGAACGTGCAGGAGGACACGCCGAACAGCTTTCGGCAGTGTGCCGCCAGAGTTTCCAGCGGGAATTTATGCGGGGCCTGAACGACCGGCGCTTCCTCCCCGGTGGTGATGGGTTTTGCTTTGCTCATAAGCTCCCTCCTTTTGGTTCTGTGATGTAGCGTTCCAATTCGGCCTCCATAGCCGCGTCCACCGTTTTGGTGACGCTGTTCAAATCGTATGTGACCATTTTCATCGGAACCTCGTCGTCGTATGGCCTGCGGCTGCGCCAGCTTACTTTGACCTGAGCCGCGCCATCATCCAGCATTTTCAAGTCCGGGTCATTCACCCGGATGCCCTTGCCCGGTATGTCCTCCCCGTCCTCCTCTATCAGCGGTATGAGGTTCCTTTTCCCCCGGATGGCTGTCACGGCCATGAGGCCCAGCCGGTAAGCATCCTCCGTTGTCCTCGCAAAGAATTTGACATAGAGGGTGTAGTCCATGTTGTAGGTGATAAGGGTCTCTCCGCCGGTTTCGATTTCGGCCTGAGGGAAGAACGCCGCAGGCACCGCAAAGCTCTGCGGCACCTTGTAGTAATACGGGGAGGGGCGGCCCGTGCGGGCGAGCAAAAACTTGATGATGCTTGCAATCTCCTGTTCAAGTACCATGTCCGTCCTCCTCCCTATGCGAAGTATTTGTCCATCCACTGCTGGAGCTTCGCTTCCAGTAGCTGCGGGAGCATCCTGTCCATGATACGCAGGGCGCTGTCGAAGTAGTGCTTCCCCTCGACCCAGTGCTGTTTTAAGACCATGCCGCCCTCGGCTCCGGGGTCGTAGATGAATTTATCCCCCTCCCAGTAGCCCGGTACGAACCGCATAGCCACTCCCTTTGTATTCGTCCAGTGTCCGTCATTGACATATCCGGCGTAGCTGGTGCATGAGCCGACTTCCAGCGTGAGGCCGTCGTCCTCCATCTTCCAGATGTTTTCCGCCGCGTCCTTGTGGAATGAGGCCAAGAGCTGCCTGCTGTCCATGACCTGCAGGCACTTTATCTCCTCCTCGACGATGCGGAGAAATTCGTTCCCCACACCGTCAAGGAATGTTTCAAGCTCCCGCTTAAAGTCGCCGCTGGCGGCCTTTTCCAGCTTTCCGAAGAACTCCCGGTATTCTGACATATCAATGTCTAATGTGGATGCCATTACAAGTCCTTTTGCCGTCCCATGTCCTTTTTCCTGACATAGACGAAAACGTGATGCCCCCGGATGTTATGAGGGACCTCAGCCGTGTACTCGTAGCCGGTGCCGCAGTCCACAATCTTGTCATTGAGCCTTACGTCCGTCCCCGCTGGGAGAACGAGCTTGATGCCTGCGTCCATGAGGTTGACCGGCTGGCCCTGAGTGATTGTCACGCTCTGGCTTTTGACCTCGAAGTGACAGCTCAGTCCGGCGATGTCCGGCTCGTCCGGGTATGAAAATTCAGGAGACGCGGGCAGGTTATAACCCGGCGAAGCCCCGCGCTCCTGAATGTGGAAGATGTTGCAAGAGTGGTCGAAAAAGTCCTCCAATGCCATGCCGCCACCTCACAATCTGCGCATCCGCATCGTGACCGTGCCGTTCGCGCCCTTTTTGATGAAATCATCCAAGAGGGCCGCAAGGTCAAGGTCGCCAATGGCGAACGCGGAATCTGCTGCGGTGTAGCTGTAATCGTCGAATGTTTCCGATTTTACCCCTTTAGATACCAAGACGGCATTATGACCGTAGTTCTCGGCAAGTATAAGCACGGCGGTTTTGACCGACGGTGGTATCTCCTCTACGTCGGCAAAATCGTTGTGCGTGTATGTGATGACATACTGTTCTGCCCTTGCGATGTCTACGGCCAGCCGTGCATCCGAACGGTTTTGCACCGCCGGAACCTCGGAGTATTCTCTTACTTCATCCGGTGTGACCCACGGTCTTTTTGCCATAAGGCCACCTCCTCCCTGTCTTTACACCGCCAGACGGATAATCGTCGCAAAGATGTCCACGGTGCCAGCGGTGAGGGCCGCGCCCAGCTTGACCGTAACCTTGCCGGAGGTCAGCTCCTTGAGTTTGGTGTCCTCGACCGCGACCTCTCCTGCGGTGATGGTGGCCGCATCCGCATAGGCTTTTTCGTTCACGCCGTCGCCCACGGTGACGGAAGTGCCGCCCTCTGCGTCAGCGGAGGGAATAACGGTCAGGCTGACGAGCCTTGCCCCGATGGGGAGCGCCCCGTCGAAAACGACCGCAGCTTCATCCGCTTTGGAATCCTTGTTCAGCGTTCCAATGTGGCCGGTGATGTTGATGCCACAAACGCCGGTGTCGAAAAATGGTACGTTCATTTTGCTATCTCCTTTCGGTTCATCGAATCTGGCCTGCGAAAAATCAAGCCGGGCTACGGTGCGGCCATCCACCTTTAGCTCGAATGTAGACCCCTGTTTCACCCTGAGGATGATTTTCGGGTCAAAGTCCACGTCCGTCCACTGGACTTTCCCGTTCGTGATAAGTTCCATCTTCTTACCGGGCTCGGTGACGATGAACGGGAAATAGTAGCCGCTCTGCTGTTCCACGTTTCCGCTGAACTGCTTAAAATCCGTGACGTGATGCAGACGGGCCTTGACCTTGCCGTCAATCTGTACCCTCGCGCCCTGCCGGATGAATACCCCGGCGGGTACGCCGAAAAATGTTTCATTCGGGCGGGGGATTCTGATGCTCGTTAAATATTCCATGTGTCAGACCTCCTTTTGAAGCTCCATCATCGTGTAGCTTCCGCCGTTGGCGGCGCTGATGGCTTCCAGAATGTCGGGCTTCGTCCTGCATCCCTCAAGACTGATGCCGTGCGCCTGAGCGTAGGCCGTCAGCTCTGCTTTGGTCTGTTTGGACAATGCCTCGTAGTCCGGGATTTCACCAGCGGGTTCATCCGGGGCGGCCGGAGGCGTTTCCTGAGGTTCCCCCGGCTGCTCCACAAGGATGAAATACCCGGATGCTACCGCCGCGTCGGCGATGGCCCTGTCCTCGGTGTAGACATCCGGGTTCTCTCTGGTCGCGCTGATGGTGCCGTTGTAGGAGAGAGCTTTTACCAGTCTTAAATGGAACATGGCTGCCCCTCCTTTCGCTTATTTCAGGTTCTTGATGATGGCAGTCGCATCCAGCTCCTCGATGATGGGGTCATAATCGAGGTGGGTCACATAGAAGCGCTTATCCTGCATAATTGCCTCTTTGCCCTCGGTGGTCTTGCGAATCTGCACGCCGTAGGTGTTTACGACGATAAGGTTCTTCGGGTCAGTCAGCAGGATGATGTCGTCGCTCATGGACGGGCACTCGACCGCCGGAATCTTCGCCGGGGACGTGTAGATGCTGTCCGGGACGGCTCCGCCCTTGCCGATGACCTGATTCAGCAGGAACAGCTCCCACTGCTGGGCGCGGCGCGGAGACATGAGCCAGCGCAGCTTGCCGTTGTTGTACTTGTTCGGCATGGAGCCAAGCGCCCCATAGAACAGGTCAAGGGACATATCAGCTTTCTCTGCATCCTTGACGTGGCCGCCGTTGGAAATCTGCTTGACCCACCCGTCGTTGATTTTCAGGAAGTCGTAGTCCTTGTCGGACTTGTCGGTGGCCTCGTCGCCGTTCAGGTAGAGGTCCTCCATGTCAACGCCGAGCTGGGCGGTCATCAGGTCGGTGACAATCTGCTCGAAGTTCTGGCCCTCGATGTTCTCCCGCAGGGTTTCCTCCGTGATTTCCCACGGCAGACGCACGGCGGTGGTGGCGTACTCAATCTGAGACGTGTTCACCTGTGCGCGGTAGTTGTCGTCGGTGTTCTCGGTTTTCTTACGGACGATACGGGAGGCGATACCAATCTTGTCGATTTCGCCGGTCTTTGCCGTCCGCATTTCGTGACGGACGAGGCCGCCGAGGTTGGTCGCATCGAACGTCTGCTGAATGAATTTCCGGGCCTGTTCAGGATTGAGCAGCCCGGAGGCAAGCGTGCCGGTAGCGATGGCCGCTTTTCTGATGACAGTGCTGTTGTCGATAGGCATAATATTTTCCTCCTTTATGGTGATATTAGAGAATGCCGTGCAGGTAATGTTCCCCGCCAGCGTTCTTCTCTACGGTGTCGCTGCCGTTCAGGTTGGTCGGCAGGCCTTTGGCCTTGAGGATAGGAGCGACGGCGTTGTCCACGGCTTTCTGAATCATGTCAGCAAGCCCCTCTGCCGTTACCTGCTCCGGCTCCTGCTCCTGCTTCTGGACGGGTTCAAGTGCCTTTGCCACGGCCTGCTCGACCATGGCCTGAATCCCCTCCGGTGTGACGGCTTTTTCGACCGTCTTTTGTGCGCCATCCTGCGGCTGGGTGGTTCCCATAGCCTTTGCGATGGCGGAGGCGATAGCCGCCTCAAACTCCTGATTCGTCATGTTGATGTCCTCCTTTTTGACGGATTTTCCTTTCTTGTCCTCCGGGTCATCGTCCGGGTCGTCCTGCTCGCCGCTGCCGGTGTCCCCGGTGGAGGCGGCGCTGCCGGAACCCTCGCCGGTATTGCTGCCGGTGCCGGTTCCTTTCTTCTGCTTATCATCCGGGTCGTCATCGTCCGGGTCGTCGTCCGGCTCCGGCTCAAACGCCTTGATGAAAGCATCCAGACTTTCCTTGATGCCGTGGAGGGTTTCAAGGTTTTTGCTACTCATGGCTTTCCCGGCTTTTTCTACCGGGCGGTCTGTCTGAATAGCTTTTGCAATCGGCTCGCTGCTGGACAGAATCGAGGTCACGATGCTGTTGAAGTCCTCAAGGCACTCCCGGACTTTTGCATCGTCCGTTTCGTAGATGTAGGTATCGGTCACGGGGTCGTAATGCCTGAGCGTGGTTTCAAGGGAAGAAACAGCATCCCAAAAACGGGTGCCTTTCGTCCTCTTGTCGTACAGCTCTGCGACCGCTCCCTTTTCCACAATGCCGAATCCCAGCGCGTCGGCCAACTGCTTGAGCAGACCTTTCTTGTTGCCGGTGTTGTCCCCGGCGTTTTTGCTTACGGTTTCCAAATCGACATCCTCCTCGCTATAATCTCCAATGCCGCCCATGCTGAACCCCGTGATTTCGCCCTTTTCGATGCCGTCCCAGACAGCATCGTCGGAGACTTCCACGGTCATCAGCCATGTGCCTTTCCTTATGGTTTCGCCGTCAATATCGAAGTCGGCCTTTGCGACCCAGCTCTCCACGACGGAGGCCCCGTCCAGCGGTTCAAAGCTGTGCTGCAGGTCAACCATATTGCCGTTCTTCATGAACCAATGAGCCGCCTTGACGATTTCATCCTCGGTCATATAGTTGCCGTGGGTGTCCTCCTCCATCGGCTCGTAGACGATGCCGGTGACGTAGTGGGTTTCCGCCTCGGCCTTGATGATGCGCCCGTAGGTCGTGAACGTCGCCTTTCCGTCCTGAGCTTTCTTCATGAGGAACGTGCGCTTATTGGCGGCCTTATCGACCAGAGATACAAACGAGATTTTTGCGTTCGTGATTTCGTAAGCCTTTCGCAAGCTCCTGTTCATGCTCCCTCACCTCCTTTCAATGGGTAGCCTGTTTTGGGTATATAAAAAGCAGGACCGCCTTTCGTCCCGCTTCTTATCGTGTTATCGCAGCCGTGGACGCGGTTTACGCGCCCGTGGGCCGTTTGTTTTGTTGTGGTTGATAAAATCCTTGCCCGCGCCTGAAATCGCCGTGTGCGCGGCCTGAGCGGATTATTCGTCCTCTATCCCGGCTTTGGCCTTGTTCTGAGCGTCCAGCTCCGCCATCCACTCGTCGTCCATATCGTCAAGGGCCTGCTGTTGGAGCTGTTCGCGCTCCTCGATGGAGAGGCCCAGAACATCCGCATTGACAATCGGCTCGCTGATGCAGTGGCAGTTTATTCGCTCCCCGGCTGGCAGGGATGTGTCGCCGGGGTACATGGGGTAATATGTTTCCCCGTCGGCCCCCTGCAGCGTGTAGGGGCTTGCGACCGGCACCGTCTGGCCGTCCATGTCCTCATGGTTCGGGCGGGGCTGGTTTCGGTAGCTGCCGGTGTGGAGCCAGCGCTTTTTCTCGACCGATGGGGATTGCATGAAAGCCTCCTGCTGTGCTACCCGGTGGGCCGTCAGCACTTCGGTCAAGGATGCCCGGCGGGCCTTGTACCGCTCGTCCCGGATGCCGCTCTCCAGCAGCCTGCGGGTAAATTCCTCAACGCCCACGCCCTCAGTCAGCCCTTTGTCAAGGATGGACTGTATTTCGTTATGGGAGTTCAGCTTCATGAGGTCGCCGAGGTCTTTCGCCCAGCTATCTATCCAAGCCGTGGCCCGCTTGCTGAGGCGGGTGCAGGTGAGCGCCTTGTCCGTGGCCTTGATGTAGATGCCGGTGTAGTGCGGGACGTATTTCCGCAGGAGCGTGGAGACCACTTCGGCGATGTCCTCATTCACCAAGTCCTTGCCTTTGATTTTCGGCCAGACCTTTTTCGCAAAGGTTTTCAGGTCTTTGGAGGATTTGAGGCCAGCGACCACGCGCCCGGTTTCCTTTTCCAGAGCGTCGGCGATGCCGTCCTCAAGGGTATTCGCCGCCTTGACGGTTTCGTCCGGCTCCGCATAGCCCTCCGCGTCCAGCGCGTCCGCGAGGTCGTCATCCGCTTTTATGAGGTATGCGTCTATTGCCTTGAGCAGCGGCCCGCAATACTGGCACATGATGAACGCCTCCTTTCGGGCATAAAAATAGCGGGCCGTCCGTGCTGGGCGCCCGCTTGCAGATTATTCATTGACTTTGGTTACGATACCGGCAGCCGTTTCTCCCCGTTCGGAAAGCTCCCCGTCCTCCCCTGCGGCGACTGTTTCCTCCTCCTCGATGACGAAGCAGTCATCCGCGAGGTCGTACAGCTCGTCGGGGCTGAGGCCGTCCACCTGTTCTTTGGTGTAACCAAACTCCGATTCGATAAATTCATATTCCTTTTCGGTGAATTTGATGTCCATGTTCTGCCTTACCCCTTTCTTATCATGCAGGTGACGACGTTCCCGGTGGCCTCGTCAAAGACTACCCTTGTACCGTCCTTTTCGTTGTAGTAGACCTTTGTGTTTGGCGTATGCCCCGGCGTGACCTTTGTGTCGGAGCTGGTGAGGGTGGCGGCCACTTTCGCAGCCGTGACGTGCCTCTGCCGCATACGCTGGACGGCGTGGCCTGATACGGAATTGACCTGCTTCCCGGTGCTTGTGGTCTGGCCGATGATTTTGCTCGTGCCATACCTGCCGGTCGTCCCCTTGCTGCTGCCTGAGGATGAACCGCCGGAGCTGTCCCCGGATGATTCTCCCCCGCCGCCTGAGCCGCCGCCGTCCGTGAACTGGCCGGTCTGCGGGTCGTGGTTGTCGTTGGATTTAATTATCATCCCGTTTTCCCCGGATGTCAACGGGGTAATTTGACCTTTCATCAGCAGCTTGCGGATTTCTTTCATCACGGCCACAACCTCGTCGTCGTGGTTGGCCGCCGCCTTTTCAATCTGGCGCTGCATGGTAAGCATCATGCCGCCGAGGTCAAAGGATGTGGCGTTCTGCTTGTTCTGGATTGCCAGCGGCGTTTCTCCCCATTCATCCGGGAACGGTTCGGAGGTTTCGCCAAGCATCCCGTACACGATGTCCTTTGCCTTGTTTGGGGTGAGGCCCCCGGCGCTGTTTGCGATAGTGAGAATCTTCGCAAGGTCGTCCGGGTTGCTGATGTCCGGCTCCAAGAAATAAGCCTCGACAAAACGGAACTGGTAGCCGTTCAGCAGCCGGTTATTGATGGCCCATGCGAGGGACTTGCGCTCCGGCTGGAATACCTGTTCCTCCGTGACCTCCTGCGCGGTCTGGGCCGTGGCCCGGTTGAAGTCGGTCGTATATCCGACGTATAAATCCGGGAGCTGGAAAGAGGACTGCACCCGGCGGCGGTTATTGTCGAGGTATTCCTGAAACAGCTCGTCCTTTTGGAGAATGTCGGCCATCTTCTCAATGGTGACTTTGGGCTTTTCCTTGTCGTCGAAGTCCACGCGCCCGTCGGTGCTTTCCGCTTCCAGAACGATGAAAGCGTGCTGCCCGGCCTCGCCCTTGATGTCGTCCATGTAGCCCTGCAGCTTTTCAAAGCTCTCGTCCGTGAGGGAACCGCCCTCAATCATAATCATGAGGGG
This sequence comes from uncultured Oscillospiraceae bacterium, assembly GCA_947587025.1. Classification (GTDB taxonomy): domain Bacteria; phylum Bacillota; class Clostridia; order Oscillospirales; family Oscillospiraceae; genus CAJOIG01. The sequence goes on from CANPXW010000018.1 coordinate 25,644, forward strand.
CGTGTGCCGCCCGTTCTGAAAATAGTTGTTGTTGAGAGATTCCGCCTTGCGGGAGCCGTCCACGCCAAGAACCTGACCTATCCAGCGCACTTCCCCGTAGGGTTCCGTGCCGATGGCAAATTCCATCAGCTCGTTAGCCTGATATTGCAGCTCAAGGGTTTCCCCGTCCTCAAGGTATTTTCCATCCCGCAAGTCCATGATGCGGGGGTCGCCAAACTCCCGGAAATAGACGGTCTTGCCGCCCACTTCCTGCCGGTATTTGCAGTACCTTTTCCGGCGCATGGTTTCCTTGCCGTGGTGGTAGTACGGGGTTTCAATGTACGGGTCAAGCGGTCGCGTCTTTGTGATGGATGGAGTGTCCCGGATAAATTCAATCTGGACGACGTTCCCGGTCATATCCCGGATGACTTCGAGGTACGCTATCCCGTAGATTTCCCGCGCCTCCACCAAGTCCTCAAAGACTTCCTTTGTGTCCTGCTCGGTGTTGAGCAGTTCCAGAATTTCCTCCGCCGCTGCGAACTCGGCGGCCATTTCATCGGTTTCCTCCTCGTCGTCGATGTACCGAACGCCGATGCCATAGCCGCAGATGTTGTTCTTGTAGGCCCGGATGCACTGCGGGAGGATGGAGCTGTTCTTGACGAGCGCCCGCAGCCCCCGCATATCTACCGGGTGGGCTATCCATTCCCCGGCGTTGACTGCCTCCTGAGGGGCGAGCTGCACGGATGTGTCCGCTTTTTCCACGGGCCGTCCCTTTATGATGCGAACCTGCATCCCGGTCGTTTTCTTTTCTGCCATCTTATGCGTTCACCCCTTTCTTGCGTTTTGGTGGCTTGATTGGCAGGCAGAGAAGCAGAACGCAGTCGGCCTCGTCCGGGGACGGCTGGCCGCGCTTCTTGACTGCCTCCTTGCTTTCTATCCTGATTTTGCTCTGGTCGGTGAGTGCGTACTTGCGCCCGGATAGCTGGGCCACAAGGTCGTTGTCGTCCGGCAGAATAAGCTCCACCGGCTTCGGCTTGCCCTCCTCGTCGTGAGGCTGCAAGAGGTTTTTCACGACAGCCATCATGTAGGTGGTGGTGTCGTAATAGTGCTTATGGCTTATCCTCTGGCCGAACTTGACCGGGTATATATCCAGCCACCAGAGCTTTTCCGGGTTGTTCCGTTTCATCTGGCGGAGCCGGTCTACCACGCCGCCGCCCACGCCGCCGTCATCGACCTTGACGGGGATAGGGTCGTCCTCTGCTGCCGTGAGCTTATACCGTGCGACAAGCTCCTCGCCAAGCATTACAATGTCGTCCGCCGTTTTCATGGTGTCCTGACCTCGGCGTTTTTTCCAGAGAGTGACCTTTTCATCGGTCTTATATCCAATGACGGTCTTATCGTCGCCGAACCGGGCCACGTCGCAGCCGATGTGTATCAGCCCCGGCCTGCCCTTTTCGGTGTACGGTGTCATGATGGACTTTTCGACCAGCGGCAGGGGGATGAAGATGTCGTCCTCCTGCAGAGGGAAGTCCCCGGCCACGCGGACGCGGAACACGTCGCTGTCCTCGCCGTACATGGAAACGATGGTCTTTACAAAGTCCTGAGAAACCCGCGTGCTTTTCCGTCCGTCGATGTGAAACGCGGAATAGCTCGGCAGGTTCTTGTGGTGGCTGTCATAGAAGAACCCGGAAAGCTGGGTCGGGTTCCCACACATTAAGAGCCGCGCTCCCGGTGTGGATAGGGAGCCAAGGACCGGCTCGAAGATTTTGTCATCCACGCCTGAGGCCTCATCTATGATGTAAAGAACGTCCTCCGCGTGGAAGCCCTGCAGCGCGTCCGGCTTGCTGGCCGTCCGGGCCACCGCGAACCATTCCTCCGGGTAGCCTTTCATGTAGAGCTTTTCTTTCGTCCAGATTAGCTCCGTTCCAAGTGCTGGGTTATTCCTGAGCCACTTGCTGACCTCCGCCCATAGGATGTCAAATAGCTGGTGCTGGGTCGGAGCCGTGCAGGGGATTTTGGGAAATGGCCGCGTTACCATGAACCAGATTATCGTCCACGCCTCCACGGTGGATTTCCCTACGCCGTGACCGCTTCGGACGGTCGTCATCGGGTTGGCCTCCACGCTGCGCAGGACGGCGGCCTGCTCCGGGTCTGGTATGGCCCCGATGATGTCCTCCACAAATTCGACCGGGCGTGAGGCGTAGAAGTTGATTGCATCTTCTGTAATCATTTGCCGCCTCCTATCCGTTTCTCGTATGCGGAGATAATGCTGTCCGCGAGGCTTGTCCGGGCCTGCTCGGTTTCGGTGTTCTGCTCCGCTTCAATGAGGGTCTTTCTTTCGATGTCGGTCGCCAGCCTGAGCATTTCCTTGATGTCCCTCGCCGTCATGTCCTCCGGCTGTATCATGTTGAGGGCTTCGAGGGCCTTTTTCTCAAGCTGCATAGCGATTTGGAGCTGCCGCTTTCTGGTGTCCGCTACGAGCTTTTGCTTTTCCCGGTGGGCCTGCCGTTCGAGGTCGTTGTCATAGGCAGATACCCTTTGTTCCCAGTCGAATTTATCTTTCCACCTGCGGATTAGGCTGCCACTTTTTTGCAACTTACCCGCCACCGCCGTGAATGTACGGCTCTCGCCCATGTCCCGGTAGCAGGCGAACGCCTCAAAAGCCTTTTCTGATTCCCCCGGCTGCCGTTCCCACGGTTTGATTTTTGATGTGTCGCCCATGCGCTACCTCTCCTTTTCCACCGCAGGAAAGAAGCGGGTCTGCGTCACTTGCCTGCCATTACGTTTCCCCTTTCGCCTTGCGCACAATAGCCATGACGATACCGTCCTCGCCGTTTTTCTTGATATAGGATTTCACGTCCTTTTCGTCCGCCTTGTCGAATGTGAGGGTCAGCAAGAAAAAGTCCTGCGGCGGCTCCTCCCCGGCGGGTTCCTCGTCCTCCTCGTCGTCGAAAAAGGTTTGAAGCTCGTTTTGCAGGACTTCTATTTCCGGGAGCGTGAATCCCGTTTGCACCGCATCGTCGCCCAGTTCCAGCAGGATTTCAGACAGCTTCCTGTCGTCCCATTTGCCCTCCACCTTATTCAGCGCGATGTTGAGCTGCTTTTCCGCGATGCTGTCCAAGTCAACGACCGATACGTCCGCTTCCTGAATACCCATGTCGGAAAGCACCCGCAAGCGCTGATGCCCTCCGACGACCGTATTCGTTCTCCTGTTCCAGACTATGGGCTGAACCAGCCCGTATTTTTCAATACTCCTTTTGATGGTTTCATATTCCTCGTCACCGGGTTGGAGCGTGACCCGTGGGTTATATTCGGCGAGGTTCATTTCAGAGATTTTCTTCTTGATGATTTCCATGCCGCCTATTCCCCCATCCTGACGAAGTTCACGACCGCCGCCGCCAGCTCTGCCTCCGGCTCCTCCGCCGTGTCCATGAACAGCTTTACGTCGTCCGCATATTCAACGGGTATCTGGAAAGCCATTTCAAAGGTTTCCGGCTCCTGAGGCTCGTCCTCGGCTTCGCCGTCCCCGGCCTGCTGGTCGTCGTACCTGAGAACATCTTCCAGCCGGGAATAGTCCTCAAGTAAACCTTGTAGTTCCCATTCGTCGAACCCTGTCAGCTCGACTTCCCCCGCGTCGCTTAATTCCTGCATGAGAGCGGCCAGCTTTTCATTGTCCCACCGGCCTTTCGTGCGGTTCAGCATGACGTTGAGGATTTTTTCTTCCCTGAGCGTGCAGTCAATGACGACCACTTCCGCCTCGGTCTGCCCCATGTTGAGCAGGACTTTCAGACGTTGGTGGCCGCCTACGACGTGCTGGGTCTGCCGGTTCCAGATGATAGGCTCCACGCATCCAAATTCCTGAATACTGCGGCGTATCTTCTGAAATTCCGGGTCGTCCGGCTGCAGGTCTTTTCGTGGGTTATACTCTGCCCCCTTGAGGGCTGAGAGTTCCATTCGTTGCAGATTCATCGTCCTGCCCCTTTCTCCTGCGGGTCATGATGTAGAAAAACGGAGTGTCCAGCGCGGCAAGGATGAATTTCAGAACGTACTGCCCCACCATCATCGCCAGCAGCGGCGCGTGCATGGCCGGGTCGAAGAACCATCCGAATCCAAGTCCGAACGATATTCCGATGAACAGCACCGTGTCGATGATTTGGCTCGTCATGGTAGAGCCGTTATTCCAGAGCCACCGCTTGCGCGGGTCCGCCTCAAACCTGTCCCTGATTTTATGGAAAATCCAAACGTCCCAGCTCTGCGACGCGAAGTACGCCACCAATGAGCCGATGACGAATATCCAGTTCTGTCCGAGTAGGGTGTTATACGCCTCCTGCACCGTTCCATCTGCGGCGGGCAGATATTGTGTCGCCAGTATGAGCAGCGATGCAAGCGCCTGAGCGATAAAGCCCCAGCGCACCGTCCGGTTGGCTTCCTTTTTGCCCCATAGCTCCCCGATGACATCCGTCATCAAAAAGGTGATGGCGTAGCAGAGGGCCGCGCCCGGCAGCGTGATGGGGACGCCGAAAAGCGTCAGCCCGGTTGCGAACAGCTTCGCGGTTACGACATTCGAGATAACGAGAGCTACCGCGAATATCATGTTCAGACCAATCAAGTTCGAGTTGGTTTTTTTCATTGTGGTTTCCTCACTTTCTGATTTTTGTTATTTTTTGAGTGCGGGGTCTTCGACCCCATTCGCAGCGAACGCCGCCGCCCTGTCGATGCAGGTTCCGCAGGTGCCGCATGGCCTGTCGCCGCCCTCATAGCACGACCATGTGAGTTCGTAGGGGACTTTCAGCCCCAGCCCGATTTTCACGACCCCTGCTTTATTGAGGTCTACCAGAGGGGCGACGACGTGAACCCTGCCATACGTCCCGATGCTGATAGCCTTTTTCATCGCCTCCGTAAACTCCCGGCTGCAGTCCGCGTAAGCGTTGCCTGCCGCGTCGTCGGCGTGCGCTCCCAAGTAGATTTCCGTGTCCTCGTCCGGGTAGATGGACATTGCCAGTGCTGCCACGGCGGACAGGAGCAGCCCGTTCCTGAACGGGACATAGGTTCTGACCATGCCCTCGCCGTCCTGAGCTATCTGCTCCGCATAGCTCTGGTGCCGGATGCCCTCGGTGCTGTGGGATAACAGCGGGCAGTTGGAGAATTTCATAATCTCGGACAGGTCAAGGACGAAGTGCGGCACCGCGTAGTAGTCCGCGATTTTGGCCGCGCACTCCAATTCCTTTTCATGCTTCTGCCCGTAGAATACGGAGACGGTAGAGATATTTCCCGCCCCCAGCTTGTCCACCGCGATGCCGATGCAGGTCGTGCTGTCCACGCCCCCGCTGCTGAGTACCAATGCTTTCATGATGTGTCCTCCTTTTAATTCTGCGGCCCGGCTGTGAGCGAATACTGATTCCTGCAGATAGTCGCGCACAGGCTGGCGTTCGTTGTGTAGTCGAGATTCCTGCTCCCGGATGTGACCCCGCGCTTTGCAAGCTCCGCGATGATGGCCTCCCGGCGGGCCTCGAAAAGCTCCCTCTTAAAATTGCGGATGTGCCGCTTCTGGAAGCCGTCGTCGATGGTGCCGTACTTGACCCCGGCCAGCCATGATGTGCTGTCGGAGGATGTGCAAAAGCTGTTTTCCTTGAGGATTCGCGCATCGGTGCAGCCAAGCAGGTGGATGTCGATTTCCGGCTTTTTGTTCTTGATGTAGTGGGTGATGTAGCGCACGTCGTCCTTGTGGCTGGCTTTCTTCGTGCGCCGCCACTCCGGCAGGCCGACCGCGAGGTAGTCCGAAAATTCAATCAGCCGGTCGAGGCCCTTGCGCCCGTCCTCAAAGTGCCAGACGTTCATGTGCCGGTGGTGAGGCAGGAGCTTTTTCATCCGCTCCCGGAAATACCATGCTTCATCCACGCCAAGGACTTTCTGGCAGTCGATTTCGACGAGGGTCGCGTCTATGTCGTTCTGCTGGACAAAGGCCACCATCTTATCCTGCCATTGCCTGAGGATTTCCAGCGTCATCGGCTGGCCTTTCCCCACGCCAAACATAAAGGTAAAGATGCCGCTGTCCTGAATGACGTGCTTCTGCTCCCGGCATTGCGCCCGGATGACGTGTTCATAGGGCAGGGTGAAGTCGCTGTCCGGCTTCTTGTTGACGATGTACTTATAGCAGGAATAAAGGCGGTAGCCCACGTCCGCCGCATTAAGGGCCGCATAAAAGTTTTCCTGACCGTCGCTCCCGGCGAAGTGTACCTTGCAGTTGTTCCCGAACAGGCCCATGCGCCCGCCTCCTTTCATGGCAATAGAAAAACCGAACGGTTTTTCTGGGTTTCTTTCGGTTTCCCTCGGTTCCGTTCGGTTCTTCCACTTTACTATTCTACTCATAAAAATGTGACATGTGTGACTTTTGTGACAGATTTACTCATTTTCTTGAGTTTTTTCTGCCTCGTTGGCCGCCCTCAGGTATCTATGGAACGTCTGCCGGGCGTTTTCCTCGGACATTTTATGCCCCATGCCTGCGGCGACCTCCCGCCATGAGAACCCATCAATGCAGCGGAGTGTGAATACCATGCGGGTCATTGGGTCGTCAATGGAATAGATAAACCTCTCGATGCGCTGGCGCTGGTGGATGCACTCTATCTGTTTGGCGGCTATGATGGCCTCAAGGTCGGTTATCTCGGCCACCGCCACGGCCAGCTTATCCGACGGCCCGCCGCCTCCCGGCATCCCGGTCAGGCGTGTGGACTGGGGCGCACTGGCCCTTTCCCTCAGGGCGCGGAGCCGCTTTTCCATGTCCTCTATTTCCTTTTTCAGCCAATAGTATTGAGAAAGTTCTTTCTTCGTCATCAGATATTTGCCTCCATGCCCTTGACAGCCCCCGCGATGGTGTGCTATCATAATTCTACCGTTTTTGTGTTGTGGCAATCGGCGGGCCTTATGGTCTGTCGGTTGCCATTTCCTTTTATCCGCCTGCCCGGCCCGGCTGGGTTTCGATGGCCTGCTCCGTCTTTTCTTCCCCTGCCAGCTTTCGGATGACCGAGAACATTTCCTTGTATGCCTCGGCCTTGCCGGTGGCGAAAGCCTCCCGCTGCTGCTGTGCCACAAAGCCTGTCAGGATGTCGAGCCGGTTGCTTTCCGCCATCTTCATCCGCATGATGCTCTGTATCTGCTTCCTTATTTCCACGCCCGTCATTGCTCGCCCTCCTTTGGAGTGAGAACCTTTTCCAGAACCCGCCTTTTCAGGTGGATGTCGCTTTCAAAGGGTTTCCTCTTTACCCCGAACTGCTCCGCCTTTCTGGTGAGCTTCCTGCCCCTTGTGACCTTGCATGGAAGTTTGTACGCCCGGCGCCACTTCCAGATACGCAGGAGCTTCGGCCCGATGATGACGAGAGCTGTCGCCGCCGCGATGATGATTGCAATCAGAACCATTTCAAGACCTTTCATTTTGAGCATCCTCCTTTTCCCATTTCAGCCCTGAGGCTGTCTTTTATGTAGTAATCCAGACCCATTTCCCGGCATAAGACTTCGGCCCTCCTGCCGAAGTCCGCCCAGTCAATATCCGACGGGTGATAGTTCAGCTTCCCGATTTTCACCTTATCGAACGCCGTCCCATATTTTTGCAATAGCTTCAAAACCCCGGTATCAATGACCGGCTCAAAAGATACCCACGTTCTTATTCCTCTTGCCTTTGCGTGGAGCAGGCCAGTCAAGCGGATTGCTGGGTCTGCAGCATATGGTTCGGCGATTCCGGCAAGGTGATTGTCCTGCGTAGAAATTGTCACTCCGTACCAATCTCCGCCATCCAGCAGGTCGAAGTCCCGGTGGCCATCCCCTTTCGTCAAAATCTGGACGTGGTTTCCTGAGGCTTTCAACAGCTTGATGATTTCGCGGGTCGGCGTGGTGTCGTAGCCGGTCGGATATGGGTCACAGGTAAAACAAAGATGTATCAGCTTCCCGGTGATGTGTTCCCGATCAAGCTGCTTTGCGACCTCCTGAACGATGTCCTTTCGAGGCTCCACGCAGGTGTGAAACTGTTCCCGGTCGCGCCTGAGTACAGTCGGGGCGAAACAGTAATAGCAGCGATGCGGGCAGCCGGTGTAAATGTTGATGGCCGCCTCCCCGTATTCTTTCGCCGCCCCTCTCGGTTCATAAATTGGTTTCATGGTGTTCCCCTTTCGTGTTGTGGTTTATTTCCCAGCGCGACGGTCTGTATTTTGCCGCGCAGTGCGGGCATAGGTAGCCGCCAAGCGGTATCTTCTGCTCGATGCTGATGTTCCACTCCCGCCCGCAGTCCTTACAGATTTCATAGCGGGCCTGCGGGTTCTTTCTTCTCACGTTTCCGCCTCCCCGGCCTCCTTACCGGGATTAAACCGGCAGGTATCTGTCCGGGTGTCGTAGTCGCAGTCCTCGGTGCAGGCTCCGCCGGTGCGGTGCTGGCACTCGTCGCAGAGCATGAGGCGGTTCCCGCATACCGGGCAGAACGCCTTATAGCCCATGCTTTCAATATCCCAGCGCATTTCTATTTCGGTTTCGCAGTTCGGGCAGTA